>CAXRES010000001.1:0-2427 GCA_964229575.1 Alphaproteobacteria bacterium
TCGGCCACCTGCGGGGTCGGCGCGGCGGCGGAATTCCCCGAACCCCGGTCCACGTCCACCGCCTGCCCCGGCGGCCTGCCGTCCAGTTCCGCCCGGCCCTGGTCGATGATCGCGCGCGCGCGCGGGTAATCCTCGTCGGCCCCCACCAGGCGGCGCGGGATGGCGCCGATGCTGCCTTCAAGGACCGAAGTATGCTGATCGAGCACCCAGGAGTCGATGTTTTCCCCGGCCAGCAGGGCCTGGGCCCAGGACAGGAGCACCGGATCGTTGGTCTTGAACAGTTCCTTCAAGGCCCTTTTCTCCCGCAGCCCATTTCACTCAAGACGGGGGCCGAGCGCAGGGTTGCGACGACGGGGGCGGGCTTTTATGCTCCGCCCCGCTTGAGCCCCGCCGACAAAGGGCCTATAGCACGAAGCGGGCGGCCGGCGCCCGCACTTCATGTGGAGACACCATTGGCCATCGTCGTTCCCTTCGATGACAAGCGCGAGCGCGGCGCCAAGCCGTCGATCGAGGCGCTGCACCAGCTTGTCGCCGACGACCTGGCGCGGGTCAACCAGGCGATCCTGCGCCACATGGAAAGCCCGGTGGCGCTGATCCCGCAGCTCGCCGGCCATATCATCGCCGCCGGCGGCAAGCGCCTGCGCCCCATGCTGCTGCTCGGCGCGGCCAAGCTCTGCGGCTACCGCGGCCAGCGCCACACCGGCCTCGCCGCGGCGGTCGAATTCATCCATACCGCCACGCTCCTGCACGACGACGTGGTCGACGATTCCGATCTGCGCCGGGGCGAGGCGACGGCCAACACCGTCTGGGGCAACAAGCCGAGCGTGCTGGTCGGCGATTTCCTGTTCTCGCGCTCCTTCCAGCTGATGGTGGCCGACGGATCGCTCGACGTGCTTGCCATCCTGTCGAACGCCGCCGCCGTCATCGCCGAGGGCGAAGTGCTGCAACTGACCACGGCCAACGACACCGAAACCTCGGAAGCGGCCTACCTCCAGGTCATCACGTCAAAGACGGCGACGCTGTTCGCCGCGGCGACGCGGCTCGGCGCGGTGGTCGCCGGCCGACCCAAGGTCGAGGAGGAGGCGCTGCACGCCTTCGGCCTCAACCTCGGCATCGCCTTCCAGCTCACCGACGACGTGATGGACTATGCCTCGGGCGCCGAGACGATGGGCAAGGAAACCGGCGACGACTTCCGCGAGGGCAAGGTGACGCTACCCGTCATCCTCGCCTTCCGCCGCGGCGACGACGACGAACGCGCCTTCTGGCGACGGACCATCGAGGACATCGACCAGCGCGAGGGCGATCTCGAACGGGCGACCGAAATGATGATCCGGCGCGGGGCGCTCGAAGATTCGCTCGACCGCGCGCGGCACTACACCCAGCTCGCCCACGATTCGCTCGATATCTTCCCCGATGGCGACATCAAGCGCGCGCTGCTCGACGTCGTCGCCTTCTGCGCCGCGCGCACCTATTGATCCGCTTGGCTGATCGGCCTGTCTGATCGGCCTGTCTGATCGGCCCGGTCGACCGAAACCGGAAAAAATCGCGGGGGGCGCCCTTTGGAGCGCCCCCCGCTTTTTCGGGGACGTAGTCGAGGGATCGGAACGGCCCCGGCGGAAGCAAGCCTCCGCCCGCCCTCGGGCCATCCCCGGATGATTGCTAAACGAGACCCAGCCAGAACAGGCTGCCGATGCCCGCAAGCAGCAGGGTCGGCACGCCGAGCAGTGCCATCACCATGTAGGGAAAGCCCGACGCCGTTTCGTCGCCTTCGTCCATCGCCAGGGTGCCGTCGGCATTGACGGTCATCCCCTTCGCCTGGCCGGCATCCTGATCGCCCGGGGACGAGGTGCGCAAATTGTCCCTGTAGATGGTGCGGGTGACGAAGCGGTCCCGTTCGGGGTCGAAGATTTCCTCGATCACCCGGATGCCCAGGTAACGCTTGCGCATGGAGCCGCGCGCGTCGCGCAGCGCCTCGCTCTTGTCCTGATAAATGCCGGCGGTCGTCCAGCGCCCGCTGCGCATCACATGTACTTCATAGGAAACCGTCGCAGTCATGGCCGTTCTCCGTGACTTGAATACGGGGCAGATTTAATTCAGACACGATGCGTGTTTCAAATGTTATCGAATTGGATTTATTGGGGTTTTTCCTAAAATTTTAGGGATCGCGGATTTCCGCGGCTTCTACGCCCCGATATCCCCGCAAACGCGCCCCGCCGCCTGGTCATGCAAAAAGGCCCGGCGGACGGCCGGGCCTTTTGTTGTTCGCCGTGCGCCGCGCGGCCTAGTAGAACAGCCCGGCGTTGTAGTCGAAGGTGTAGTCGGCCTTGGCGGCGAGGTCGTCGTGGGTGAGCGGCGCGGGCGCCGGGCCGCCGGCCAGGTAGTCGATGTCGTCGTCGCCGTCGAGCAGGAAGAGCTGGCCCTCGCCCG
>CAXRES010000002.1:0-14997 GCA_964229575.1 Alphaproteobacteria bacterium
GAACGCGGCGACGGCGGCCTTGCCGTCGATGCGCGCCTGGCCCATGTGCGAAACGTCGAACAGGCCGGCGGCGGCGCGGCAATGCAGGTGTTCCCTGAGGATGCCGTCCGGGTACTGCACCGGCATGTCGTAGCCGGCGAACGGCACCATCTTCGCCCCGAGCTCGACATGGAGCGCGTGAAGGGCAGTACGCTGGAGCGTGGCCGGGGCGGTATCTGAACTCGGCACTCTGGGTCTCCCGTCGAGGGCGGGGACGGAGTCATTCCGTCGTCCGCGCCCCCTCTGTCCCAGAACCTGAAAGAATCACCGGATGCGTCCGGCTTACATCTTCGGTGAGGCGCGAAACCGGAACGAATCCGGGCCCGCGCCTGCTTTCCAGAGTGCCATCCCCCTGCGGTCCTTTTGCCTGAGAGTTTCCGGGGCGGTTGCTCCTTCGGCGCCGGCGGCAAACGCTCCGCCGGTCTCTCCCGCAGGGATCACATGACGTGTCCTATTGGCGAAAACCATCTTAGCGGCGGGGGGGTGCCGGTCAACCGCGGCCCGCCACTTATCCACAGCGATTTCGCCCCGGCATGAAGCGGGCGCACCGCGCCGTGCGCTGTGGATAACCTACTGCGATGTTTCCGGACGCGCCTGCGGGAAGTCGTCCTTGGGCGAAGGACCCGTCGAGGGGATGCTCGGCCGCACCCCGGCCGGGGCGATCAGCGAGGTCGGGCCGGCCTTGCGATTGGCTTCCAGTTCCTCGCGCGTCAACTGGAAGCCGATGGCGATGGTGAATTCCTCGGCCGAGATGTCCTTGCCGACCGGGATGCGCTGGACCAGTTCGTCGGTCGTGGCGCCGCGGTCGATGTTGATCGGGAAGGTGAGATCGGTTTCGAACTCGCGCTTGCCGATGATGTCGCCGGCCGGGGCGATGACGGCGGCGAAGTAGCGCACGGTGGCGCTGCGGGCCGTGTCGGCAGGGCCGCGGGCGGCGACGATGGTCAGCAGCGTCGTCACTTCGACGCCGGTGTCGTCATACCTGCACGAGAGCAGCACGCGCGGCAGCGATGCCTCGAACAGGATGTCGGTGACATCGCGCCCCGGACCTTCGCGGTAGACGACCTTGCGCGAGGCGTCCTTCACGATGATCCCGCTGGGACAGGGGGGCGGCGTCTTCTTCTTGAACGGATTGGCGCAGGCCGCCACGGCCAGCGCCAGAACCACGACGGCGAAAAGCCTGAAAAAACGCGGCCTAAAGAAACGCATGGGTGCCATCGCAATAGGGCGCGTCGGTGGTCTGCTTGCAGCCGCAGAGATAGAGGCGCAGATCCTGATCGACCTTGACGGTTTTCGGGCGGAATTCGGAACCCTTGTGCGCGCCGTCGCAGAAGGGCTGCGCCTGGGAACGCCCGCAGGCGCACCACAGGTACTCCTTGCCCGCCTCGAGATCGACTTCGTAGTAGTTCTTGCGGGCAATCACGGGGTCGGCCATAACGCGGGTCCTTGAACTGTCTCTTTCCGGCCGGATCGGCTCGGCGGGCGCGCCGATATTACCCCCCGTAGCCATTGGAAAACAGGGCGAATCCCATATAGTCTGGCTTGAAACGGACCATCGGCCGGGCGCTGCGGCGCCCCGGCAAACCGGGCGAGACCCAGGATGCAGAACACCGTCCCACCGTCTTCCGCCGATCCTGCCGGCCCGCGCCGGCCGTTGCGCGTGCTGCTGGCCGCCCCGCGCGGCTATTGCGCCGGCGTCGAGCGCGCCATCCAGATCGTCGAGGCGGCGCTCGCCGGCCGCGAGGATCCGGTCTACGTCCGCCACGAAATCGTCCACCCCCGCCATGTGGTCGAGGAGCTGGAGGCCAAGGGCGCGGTTTTCGTCGACGAGATATCCGAGGTTCCCGACGGCGCCATCGTCATCTTCTCGGCCCACGGCGTCGCCCGCACCGTGGTCGACGAGACCCTGGGCCGGCGCCTCGAATACCTCGATGCCACCTGCCCGCTGGTCAACAAGGTTCATGCCGAAGCGGCCGGCCGCGTGCGCCAGGGCTACCACGTCATCCTCATCGGCCATGCCGGCCATCCGGAGGTGGAAGGCACGCTCGGCCAGGTGCCGAAGGACGCGATCACGCTCGTCCAGTCGGCGGCCGAGGCCGAACGGGTCGAAGTGCCCGATCCCGCCCGCGTCGCCTACACGACCCAGACGACGCTTTCGGTCGACGACACCACCCAGATCGTCGAGGCGCTCAAGCGGCGCTTTCCGGCGATCGCAGCGCCGGCCAAGGCCGACATCTGCTACGCCACCACCAACCGCCAGGATGCGGTCAAGGCCATCGCGCCGCGCTGCGATGCCGGGGTGGTGATCGGCGCGCCCAATTCGTCGAATTCCCGCCGCCTGGTCGAGGTCGCCGCCGCCGCGGGCTGCAAGCGCGCCGTGCTGATCGAGCGGGCGAGCGACATCGAATGGTCCTCGCTGGAGCGCGTCGGGACCCTCGGCATCACGGCCGGCGCCTCGGCGCCGGAGGTACTGGTGCAGGAAGTCGTCGAATGGCTCGGCCGGCGCTTCGACGTCACCGTGGAAACCGTCTCGGTGTGCGAGGAAAACGTCGTGTTCTCCCTGCCGCGCGCGCTCGCGGGCTAGGACGCGCATGGCCGTCTACACGGAAGTCGGCGACGACGATCTGGCGCAGTTTCTTGCCGGCTACGACCTCGGGCCGCTCCTGTCCTACAAGGGCATCGCCGAGGGGGTGGAGAACTCCAACTACCTGCTGCAGACCGGCTCGGGCAGCTACATCCTGACGCTTTACGAGCGGCGGGTGCGCGAGCAGGACCTGCCGTTCTTCCTCGGGCTGATGGATCACCTCGCGGCCAAGGGCTTCCCCTGCCCGACGCCGATCCACGACCGGGCGGGCAAGGCGCTCGGCCGGCTGGCCGGGCGGCCTGCCGCCATCGTCAGCTTCCTCAACGGCGTGTGGCCGCGGCGCATCCAGACCCATCACACCGCGCAGCTGGGCGAGGCGATGGCGCGCATGCACCTCGCGGGTGCGAGCTTCGCCATGAAGCGCACGAACGACCTCGGCCTTTCGCGCTGGCGGCCCTTGTTCGAAGACGTGCGCGCGCGCGCCGACGAGATCGCGCCCGGCCTCGCGGATATGGTCGCGCGCGAGCTTGACGCGCTGGAAGCCGACTGGCCCAGGGGCCTGCCGACCGGGGTGATCCACGCCGATCTCTTTCCCGACAACGTGTTCTTCATCGGCCAGGACTTCTCCGGCATCATCGACTACTACTTCGCCTGCACCGATGCCTATGCCTACGAACTCGCCATCTGCCTCAACGCCTGGTGCTTCGAGCCCGACTGTTCCTTCAACATCACCAAGGCGCGGCTGATGTTCGCGGGCTACCAGAAGGTGCGCGCCCTGGAGGCGGCGGAACTCGCGGCGCTGACGCGCCTGGCCCGCGGCGCCGCCATGCGCTTCCTGCTGACCCGGCTTTACGACTGGTTCAACCACCCCGAGGGCGCCCGGGTGACGCGCAAGGACCCGCGCGAATACCTGGCCAAGCTGCGCTTCCACCAGGGTCTTGCCGGGCCTTCGGCCTACGGACTCGATGGCGGCTGACGAACGGGCCGGGGGCGTGGTGAGCGAGGACATCGTCGACATCTTCACCGACGGCGCCTGCTCGGGGAATCCCGGGCCGGGCGGCTGGGGCGCGATCCTGCGCTGGAACGGCAACGAAAAGGAACTCTCCGGCGGGGAAAAGGAGACCACCAACAACCGCATGGAACTGATGGCCGCCATCGTCGCGCTCGACAGCCTGAAGCGCCCGATGGCCGTGCGCCTTCACACCGACAGCCAGTACGTCAAGGACGGCATCACCCAGTGGATCGACAACTGGAAGCGAAACGGCTGGAAGACGGCGGCCCGGAAGCCGGTGAAGAACGACGACCTGTGGAAGCGCCTCGACGCGGCGCGCGCACGTCACCGGGTTTCATGGCACTGGGTCCGCGGCCACGACGGCCACCCGGAAAACGAACGCGCCGACGAGCTGGCGCGAAACGCCGTCCCGCGCTGAAGCAGGAAATGCCCGAAAAAGCAGAGGCCGCGCGATGAACGCGCGGCCCCTTTTCTGCCGCCTGCGAAGAAGCCCGGTCCTGCGATAAACCGAAGCTACGGTGCGGCAAAACTCTCTACAGTGCGGCGAGGACCGTCTCTGCGCTCGACTTGTCGAACGCGCCCGCCTCCTCGACGTTCAGGAGCTTCACCGTGCCGTTGTCCACGACCATCGCGTAGCGCTGGGAGCGCACGCCGAGGCCACGTTCGGTCAGATCCAGATCGAGACCGAGAGCCTTGGCCAGCTTCGCCGAACCGTCGGCGAGCATGGTCACCTTGCCCTCGGCCTTCTGGTCCCTGCCCCAGGCGTCCATCACGAAAGCGTCGTTGACGGCGACGCAGGCGATCTCGCTGACGCCCTTGCCCTTGATGGCGGCCGCGTTCTTGACGAAGCCGGGCAGGTGCTTGGCCGAACAGGTAGGCGTAAAGGCGCCGGGCACGGCGAACAGAACGACTTTCTTGCCCTTGAAGAAGTCGTCGGTGTTCACCGACTGCACCCCTTCGGCGGTCTTCTGTTGCAGGGTCACGGACGGAATCTTGTCGCCCACCTTGATGGTCATGCTGGTTCTCTCCTGAACGATTTTTTCCCGTGCCGATACGCGGGCCGGGCTGTTTAGGAGGCCATTTTCGACCATCGGCGAGGATGAATCCACCCCCCGGGGTGTAGGGTTATTTGCTTTCCCCTGCCGCCCGGAAAGCTTCCAAGATCATTGATTCTGTTAGTATTTCTGGAAGGGCGATGCCGTCCGGCCGGGCCGGGCCATAGACTGCGTTGAACGGAATGCCGAATCGGCCGAAACTGCGTAAATACGCGGTTATGCGGGGATCCGGCCGCGTCCAGTCGGCCCGCATGGCAATCACCCGGCCCGAGGCCAGTTCGGCGGCCACCCGGCCGCGGTCGATGACCAGCGCCTTGTTCGCCTTGCAGGTAACGCACCAGTCGGCGGTCACGTCGACGAACACGGTGCGGCCCTGGGCCACCAGATTGTAAAGCTCGACCTTGTCGAAGGGACGCCAGTGGGCGGCCTCGCGCGTGGGCGCGCCCGCCCCGCTCACCGTCCACAGGATGGTGCCGAGCCAGGCGACGGTGGCGAGCAGCGCGATGCCGAGGCCGCGGCGCAGCCAGACCATCCAGGCACCCGGGCGCGGCAGATGCGCCGCCAGGCGCGGAAACAGCGCGACGGCGAGATAGGGCGCGGCAAGGCCGAGGCCGAGCGCGGTGAACACCGCAACGATTTCGCTGGCCCCGCGCGTCAGCGCGAAACCGAGCGCCGTGCCGAGGAAAGGCGCCGAACACGGTGTCGCCAGCAGCGTGGCAAAGGCGCCGGTGGCGAAGGCGCCGGCGAGCGAACGGCGGCCTTCCGCCCTGACCTCGCCCGGCGCGCGGGCGGCCAGGGCACCGGCGAAACCCGGCAGCGGAATGCGGATGATGCCGAACAGGCTTGCCGCGAAGACCGTCAGCAAGACCGCCATGAAGCCCAGAAATACCGGCGACTGGAACTGGATGCCCCAGCCGACGGCAAGGCCCGCCGACCTGAGGCCGAGTGCGCCCGCCGCCAGCAGCCAGAAGGAGAACACGATGCCGGCCGCGGTGGCGAGGAAACCGCGGCGCACCTCGGCGCGCTCCCCGCCGTGGCCGACCACCGCGAGGAGCTTGAGCGAAAGCACCGGCAGCACGCAGGGCATCAGGTTGAGCACGAGCCCGCCGAGCAAGGCCACGGCGAGAATCCACGGAAGCCCGGTGCCGGCCTCGGCCGCCGCGCGGCTGTCGGCCTTGACGGCCTGTTCCACCGCGCGCGCAGGCGCGCTTGAGTCCAACCCGCGCGCAGGCGCGCTTGAGTCCAAACCGCGCGCAGGCGCGCTTGAGTCCGGCCCGCTTCCTTCGCGGCCCAGATCGGCAAGCGTCACGATGAGCGCGGGGTCCTCGGGCACCGCGCCGCCCTGACCGACCACGGCGGCGGGCAGGCGGTACAGCACCGATCGCCGGTCGGCGGCGATATCGATGCGCGGCGGGCCGAAACGAAGCGCGGGCGGGCCTTCGACCATGATTTCGGGCCGCGCGAGGGGTGCGGCGCTGCGCGCCAGCACCTCAAGCCACAGGCCCCCGCGGTCGCTGACCAGCGCGGCACGGGTCACCGAAAGGGCGGCCGCGGCGTCGCCCGCAGTGACGCGGGGCGGCACCCGGGCACGGAAGGCGGCGAGGTCCCCCGCCTCGTCGCCGCCGGCAGCATCCGGGGACAGATCGAGCGCGAGGCTTGCATCGTAGGGGATGCATATCTTCTCGCAGACCAGATAGCTCACCTTCGCCCTGAGGCTTACGGGCGCGCGCGCATCGGGCGCGCGCGCGGCGATGGGCAGCACGACGCGCCCGCCATAGACGAAGGTGGTCAGCCCGAAGATGGTGAAGCGTTCGGGCAGCGGCCAGGCGATCTCGGGCGCGTCGAAATTCGCCGACCCGGCCCAGTCGATGCGCGGCGGCAGGCCGGCATCGCCGGGCGAGCGCCAGTAGATGTGCCAGCCGGGCTTCATGCGGAACTCGAGCCCGAGATCGAGCGCGCCCCCTGCCCCGCGCGGGCTGGCGATCAGGCGCAGCTCGACATGATCGTTCCTGTCCCACGGCGACGCTGCCGCACCGGCCGCGCCGGCGAAAGCCAGTTGGAGGGCGAAAGCGAGCGCAAGCGCAAGCGCCGAAAATACCGCAGGCCCGGGTTTGGTTAATGCCATGGATGATCCGTTTCGCCCGCTTTTCTTAGCAAACCGCGGATGCGGCGGACATCAATTATCATCACGCCGGCGTCATGATAGGATTGCGCCGTTCGTAACGGCTTCCCATTTTGACGTTGAAAGGTGCGTATCATGGGCGATTCCGGCGAAAAGGGCACATCGGGCGAAAAGAATACCGGGGACGGCTACCTGACCGGCAAGCTGCTGGTCGCCATGCCGCAGATGCAGGACCCGCGCTTCGCGCGCACGGTCGTTTATATCTGCGCCCATACCAGGGACGGGGCCATGGGCCTGGTTCTCAACCGCCAGATCGAAAGCATCACCTTTCCCGATTTGCTCAAGCAACTGAAGATCGAGGCCCCGGCGCCGGGCGCGGAGATCCGCGTCATGTTCGGCGGCCCGGTCGAAACCGGGCGCGGCTTCGTGCTGCACTCGCCCGACTACAAGCAGGACTCGACCCTGATGGTGGGCGTCGTCGGCCTGACCGCCACGCTCGACATCCTGCGCGACATGGCGCGCGGCGAGGGCCCGCGGCGCCGCCTGCGGGCGCTCGGCTACGCGGGCTGGGGGCCGGGGCAGCTCGACAACGAAATCCAGGACAACGGCTGGCTGGTGGCGCCGGCCGACGAGGCGCTCATCTTCGGTCACGACCTCACGGCCAAGTGGGACGGCGCGCTCGCCAAGCTCGGGGTTTCGGCCGCGCTGCTCTCGGGCCAGGCCGGACACGCCTGAACTTCGGCGCCGGTCACCTCAGCGAACCGTCGGAATGAGACCTTCGCGCGCGCGCAGGCCGGCCGCCTCGTTCTCGAGGATCGCGAACAGCAGATGATCCTCCCACTCGCCGTTGATGCGCAGGTATTTGGGCGCGAAGCCTTCCTCGCGGAATCCGGCCTTGGCGAGTACGCCGCGGCTTGCCGCGTTGCGCGGCAGGCAGGCGGCCTCGACCCGGTGCAGGCGCAGATTGTCGAAGCAGAAGCGCAGCATGCAGCGGATGGCGTCCGACATGACGCCCTGGCGCGCGCAGGTCTTGCCCACCCAGTAGCCGAGCGTGCCGGTCTGCGCCACGCCGCGTCGCACGTTCGACAGCGTGATGCCGCCCTGAAGGGCGTCACCCGTGCGCGAGAAGATGAAGAAGGCATAGCCCGCGCCCGACTGCCATTCCTCGCCGTAATGGCGAAGCCGGCGGCGGAAGGCGGCGCGGGTCAGGCAATCGGCCGGCCAGGTCGGCTCCCACGGCACGAGGAAATCGCGCGACAGCTCGCGCAGTTGCGCCCATTCGGCCCAGTCCGCATCGGCGGGCGGGCGGATGTAGATCTTGCGGCCGTCGATCCGTTCGTCGAGGGGAAGCCCCGTGTTTCCCTTGAACAGATCGAACATGGCCGCTACTCCGCCGCGCTCAGCGACTGGGCGATGGAGGGCAGGCGGCCGAAGCCGCCGACGCGCCCGAGGGCGGTCAGCGTCGGCCGGGCGCGGAAGGTACGATCGGCCACGCGCGCGAGCGCACCGGCATCGACGGCATCGATGCGCGCCATGATTTCGTCCGAGCCGATGGGCCGGCCGTAGATCATGATCTGCTGGGCGAGCCGCTCGGCCCGGCCCCGGGTGTGCTCAAGCGCCATCAGCAGGCCCGCCTTGAGCTGTGCCTTGGTGCGCTTGAGTTCCTCATCCGATACCGTGTCGCCTACCTTGCGGAGTTCTTCGGCAAGCACCGGCATCAGCGTCGGAATCTCCTCCGCGCCGGTGCCGGCATAGATGCCGAGCAGGCCGCCGTCGCGATAGCTCGACGCGAAGGTGTAGATCGAATAGACGAGCCCGCGCTTTTCGCGCACTTCCTGGAAAAGCCGCGAGGACATGCCGCCGCCGAGCACCGAACTCAGCACGCTGATCGTGTAGTAGTCGGGATCGTCGTAGGCGACGCCGGGGAAGCCGAGCACGACGTGGACCTGTTCGAGTTCGCGTTCCTGCAGGCGCTCGCCGCCGCCGTAGCGCGCCGCGTCGGGCCGGGTCTTGCCCAGGATCGGCAGCGCGGTAAAGGATGTTTCGGCGAGCCGGACCAGCGCATGATGGTCGACCTTGCCGGCCGCCGCCAGCACCATGCGATCGGCGCCGTAATGGCCCTTCATGTAGCCGGCGATGGATTCGCGCGTCATGCCGGCGACGAGATCGTGGGTGCCGAGGATGGACCGGCCGAGCGCCTGGGCCGGGAAGGCCGTCGCCTGGAAATGATCGAAGATCACGTCGTCGGGCGTGTCTTCGCACTGGCCGATTTCCTGAATGATGACGGCGCGCTCGCGCTCGAGCTCCTCGCCGTCGAAGGTCGGGTTTTGCAGGATGTCGGCCAGAATATCGACGGCCATCGGCACGTCGGCGGCGAGCACGCGCAGGTAGTAGGCGGTGTTCTCGCGCGAGGTGTAGGCGTTGATCTGCCCGCCGACGTTCTCCACCTCCTCGACGAGGGACTGCGCCGTGCGCCGACCGGTGCCCTTGAATGCCATGTGTTCGAGCATGTGCGAAACGCCGTTGACCTCCGGCGTCTCGTGGCGCGCGCCGACGCCGACCCAGACGCCGATGGCCGCCGTCTCGACCCCCGACAGCGTATCGGTGGCGACCGTCATGCCGTTGGCGAGCCTGGTGACCTCGACCGTCATGCCTGCACCTTCCGCGATAGCCGGGCGCGCACGGCCTTCTTGACCGCGGCCACGTCGTTGTCGATCACCTCGAAGCGCTCCTTGCGTGAATAGATATCGGCCATGTGCGCCGGCAGCTCGGGCACCCGCCCGGTCGCCCGCTTGACCGCGTCGGGGAACTTGGCCGGATGGGCGGTAGCGAGCGAGACCATGGGAACGGCCGCATCCCGCCGTGCGGCGGCGGCGGAGCCGCCGTCCGTTATGTTTGCCGCGCAGAGCGCGGCGCGGCCGCCGGCCACGCCGATCGCCGTGTGCGGGTCGAGCACCTGGCCGGTGCGCGCGAGGCTCTCGCGGATTTCCTCGATCGTGCCCGCATCGTCCAGCCGATAGCCGGTGAAAACGGCCGTCGCCTCGCGCCACAGGCCGGGCGCCAGCGTCAGTTCGCCGGTATCGGCGAAGGCGGCCATCTGCTGGGCGACGCGCGCCCCGTCGCGCCCCACGATCTCGAACAGGAAGCGCTCGAAGTTGGAGGCGACCTGGATATCCATGGAGGGCGACAGCGAGGGCACCACTTCGCCGCGCTTCATCGTGCCGGTGGCAAGGGTGCGCGAAAGGATGTCGTTGGCGTTGGTAGCGAGAACGAGCTGTTCTACCGGCAGCCCCATGCGACGGGCCGCATAGCCCGCATAGACGTTGCCGAAGTTGCCGGTCGGCACGGCAAACGACACCCCGCGATCGGGCGCGCCAAGGGCCGCGCCGGCGACGAAGTAATAAACGATCTGGCCCAGGATGCGCGCCCAGTTGATCGAATTGACGCCGGTGAGCGACACCTCGTCGCGGAAGGCGCCATCGGCGAACAGCGCCTTGAGGATCGCCTGGCAGTCGTCGAAAGTGCCGCGCAAGGCGAAGCAATGGACGTTCTTCGAAGCCACCGTGGTCATCTGGCGGCGCTGGACCTCGGAGACGCGGTTGTGCGGATAGAGGATGAAGATGTCGATGGCGTCGCGGTCCTTGCACGCCTCGATCGCGGCCGATCCGGTATCGCCCGAGGTGGCGCCGACGATGGTGACGCGCCGCCCGCGTTGCGACAGCACATGGTTGAACAGGTTGCCGAGCAACTGCATCGCGTAGTCCTTGAACGCGATGGTCGGGCCGTGGAACAGCTCCAGCAGCCAGTGGTTGGGCGCGAGTTGGACGAGCGGCGCGGTCGCCGCGTGGCTGAAGCCGGCATAGGTCTGTTCCAGAATGTCCCGGTAGGTCGCCTCATCGATGGCGTCGCCGACGAGGGGCCGGCTCACGCGGAAGGCGGCTTCGGCATAAGGCAGCCCGGCAAGCGCGCGGATCTCGGCAGCACTCAGGCAGGGCCAGCTTTCCGGCACATAAAGGCCGCCGTCGCGGGCGAGACCGGCCAGCAACGCATCGGCAAAATCGACGACGGGCGCCTGCCCACGGGTGGAAACGTAACGCAACGGACCTCTCCAGACGGCCGCGAGGCCTTGGAATTACGGCAAAAAAGCGGGTCTAGAGACTAGCCGCCGGGGGCCGATCAGGCAAGGTAACGCTCGGCCAGATGCGCCTCGAAGGCCCGTGCGTCGAGCCCCCGGCCGGTGGCTTTTTCGAGGATCTCCCGGGTCGAGACGCACGACCCCCGGCCATGCACGTTGGCCCGCAGCCAGCCCATCAGGGGGGCGAAATCGCCCCGCGCCAGCGCCTGCGGGATGCCCGGCACCGCCGCCCCGGCCGCGCGGAAGAGCTGGGCCGCCGTCATGGCGCCGAGCGTATAGGTGGGAAAATAGCCGAACGAGCCCGAATACCAGTGGATGTCCTGCAGGCAGCCGAGCGCGTCGTCGGGCGGCACGATGCCGAGCAGGTCCTTCATTGCGTCGTTCCACGCGCCGGGCAGGTCGGCCGGCGTCAGTTCGCCCCCGACCAACGCGCGTTCGAGGCGATAGCGCAGGACGACGTGTGCGGGATAGGTCACTTCGTCGGCATCGACGCGAATGAAGGACCGTTCCACCCGGATGTAATGGGCATGAAGGTTTTCGGCCTCCCACGCAGGGCCTGAACCGCCGAAGGTTTCGCGCAGGCGCGGCGCGAGATACTCGATGAACTCGCGCGAGCGCGCCGCCTGCATCTCGACGATCAGCGACTGGCTTTCGTGCATCGACATGCCGCGCGCCTCGCCCACCGGCTGGTGACGCCAGTCGGCCGGCAGGCCCTGCTCGTAGAGCGCGTGTCCGGTTTCGTGCATCACGCCCATGATGCCCTGCATGAAGTCGTTTTCGTCGTAGCGGGTGGTGAGCCGCACGTCGTCGGGCACGCCGCCGCAGAAGGGATGATGGCTTTCATCGAGGCGTCCGTGCCTGAAATCGAAGCCGAGCGCCTGCATCAGGCCGCGGCAGAGCCGGCGCTGGACGTCGACGTCGAAGGGCCCCTGCAGGGCAAGCGGCGCGGGCCGGTGCGCCTGGCGTTCGAGCACGCGGTCGATGAAGCCCGGCAGAAACTTGGCGAGATCGGCGAACACGGCGTCGATGTCGGCCGCCCGCCCGCCCGGCTCGTAGCCGTCGAGCAGCGCGTCGTAAGGATCGAGCCCGAGCGCGGCGGCCATCTGCGCCGCGCGCTCGCGCACCAGGCCGAGCACCGTTTCGAGCGCCGGACGCGCCATGGCGTAGTCGGACCTGGCGCGCGCTTCGCGCCAGATCATCTCGCAGCGCAGGTTGGCGTCCGACAAGGCTTCCACCAGGCGCTTGTCCACCGCATTGGCGCGCAACCAGGCATGGCGCATCTCAGCCAGGTTCGCCTGCCGCCAGGGATCCAGCGCGCGGTCCTCGGCCGCGGCATCGAGATAATCGCCGAGCGCGGCATCCGTCAGCATGTCGTGGGCAAGACCCTTGAGCACGGCGAGCTGCCCGGCGCGCGCCTCGGCCCCGCCGTCGGGCATCATGGTGGCCATGTCCCAGTGCAGAAGCTCGATGGCCTCGCGCAACTTGGCGTGGCGGGCGAAGCGGGCTTCCAGTTCGCGGTAGGCGGTGGGCGTTTCGGTCATGGGCGCGATGAGGTTTTGCGGCGGCGGGCGATCACCACGACCACCACGAGGACAACGGCGAGAGAATACCACGTGAGCGCGTATTGCAGATGATCGTCGCGCAGATCGATGCGCGGCGGGGCCCCTGCGGGATAGGGCCAGCGCTCGCCCGGCGCCATGTCGGAGACGACGACCAGCGGGGCCACCGGCGCCCCCCCCTGCGCCGAGGCCATCCGGCCGATGTCGAGACTGAACCACAGGCCGCGCGCCGGTTCGTTAGGCGGCGTGAACGCGCCGGGCGCCGCGGGCACACGGGCGATGCCGGTGATCGTCTGGCGCCCCGAAGGCCGCCCGACGAGGCGCGAATCGTCGGCGGGCCGGCTGGCCGGAGCCCAGCCGCGATCAACCAGCACGGTGGGCCCGTCGTCGCGCACCAGGGGCGTGATGACATGAACGCCGGCGACGCCGTCGCGCACGCGGTTGAGCAGATGCATCTCGCGCGCGTGCAGGAAACGGCCGGTGACTGTGACGCGGCGGTAGTCGAGCGTCGCCGGATCGGCGACATCGACGGGCAAGAAGATGGGCGGAGCCGCGGTCTGCGCGGCGATGCGGGCGATCAGCTGATGCTTTTCGGCGCGGCGCAACATCTGCCAGGTGCCGAGACCGACAAGCACGGCAAGCGCCGCAAGCACGGCGCCCGCCGCGAAGAGGGTTCTAATGGCCGGCATGACCCCGGCGATGGCGGTAATGGGCGGCGGCGAGCAGGCCCTTGAGCGGACGCAGCATGCCGAGCGCGCCGCCGATAATCAGCGGCGGCCAGATCACGGCGTGAACCCAGAACGGCGGCGCGAAGCGCGCTTCGACGATGAGCGCCGCGGCGGTAATCGCGAAGCCGAGGATCAGGATAATGAAAACGGCAGGACCGTCGCCCTGTTCGAGGGCGGAAAGATCCTCGCCGCAGACCGTGCAGCGGGGCGCGATGGTGAGGAAACCCCGGAACAGCCGCCCCTTGCCGCAGGCCGGGCAGCGGCAGAGCAACCCCGCGAGATAGGGCGAAACGGACGGGTGCGCGCTCTCGGGCATGCCGCCCGTCCGTCAATCCGCCGTGTTCAGGCGCCGAGCCAGTAGATGCAGATGAACAGGAACAGCCACACCACGTCGACGAAGTGCCAGTACCAGGCGGCGGCCTCGAAGCCAACATGATGGTCGGGCTTGAAGTGGCCCTTGAGCACGCGGCCGAGACAGACGCACAGGAACGTCGTGCCGACCAGCACATGGAAGCCGTGGAAGCCGGTCGCCATGTAGAAGACCGAGGAGTAGATGCCGTCCTTGAAGCCGAAGGCGGCGTGCGAATACTCGTAAGCCTGCACCGCGGTAAAGGTGGCGCCGAGCGCGATGGTCAGCACCAGGCCGCGGATCAGGTCGCGCCGGTTGTTTTCGATCAGCGCATGGTGCGCCCAGGTCAGCGTCACGCCGGAGGTCAGCAGGATCAGCGTGTTGAGGAAGGGCAGGTCCCACGGGTTGAAGGTCTTGGTGCCGGCCGGCGGCCAGACCTTGCCGATGGCTTCGGTCGGGAACAGGCTGGCCGTGAAGAAGGCCCAGAAAAACGCGGCGAAGAACATCACTTCCGAGGCGATGAACAGCGCCATGCCGAAGCGGAGCCCGATCTGCACCACCTTGTTGTGGTGGCCTTCATGCTCGCCCTCGCGCACCACGTCCATCCACCAGCGGATCATCACATAGAGGGTGCCGATGAAGCCCGCCGCCATGAACCACGGGTTGCCGCCGTGCATCCAGTAGACGGCGCCGCCCGTGAGCAGCAGGGCCGCCATCGAACCGACCAGCGGCCATGGGCTCGGATCGACGAGATGGTAGGGATGCTTCTGCGCGTGTGCGTCGTGCGAATTGGCCATGGTGCTTACCCCCGACTGGCGGTCTTTCAACGGTTGAGAACTGCGGCGGAACGGCTGCCGGCTTGCGGCTTGTCCGCGAGATAGAACGTATAGGACAGGACGATGTTCGCCACTTCCGACGTGTTGCGGTCCTTTGCGACGGCGGGATCGACGAAGAAGACGACCGGCATCTCGACGCTTTCGCCCGGCGCCAGCGTCTGCTCGGTGAAGCAGAAGCACTGCACCTTGTCGAAATAGGAGCCGACCTTGAACGGCGTGACGTTGAAGCTGGCGGTCCCGGTCAGCCGCCGATCCGACAGGTTGGTGGCGCGATAGTGGACCAGGGTCTGTTCGCCCACCTTGACGTCGACGAAGGGACGCACCGGCTCGAACTTCCACGGCAGGTCCGAAGAGACGTTGGCATCGAAGCTCACCCGAATGACGCGGGCATCGGCCGCGGGCCCCTGAACGGGCGCGGCGGCGACCCCGGTGGTGCCGCCGTAACCGGTGATCTGGCAGAACAGGCGGTAGAGCGGCACCGAGGCGTAGGCGAGGCCGAGCATGCCGGCGACCACGGCGGTCGTGGCATAGGCGACGATGGCGTTGCGGCGTTTTTCGGCTGTCCGCGGTTCGGTCAT
>CAXRES010000003.1:0-8928 GCA_964229575.1 Alphaproteobacteria bacterium
CGCGACGGCGGCTTCATCGCCAGGGGCTACGACGCGGCGCTGGACGAGACGCGCTCGCTTCGCGACGAAAGCCGCCGTCTGATCGCCGGGCTCGAACGCGACTACCGCGACACGTCGAAGATGGCGAACCTGCGAATCCGCCACAACAACGTGCTCGGCTACTTCATCGAGGTGCGCCCGAACCAGGCCGATCAGCTCGCCGCGGCGCCCGGACCGAAAGGCGAGGAAAAATTCTTCCACCACCGCCAGACCATCGCCTCGGCGGTACGCTTCAGCACCGCCGACCTCGCCGATCTCGAGACGCGCATCAGCCGCGCCGCCGCCCGCGCGCTCGCGACGGAGCTTGAAATCTTCGCCCGCCTTGTCGCCGAAGCGACCGCGCCCGCCACCGCCGCGGCCATCGCCGCCGCCGCCCGCGCGCTCGCCTGGTTCGATGCGGCGCAGGGGTTCGCAAGGCTCGCGCGCGAGGCCGATTACGTCCGTCCGAAGGTGGACGCGAGCCTCGCTTTCCATATCGAAGCAGGCCGCCACCCGGTGGTCGAAGCCATGCTGCGCGGCGCCGAAGGCGCGGCTTTCGTGCCCAACGACTGCGATCTCGGCTCGAAGCGGGAAACGGAAGACGGGGGTTCGCGGCTCTGGCTGGTCACCGGCCCCAACATGGCGGGCAAATCGACCTTCCTGCGCCAGAACGCGCTGATCGGCGTACTCGCCCAGATCGGCTGCTTCGTGCCCGCCGCTGCGGCGCACATCGGCGTCGTCGACAAGCTGGTCTCGCGCGTCGGCGCGGTCGACGCTCTCGCGCGCGGGCGGTCGACCTTCATGGTCGAAATGGTGGAGACGGCGGCGATCCTCAACCAGGCGGGGCCGCGCGCGCTCGTCATCCTCGATGAAATCGGTCGCGGCACGGCGACTTTCGACGGCCTGTCGATCGCCTGGGCGACCATCGAGCATCTTCATTCGGTCAACCGCTGCCGCGCGCTGTTCGCCACGCATTATCACGAACTCACGGCCCTGGCCGCGAAGCTCGACGAGCTGTCCAACCATTGCATGCGCGTGAAGGAATGGAAGGGCGAGGTCGTCTTCCTGCACGAAGTGGGCCCGGGCACGGCGGACCGGTCCTACGGCATCCATGTGGCGCGGCTCGCCGGCGTGCCGGAAGCAGCGCTGGCGCGCGCCGAGGAGGTGCTGGGAGCGCTGGAGAAAGGCGAGAAGGCCGATCAGCTCTCGCGCCTGGCGGACGACCTTCCGCTGTTCGCCGCCGCGCCGCGTCCGCGGCCGGGCGCGCGCGGGACGACAGAACCGTCGCCGGTGGAAGATGCGCTCAGGACCATCGATCCCGACGCGCTGACGCCCCGGGACGCGCTCGATCTCGTCTATCGCCTGAAGGCGCTGCTGCCGAAGGCCGACTGACCTACTTCTTGTTCCACTCGCGGCTGGCCTGCTGGCTTCCCTGCGGCGAGCGGTAGACCGGCGCCTCAAAGGCGCCCTTCGCCGCTTCGGCGGGCGCGAGCTTGCTGTTCCAGCGGTTGCCGACGTAACGCTCGCCGGTGTGGCCGTCCGAAAGATCGGAAGCGAGCCACACGATGGGATCGCGCATCACCTTGGGGTCGACCAGCGGCCGGTCGTGCAGGAAGTTTTTCGGCACGAAGGCGGTCGCCGCGGCGCCGCCGGGAATCAGCGAATTGCAGGTGACGCCGGTGCCGCGCAGTTCCTCGGCGAAGATGATGGTTTCCGCCTCGATCGCGCCCTTCGACGGACCGTAGGGCGCGTTGCCCTTGCGCTGGATGGTGCCGAGCGAAGTGGTGACGTTGACGAAGCGCCCCCAGCCCTGCCTGATCATGTGCCCCGCGGTGGCGCGGCACATGTTGTAGGTGCCGACCACGTTGACCTGGATCACCTTGGCCCAGCGCGCCGGGTCGGTTTCCCAGAAATTGATCGACGTGTCGGTGGCGTCCTTCGGCACGACCATGAGCTGGCCGAGCGCTGCGTTGTTGACCACCATGTGCAGGCCGCCGAGTTCCCGGATCGTCTTGTCGCGCGCCATTTCGCAGGCGGCATAGTCGTCGATGCTGAACGGCAGCGCGATCGCCTTGCCCGGTCCGCGCGTCCTGGTGATCTCCGCCACCGTGGCGTTGAGTTCTTCCACGTCCGGGCTCAGCAGGCCGGCCTTGCCGCCCGCTTCGATGATGGCGTCGGCCATTTCGCGGCCCATGCCGCGGCTTGCTCCGGTGACGATAGCGACCTTGCCGGTGAGATCGATGCTGCTCATGTTCTGCGCGTCCTTTTTTGATGCGTGTTGGATTGAAGTTCGGGAATGCGGGTCAGGCGTTGCCGAACAGGCGGCCGAGCCGCCCTTCGCGCGGCCAGCCGCCGAGCCTGGGCGCAAGCACCCGGCTCGCCGCCCACAGCACCGCCTGGTTGGAATTGACGCAGGCCTTGCCGGTCAGCCGTTCGATGGCGGGGATGGCCTCGATCTGCGTCGTGTTGGTGCAGGAAAGAAAAACGCCGTCGGCCTTCGGGTGCGCCGCGATCATTTCGCAGGCGAGCTGGACCCAGCGCTGCGGCTCGACATGAATGTAATCGTTCCCACCCTTGAGGTTGAGGCCGAGGTCGTCGAGCACGTCGAAACCCATCTTCGTGAGGTACGCCCGCTCCGCGTCGTTCACCGACTGGCGATAGGGCGACAGCAGCACCAGCGAACGGATGGCGAGCGCATGCAGCGCATCGACGATGGCCTTGCCGGTAGCGAGCGCGATGGCGCCGGTTTCCTCGGCGATCGCGTTGATCACCCGGGCCTCGGCCTCGGGGCCTTCTTCCATCGACGTGCCCGTGCAATTGAACACGATGGCATCGCACCCGGAATCGCCAAGGGCGCCCGCCACCTCGCGGATCTTGTCCATCATCTGGTCGACCGGCTTGTGCCACGGCCCGGTCATGCGCATGCGATTGAAATGCACGCCAAGCCCGGGCGGCGCGAAATGGATGAACTGCGGCTCGCACAGGCGGTTGGACGACGGCAGGATGATGCCGAGGCGCGCCTTTGGCGTCATCAGGTCCAGGGGCCGCGCGGGCGTGGACGCGGAGACGGGCGCGGAAATTTCTGTGGCGGTGGTCATTGGCTTTCCCCGTGGCTCTCCCCGTCGGCCGATTTCCGTATCGGGCCGCATTCGTTCCCGCAAGTATCGCCCGTGCGGGCCCTGAGTCAACTTGGCCAGAACCGGGCCCGCCCGGCGCCCGGCTTGCCCGGCGCGCAGGCCGGGGCTACAAACGTCGCAAAGCGGCAGCACCCGCGCGCCGGGCTGGCAGCCCTATCAGGGGACATCATCAGGGGACACCATGGACGACGCCAAGAATGCACTGACGCAACAGGAACTTATCATCGCCGCCAAGAAGCGCATGGCGCCGGTAACCTGGGATTTTCTGTCGGGCGGCGGCGAATCGGAAACGACCCTCAAGCGCAACCGCTTCGCGCTCGATTCCATCGCCTTTCGTCCGCGCGTCCTCATCAGCGTGCCCGACCCGGACGCCTCCGGCACCTTCATGGGTCACAAGGTCCGCATCCCGGTGATCTGCGCGCCGGTCGGCTCGCTCCATCACATGGACCCGGGCGGCAACCTGCCGGTGGTGCGCGCCATGGACCGCTTCGGCTCGATGGCGGCGATCTCGATCATGTCGAACCCGAGGCTCGAAGACTGCGCCGCCGCGACCAAGGGCTACAAGATCTTCCAGCTCTATGTGCGCGGCGACATGGACTGGGTGAAGAAGACGCTCGACCGCGTCGTTGCGGCGGGTTTCAACGCGCTGGTCATCACCGTCGATACGGCGCACTACGGCCGGCGCGAGCGCGACCTCTATAACCGCTTCCTGCGCCGCAACTCGGCGCAGCGCTCCAACCTCGAAGGCATCGACCTCGACGGCGAATGGAAGTATCGCGGCGCGCTGACCTGGGACTTCGTCGATGCGTGCAAGAAGCACTGTGGCCTGCCCGTTATGGTCAAGGGCATCGCCACCCGCGAGGACGCCGAAATCGCGCTCGCCCGCGGCATCGACGTGATCTGGGTATCGAACCACGGCGGACGCCAGATGGATCACGGCCGCGGGGCCATCGCCTGCCTGCCGGAAGTGGCCGCCGTCGCCAAGGGCAAGGTGCCGATCGTCATCGACGGCGGTTTCGTGCGCGGCACCGACATGATCAAGGCGATCGGGCTCGGCGCCGACGTGGTCGCGGTGGGCAAGTTGCAGGGCTGGGCGCTGGCCGCGGGCGGCGAGGACGGCCTGGTGCGGTCGTTCGAAATCATCGAGGCCGAAATGAAAATGAACATGGCGTTGCTCGGCGTGAACAGGCTGTCGGAGATCACGCCGGCTCATTTCTTCCATGGTGCTGCCGTAATGAACGATCCTTCCATCGTCTCGCCCTTCCCGGTGGTGAGCGAGGCGTTCAGGCGCTGGGATTCGGGCAGCTACTGACGCATCCGTTTTCGCGCACCTGCGCCCTTTTTCAGTCGCGCACCTGCGCGGGGCCGATCAGCCGGCGCAGGATCCTGAGGCCCCAGTCGTGGTAATCGGCCCCGGCGTGAGAGCCGCAGGCCGAAGCCAGCACCACGGGCGTCAGGTTTGCTTCGAACAGGTCGATGGCGGTGGCCAGCACGCAGTTGTCCGTGGCAATGCCGCAAAGATGCACTTCTTCCGGCCCGGCCGCCGCGAGCAAGGCGCGCACCTCTGTGGTCAGGCAGGAATAGGCGCTTTTCTCGATCACCCGGACATGGGGGGCGGGCGCGAAGGCAAGTTCCGTGTCGGCGCTGCCCGGGGCGAAGCGTTCCCAGCCGATCAGCCGCCGGTGGGCGGAGCCGGGCGGGTTGACGAAGCGGGTGGCGATGACCGTGCCGTAGCGATCCTGCAGGCGGGCGGCCGCGGCCGGGATATGGGCCGTCGCCTCGCGCAGGAAGCCTTTCTGGACGTCGACGATGATCAGCGCATCAGCCATCGCTGCCTCCGGGGTGCCGCCCCGCAACCGCGCAGGGAGCGGCGGTTTGTGCCATACTGCCGCCGCGGCCCTTTGCCTGACTGTATATTAGGCCGCAACCAGACCCGCGCGGTGCTTTTCGCCGCGCCCGGAGCCCGATGAGCGAAGCCGTCACCACGCCCGCCGCCCCGGCCCGCGCCCCGCGCGGCGCACGCAGCCCTGTTGCGGCGCGCGCCGGCTCGGGCGGGCTCGGCGAGTTCGCGGCGCGTCTGGAAACGCTCGCTGCCGCCGACCGGCCGGCTTCGGAACTGCGCGGCAAGGTGCTGGTTCTGGCCCGTGAAACGCTGGCGGCCGAGCGCGAGCTGGTGCGCGAGGCCTTCTTCGCCCACCAGATGACCGGGGCCGAGGTGGTCGCCGCCAACACCCGCATCGTCGATCAGCTGATCGCCGGGCTGTTCGAATTCGTCAGCACGACGGTCTACCCGCTCGCCAACCCGACACGCGGCGAACACATGGTTCTGGTCGCCCAGGGCGGCTACGGCCGGGGCGAACTTTCGCCCAATTCCGACGTCGATCTCCTGTTCGTGCTGCCCTACAAGAAGACGCCGCACACGGAACAGGTGATCGAATACATCCTGTATCTCCTGTGGGATCTGGGCTTCAAGGTGGGCCAGGCGACGCGCTCGGTCGACGATTGCGTGCGACTGGCCAAGGACGACATCACCATCCGCACGGCGCTGCTCGAATCGCGGCTGATCACGGGCGATGCCGATCTCTATGAGCAGCTGCGCCGGCGCTTTCGCGCCGACGTGGTCGAAGGCACGGCGGCGGCGTTCGTCGATGCCAAGCTCGCCGAACGCGACGAACGGCACCGGCGCGTCGGCGATTCGCGCTATGTGCTGGAACCCAATATCAAGGAAGGCAAGGGCGGGCTTCGCGATCTGCACACGCTCTTCTGGATCGGCAAGTATACCTACGGCGTCGACGACGTTTCGCGCCTCGTGGAGCTCGGCGTGCTGTCGGAACGCGAAGCGATGCGCTTCGCCAAGGCGCAGAACTTTTTCTGGACGGTGCGCTGCTATCTGCACTACCTGACCGGGCGGGAAGAAGACCGCCTCACCTTCGACATGCAGGAAAAGATCGCCGGGCTGATGGGCTACACCGACCATGCGGGCACGCGCGGGGTCGAGCGCTTCATGAAGCACTATTTCCTGTGGGCCAAGGAGGTGGGCGGGTTGACGCGCATCTTCTGCGCGGCGCTTGAGGAACAGAGCCGTCGCCGTCCTCGTCTCAATTTCCGCTTCTGGCGCGGCGACAGTCGCGCCGTCGACGGTTTCATCATCGAAAAGGGACGCGTGCGCGTCGAACGCGACGATGCCTTTTCCAAAGATCCCGTCGCGCTCATCCGCCTGTTCAACGTGGCGCACCGCGAGGACGTCGATATTCATCCGGCGACGCTGAAGCTGATCACCCGTTCGCTGCCCCTGATCGACGACCGGCTCAGGCGCGACAAGGACGCAAACGGGCTGTTCCTCGATCTGCTGACTCATCAGCGCAACCCGGAAGTGGTGCTCAGGCGCATGAACGAAGCCGGAGTCTTCGGTCGTTTCGTGCCGGACTTCGGGCGCGTCGTGGCGCAGATGCAGCACGACATGTATCACGTCTACACGGTGGACGAGCACACCATCTTCGCGCTCGGCATCCTGCACAGGATCGAGCGGGGCGAGATGAAGGACGTCATGCCGGTGGCGAGCGAGATCGTGGGCAAGATCGGTTCGCGCCGCGCGCTTTACGTGGGCCTGCTGCTGCACGACATCGCCAAGGGGCGCGGCGGCGATCATTCGCTGCTGGGCGCCAAGGTGGCCGAACGGCTCGGCCCGCGCTTCGGGTTGAGCGCGGAGGAAACCGAGAGCGCGGCCTGGCTCGTGCGCAATCATCTGATCATGTCGAACACGGCGTTCCGGCGCGACATCGACGATCCGCGCACGGTTTCCGATTTCGTCGGCCTGGTGCAGTCGCCCGAACTCCTGCGCATGCTGCTGTGCCTGACGGTGGCCGATATCCGCGCGGTCGGCCCCAACGTGTGGAACGGCTGGAAGGCCGCGCTTCTGCGCGAGCTTTATTACGCATCCGAAGCCGTGATGTCGGGCCAGCTTTCGGGCCGGGCGCGCGCCGAGCGGGCCGCCGCCGCGCGCGAGGCGCTGAGGGCGAAACTCGTCGGCTGGAGCGCCGGGGAGACGGACGATTACGTTTCGCGCGGCGCTGCGCCCTACTGGCTTGCCTTCGACACCGACACGCACCTGCGCCATGCGGAAATCGTCCGCGCCGCGGACAGGGCCGGCAACCTGCTCACCATCGACCTGCATGTCGATACGTTCCGCGCCGTCACCGAAGTCACGATCTATGCCATCGACGACGCGGGGCTTTTCTCGCGCATCGCGGGCGGCATCGCGCTTTCGGGCGCCACCATCGTCGATGCCAAGATATTCACCCTGTCGAACGGCATGGCGCTCGACAGTTTCTGGGTGCAGGACATCGACGGCAATCCGGTGACGGAACCGGCGTCGCTGAAGCGGCTCAAGGACACGCTGGAAAAGGTCATCTCCAGGAGCCGGCGCCTCGGCAGGAGGCTCCGCCTCAAGGCGACGCTGCCCGCGCGCACGCGGGTCTTCCGCGACCAGCCGCGCGTCGTCATCGACAACAAGGCGTCGAACACCCACACGGTGATCGAGGTCAACGGCCGCGACCGGCCGGGGTTCCTCTATGACGTGACGAACGCGCTGACGGAATTGAGCCTGCAGATTTCCTCGGCCAAGATTTCGACCTACGGCACGCGCGCCGTCGACGTGTTCTACGTCAAGGATCTGTTCGGCCTGAAGATCAGCCACGACACGAGGCTGGAGGCGATTCGGGCGCGCCTGCTGGAGGCGCTGGCCGAGCCGGAGGAGGAAGCGCCGCCGCCCGCGAAGAAGGCGGAAATCGAAGCGAAGGAACCGGCCGTGCCGGCGCCCAGGGCGAAGCCCGTGCTGCGTTCGCGCCCCGAGACCGAGCCCAAATCGAAACCGCGCCCGCGCAAGGCGGCGGCGAAGGACGCCGCCAGGGCCCCCGCGAAGGAGGGCCGTGGCGCGCGCAAGCCCGTGAAGCCCGGGCCCGCGGGACGGCCCGGGGGGAAGTCCCGTTGATGTTCGTTTTCACCTGAGGCGTGCCGGCCATGGCTCTGCTGCGTTCCATCACCACCGTCGGCGGATACACGCTGGCCTCCCGCCTGCTCGGCTTCGTGCGCGACGTGCTGTTCGCCGCCGTTCTCGGCGCGGGGGCGGCCGCCGACGCCTTCTTCGTCGCCTTCAAGTTCCCCAACCTGTTCCGCCGCCTGTTCGCCGAAGGGGCGTTCTCCGCCGCCTTCGTGCCGATGTTCGCCGGCCTGCTGACCACGGCGGGCGAAAAGCCCGCCCGCCGCTTCGCCGAGGAATCGCTTGCGGTGCTGCTCGCCGTGCTCGTCGTCTTCGTCTGCATCGTCGAAATCATCATGCCCTGGGCGATGCTCGTCATCGCGCCCGGCTTCCGCGCCGATCCCGGCAAGTTTGCGCTCGCCATAGACCTCACGCGCATCACGCTGCCCTATCTCCTGTTCATCTCGCTGGTGGCGCTGATGGGCGCGGTGCTGAACGCCTACGATCGCTTCTCTGCCGCCGCCGCGGCGCCGGTGGTGCTCAATCTGGTGCTGATCGGCGCCGCGCTGGGCTGGCAGCTTTACGCGCGTTCGCCCGCGCGCGGGCTCGCCTGGGGCATCGCCGCGGCGGGCGTGCTGCAGTTCGCCTGGCTCGGCCTGGCGCTTGCCCGCCACGGCTTCGTCATGCGCTTGCGCGTGCCCCGACTGACGCCCGAGGTGAAGCGCCTGCTGCGTCTCATGCTGCCCGTCGCCGGCGGCGCCGGGATTTATCAGATACACGGGGTGTTCGACGGCA
>CAXRES010000004.1:0-28312 GCA_964229575.1 Alphaproteobacteria bacterium
AGATCGACGGAATCTATCCGCTGCGCGAAACGGCGAGCGCAGATCCGGACGAACGCACCGCCGCCAATATCGCCGAAGCCGACGCCACGCTGATCATCGTCGCCGATCCCGACCCCGCCGGCTGGGGGCCGGGGACGCGGCTCACGCACCGGATCGCGATCGCGGGCGCCAAGCCCTATTTCGTCATCTGCCTGCGTGAAGGGGGGCGCGACGGGCGCCGTGAAGGGGGCCGTGAAGGAGGGCGTGAACATGAACCGAGGCGCGATGAAGAAATCCCGCTGGCTTCGGCGCGCGCCTTCATCGCCGCCATGCGCCCGCGCGTACTCAATATCGCCGGCCCGCGCGAAAGCGGCGCGCCCGGGATCTACGCGCGCACGCGCGCCTTTCTTGCGCGGTTGTTCGCTGCGCTTTAGTCGCCTTCGAGGACGATCTTCACCGTTTCCCCGACGCGCAGGCCTTCGCCGGGCTCAAGCCCGTTGAGCGCACGGAAGCGTTCGACCTTCAGCTTTTCGAACGGCATGCGTTGGGCCAGTTTTTCCGCCGTGTCGCCCGGGGCAACCCTGTGCAGGCGTATGCGCCAGGGCTTCCATTGCGCCGCTTCGGATGCGGAAACCTTGCGGAAGGAATAGGTCGTTTCGCGCAATTCCCTCGACAGGCTCGCCGTGCGCGAAGGCGGCGTCAGGAACATCATGCGCCAGAACTGACCGGCGCCGTCCTGGATGGCGAGCAGTCGCAGGTCCATCGCGCCGCGCGTCGTGCGCACGCGGGCCTGCCCGGTGGCGGCGGGCAGGCCGTTGACGGTGATTTCCTCGCGATTGTCGATGCGCAGGCCGCGGCCCCAGACGTTGATCAGATAATCGTAGGCCGAGCGGTTGCCCTGGCGCTTGGCGCCGTCGAACAGGATCATCGAATTGTCCGGCCCCTTGGCGATCACCCGGGTCGATGTGTTGTGCAATTCGAATCCCTGCGGCACGCGGAAGAAAAAGCGCAGCTCCGGATGCCTGAACTCGCGCCCGCGGGCGAAACCCTGCGCCGGGCTGTCGCCGTAGATCATCCCGTCGATCTTCCTGAGATAGATGTCGCGCCCGACGATCGGGTTGGGCACCGGGATGTTGCCGGCCTGTTCGGCGGCGCGTTCGACGCGATCGGCCGTGCGCGGATGGGTCGCCAGCAGGTCGCGCTCGTCGATCTTGTCGGGCGAAAGCCCGGCCGCCAGCGCATCGACCCGCGACTGGGCGCGCAGGGACGCAAGAAAACTCGCCATCGCCTTGGCTTCGAAGCCGGCGCGCTTGAGATAGCGCACGCCCAGCATGTCGGCCTCGAACTCGTGATCGCGCGAATAGGATCGCAGGTAGTATTCGGCGCCGGTGCCGGCAAGATTGGCCAGCTCGCGCGAGCCGGTCAGGATACCGAGAACGCCGACGCCGATGTTGGCCAGAACCCCCTGGCTGTAGCGCTGCGCCGAATGGCGTCCGGTGATGTGGCCGACTTCATGCGCCAGCACGCCCGCGACTTCCGCTTCGGAATTGGCCAGCGCCAGCAGGCCGCGCGTGATGTGGACGTAGCCGCCCGGCAGGGCGAACGCGTTGACCATGTCGCTGTCTATGACGGTGAAGGAATACCTGAGACCGGGCAGTTCCGACGTGCGTGCCAGCAACTGGCCGATCGAATCGATGTAGCGGACAAGATCGCGGTCCGTCACCTCGCCGCCGAAAGCGGCGACCAGCTTCGGATGTTCCTGATCGCCGATCTTCTGTTCTTCTTCGGGCGACATGAAGCTGAGAATCTGTCCGCCGGTCGCCGGGCTGGTCGCGCAACTGCCGAGAAACGGCACGACGCCCAGAACCAGGAAGGCCGCAGCCAACCATGCCTGCCGGCGGCCGAACCGCCATTCCCGCGATGCTGTCATCTGTCCAGAACCTCGATCTGTTCGGGGTGCGTCGCTTCGATCATGGGTCCGTTGAACCTCCTGAGCCAGCCGCGCACCCGGATGCGCTTTCCTTGCAGGCCTTCCAGCTTGCGCCCGAAAGCGGCGCGAAATGTGGCAAGCGCGCGCTTGGGCACCGCCACCGTGAAATCCGTGCGCCAGTCGGCGCCGAAATTGAGATAGCCCTGGCCGCGTACCAGCGCGGCCTCAAGAACCCGGCCTTCGACCAGCTGGAAGGTGCCGATATGGCGATCGGCCTCGCCGTCGGCAAGGACCCGGTAGAAAGGGTGGGCCCAGATGCCGAGGCGCCCGGCCCGCGCCTGCCGTTCAAGCGCATACATGGCGGCGGCCACTGCGCGGTTGTCCTCGAAGGTGTAGACCCGGGCCATTCCGCGGGCGAGCATCTCGCCTTGCAGCCACAGGCCGTCCTCGCGCACCAGATGCGCCAGCACCCGGCCGTGGCGATCGCCGCGCGCCCCGCCGAACCAGGGCGTCAGGCGCCGGCCCTGGGCCAGGGCGGCAAGTGCGGCGCCGGCTTCGGGCGCCAAGGGCCAGGTCGGGAAGTTGGGCCGGCCCAGCGGCAGCTTGGGCGCCTGGATGCCGACGAGCCGCACGATGCGCCCGTCGGCCAGTTCCAGGGTATCGCCGTCGGTGATCGAGGCCGCCGTGCCGGGCGTGCCGGCTGAGAGGCCCTCGGGCAGGCGCGCGCTTCCCGATTCGGGGCCACGCGCGGCAGCGGGGGCCAGCGCCATCCACAGGAGGAGAACTGCGGCTAGGCCGCTACGCAGGATGTTCGGGACTGGCGGCATGCGGTCAGTCTAGCGCCGCCGGGCCGGGGCCGGAAGCGGGCGCCTTTGACCCTGCCGCCGCCCGGTCGCTAAGATGGCTGCCATGGACCAGACCGCATCGCTGCGCCGCACGGCGCTCTATCCGGCCATCGAGCCTTACGAGAGCGGCATGCTCGATCTCGACGGTCGGCATCGCATGTTCTACGAGCTTTCGGGCCGCCCCGACGGGGTGCCGGTGGTGTTCCTGCACGGCGGGCCGGGGGCGGGGACCCACGCCCATCACCGGCGCTACTTCGACCCGCGCCATTACCGCATCATCCTGTTCGACCAGCGCGGCGCCGGCCGTTCGGAACCGTTCGGCGAGCTTGCCGACAACACCACGGCGCATCTCGTCGCCGACATGGAAAAATTGCGCCGCCACCTGGGCGTGGAGCGTTGGCTGCTGTTCGGCGGGTCCTGGGGCTCGACGCTGGCGCTGGCCTACGCCGAAACCCATCCCGACCGCGTGATGGCGATGGTTCTGCGCGGCATCTTTCTCGGTCGCAAGTTCGAGGTCGACTGGTTCCTCGGCGGCATGCGCGGTTTCTTCCCGGAAGCGTGGAGCCGGTTCGCCGGCTTCCTTCCGGAAGATGAACGCGCCGATCTGCTCGCGTCCTACCATCGGCGCCTCGTCCATCCGGACCCCGAGATTCACATGCCCGCGGCGCGGGTGTGGAGCACTTACGAGGGCGCGTGTTCGACGCTGCGCCACGACCCCGAGGTCGAGGCCGAGTTCGGCTCGCCGCGCATGGCGCTGGGCCTCGCGCGGATCGAGGCTCATTACTTCGTCAACGACCTGTTCATGACGGAAAACCAGCTGATCGACCGCGTCGACATGCTGGCCGGCATTCCCGCGACCGTGGTGCAGGGCCGCTACGACGTGGTCTGCCCGATCCGTTCCGCCGACGAACTGGTGCGCAACTGGCCGGGCGGACCGGACCATCAGCGCCTCGATTACCGCGTCGTCGCCGACGCCGGCCATGCCGCCTCCGAGCCCGGTACCCGCGCGGCGCTGATCGCCGCGACCGAGCGCTACAAGTCGCTGGTTCCCTGACGGTCTGGTTGCCGGGACGAAGCCCGCCCGCTTGCCGAGGCCGGGTGCTCTCCATAGAATGGCCGGCAAATTCCCGGCCGCAGGCCCGGGAGCGACAGGGGGCCCGCGTGAGTGCGATTTTCGAAAAAATGCCTTTTTCCGCCACGCGCGGCATCGTTCGCCGCTTCCTTGGAATGGTGGCGGTCATCGCTTGCGCGCAGTTTGCCACGCTCACGGCGCGTGCCGACGATCCGGAGTTCCTGACCTTCGGCGCCGGCGTATTCGATTTCAGCGGCAAGGATACGGCGGGCCTCATCAGCCTCGAATATGTCGACGACCGCAAATGGCTCTGGGCGCTGAAGCCGATGACCGGCTTCTTCATCAACCACCATGCCGGCGCTTACGGCTATGCGGGCCTCGCGCTCGATCTCTACTTCGGGCGGCGCTGGGTGGTGACGCCGTCGTTCGCGCCGGGTCTTTACTACGAGGGTTCCAGCGCCGATCTCGGCCATGTGGTCGAATTCCGTTCGGCGGTCAAGGTTGCCTACCGGCTCGACGACCGCTCGCGCATCGGCGTCGACATCAGCCACATTTCCAACGCCGGGCTCGACAAGCGCAACCCCGGCGCCAACCAGATCATGCTGATCTATTCCGTGCCGTTCTCCCGCGACGGGAAATAGGTCTCACGTCTTCAGGCTGAACGGCGTGAAATCCGTGGTTCGGTCGTAGTAATCCTCGTGCTCCGCCCGCTTGAGCGCGCCGACGATCTTGTAGGTCACCGGCGTCATGGCGACCTCGACCAGAACCTTCAGCGCGTAGTTGGTGAAGAGCACCGACAGCAGCAGGGCATCGTTCCACACGCCGTAGAAGGCGACCGGATAGAAGATCAGCGAATCGACGCCTTCGCCGGCGATGGTCGACCCGATGGTGCGCATCCACAGATGCTTGCCTTCCATCCAGACCTTCATCTTGGCGAGCAGGATGGAGTTGACGAATTCGCCCGCGAAGAAAGCGAGCAGCGAGGCGAAAACGATGCGCGGCGTCTGGCCGAAGATATTTTCATAGGCCGCCTGGTGCGGCCAGCCGGCGGCGGGCGGCAGCATGACGACGACGGTGGCCATGATCGAGGCGAAGATCATCGCGCCGAAGCCGCACCAGATCACCTTGCGGGCGCGGGCATAGCCGTACACTTCGGTCAGGATGTCGCCGAAAATGTAGGAAATCGGAAAGAACAGCACGCCGGCGCCGAAGGTGAATCCCCAGACCGACACGGCCTTGGCCGGGCCGATCAGGTTGGAACACAGATAGACGGCGACGAAGGCGGCGAGGATGATGTCGTAATACCGGTAGACCTGCCGGTGGTGCGAATGGGTAACCAAGATGTTCCGCCGCGCTTGTTCTTATGTCTGCGCCATCTCGCCACAGGTCCGGGGAAAAGGAAAGGTGAAGCTCGGCCCGCCGGGCCTGTCCGGGGGCTCTTGGCTGCTGACCCCCACCGCATGCCCGTGATATAAGACCGCCGGGTCCCCGTAGCTCAGCTGGATAGAGCACAGGATTCCTAATCCTGGGGCCGTGGGTTCGAATCCCGCCGGGGACGCCATCTTCATCTTTGTCCTGCCACCCGCAAGAAGGTCCGTCCGTCGCATGCTCCGCCATTTCGTCCGCCTGTTCGCCGTCGCCGGCCTCGTTTTCGGCCTCGCCCGGTCTCCCGCCGCCGCCGAAGGCCCCAAGGTCTGGCTCACCACCAATTTCGGTCCCATCGTGATTGAGCTCGATCCCGCGCGGGCGCCCGCGACGGTGGAAAACTTCCTCGCCTATGTGCGCTCCGGCCCTTACCAGGGCACGATCTTCCACCGCGTCTGGCGCGGTTTCATGATCCAGGGCGGCGGCTACACGCCGCGGCTGGAGCAGAAGCCGACGCGGTCAACGATCCGCAACGAGCCCGACCACGGGCTCAGGAACCTCACCGGCACGGTGGCGATGGCGCGCAGGCCGGACGCCCATTCGGCGAGCAGCCAGTTCTTCATCAATACCTGGGACAATTCGATGCTCGATCACCGCGGCAAGAACAACGACGACGACTGGGGCTATGCCGTGTTCGGCAAGGTGATTTCCGGCATGGACGTGGTGCGCCGCATCGAGGCGCTGCCGGTGTCCGACGTCGGGCCTCACGAAAAGGTGCCGCAGAAGGACGTCGTCATCGAAAAGGCGGAGATCCTGTAGCGCGCCATGCGCCCGGCCGGACGTAATTCCTTCGATCACGCCCGGCCGGATGCTTGATGCGCTAGATGCCGGGCGCCGCCATCTGCGCCTGCGGATAGCGCGTGCCTTTGGCCGCCCCCTCCGGGAAGGCCGCCGAAAGTTTTGCCAGTTCGGCCGCGCCCAGGATCATGTCGGCGGGGAATGGATGGGGGGCATGCCGATGCGGCCGAGCCCGATGCCCGGTACGCGCAGGGTCGAATGGCCGAGGGGAACGGTCTTCATGGCGCCGCCTTTCGCGAGGCCGCTGCGGACATTTTTCCCTGTATTTTCAATGACATGATCGCGGGCTTCCGAGGCTGGCAATCGGGTCTCGTTCTGTTATGTTACGCCCCGATCATACAAAAAAGTGAGCAGGAGAGGACCACGTGGCCATGACTGCATCCATGCCCGCGGGCGTCGAGTTCAAGGCGCCGATCGACCCGGATTTCCAGCACATCCTGACGCCCGAGGCCGTCGCCTTCGTGGCGGAGATCGAACGCCGCTTCGGCGCGCGCCGACGCGAGCTGCTCGCCGCGCGGGCCGAAATGCAGGCCAGGCTCGATTCCGGCTGGCGCCCCGACTTCCTGCCCGAGACGAAGGACATCCGCGACAAGGACTGGACGGTGGCGCCGCTGCCCGACGACCTCAAGGACCGCCGGGTGGAGATCACCGGCCCGACCGAGCGCAAGATGGTCATCAACGCGCTCAACTCCGGCGCCTATGTCTTCATGACCGACTTCGAGGACGCCAACGCGCCCACCTGGGACAACATGGTGCGCGGCCAGGTCAACCTCTACGACGCGGTGCGCCGCACGATCAGCTACGACGATCCCGTCACCAGGCGGCACTACGCGCTGAACGACAAGACGGCCGTGCTGCTGGTGCGCCCGCGCGGCTGGCATCTGCCCGAAGCGCATATGCTGGTCGACGGCGAGCCCGTTACCGGCGCCTTCTTCGACTTCGGCCTCTACTTCTTCCACAACGCCAGGGCGGCGCTCGAACGCGGCACCGGCCCGTACTTCTACCTGCCGAAGATGGAGCACTACCTGGAAGTGCGCCTGTGGAACGACGTATTCAACTTCGCCCAGGATCAGCTCGGCCTGCCGCGCGGCACGATCAAGGCGACGATCCTGATCGAAACCATCCTCGCCGCCTTCCAGATGGACGAGTTCCTGTGGGAGATCAGGGACCACAGCGCGGGCCTCAACTGCGGGCGCTGGGACTACATTTTCTCCTTCATCAAGAAGTTCCGCAACGACCCGGCCTTCGTCCTGCCTGATCGCGGCCTGGTGACGATGGCGACGCACTTTCTCACGTCCTATTCGCTGCTCCTGGTCAAGATCTGCCACCGTCGAGGTATCCACGCGATGGGCGGCATGGCGGCGCAGATCCCGATCCGCGGCGACGAAAAGGCCAATGCCGAAGCGCTGGAAAAGGTCCGCCAGGACAAGCTGCGCGAAGTCAGGAACGGCCACGACGGGACCTGGGTGGCGCATCCGGGCCTCGTCGCCACGGCCAGGGCGGTGTTCGACGAACACATGCCGGGTCCCAACCAGATCGAACGCAAGCGCGAGGACGTGCATATCGCCGCCGCCGATCTTCTGAAGGTGCCCGAAGGGTCGATCAGCGAGGCGGGTTTCCGCCAGAACATCAACGTCGGGCTCCTCTATACGGAAGCGTGGCTGCGCGGCAACGGCTGCGTGCCGCTCTACAACCTGATGGAAGACGCCGCGACCGCGGAAATTTCACGCACCCAGCTCTGGCAGTGGGTGCGCTACAAGGCCAGGCGATCCGACGGCAAGGTCATCGACGATGACCTGTTCAGGAAGACGCTCGATGAAGAAGTCGGCAAGATCAAGCACGGGCTCAACGACGCCGCGCGAGGCAAGGCGGTGGATGCCGCCGCCGATCTCTTCCGCAAGATGGTGCTGACCAGGGAATTCAGCGAATTCCTGACGCTGCCCGCCTACGACTACGTTGTCAGCCACGGCGGCTAAAGCCGCCTGATTTCAATAATGGCCGCGCCGGGCTTCAACCGCCACCGGCTGTTCCACGTTCTGCAGGTATTCCTGGGAATGCCGACGAAGGTTTCCGCTTAGCCCTTCTTCGCTTTCGCCGCGCGGATCGCGCGCCAGACGCGCTCGCTCGTCACCGGCATGTCGACGTGGGTTATGCCGAACGGCGAAAGCGCATCGACGACGGCATTGACGACGACGGCCAGCGCCGGCGTTGTGCCGCCTTCGCCGCCGCCCCGCACGCCGAGCTTGTTGCGCGGCGACGGCACTTCGTGGATATGCACCTTGAAGTCGGGCAGGCGATGCGCCCGCGGCATGGCGTAATCCATGAAGCTGCCGGCCTGGAGCTGGGCGTTGTCGGGCGCGTAAGCCATGTATTCCCACAGCGCCTGGCCGATGCCCTGCACGGCGCCGCCGTGGCTCTGCCCGCGCAGGATGAGGGGATTGATGGCGCGGCCCACGTCGTCGACCGCGGCGTAGTCCTTGAGTTCGACCACGCCGGTTTCGGGGTCGATCTCGACCTCGCAGACGTGGCAGCCGTAGGGAAAGGCCCCGAGATGCACGGTCTCGTCGGAAACGGCCGCGAGCGGCCCCTTGAGGTCGGCGGGCAGGGTGTCGTCCTCGGCGGCGAGCGCCGCGATCTCGAAAATGTCGAAGGAGCGGTTGACGCCGGGCACGCCGAAGCGGCCGTCCTCGACCTTCACGTTCTCCGCTTTCTCGTCCAGCGTGTGGGCGACGATGCGTTTCGCCCTGGCCGCGATCTCATCGCTCGCCTTGCCGATGACGATGCCGGCCAGACGCATCGAGCGCGCCGAATGCGACCCGCCGCCCTCCGATACGCGGCTCGTGTCGCCGGTGATCAGGCGCACGCTATCGACCGGCGCTCCCAGCCAGTCGACCAGCAGTTGCGCGAAGCTCGTTTCATGGCCCTGGCCGGACGACAGCGTGCCGATCACCATGTCGATGTGCCGGTCGGGGAAGACGGTGATCTCGGTTCGCTCCCGCGGATAGCCGCCGGTCAGTTCCAGGTAGTTGGATACGCCGATGCCGCGGAGTTTCCCGCGCGCGGCCGCGTCCTTGCGGCGCGTCTCGAAATCCTGCCAGCGCCCCATGTCGAGCGCGCGCGTCATCACCTTGTCGTAGGCGCCGCAATCGTAGGGCAGCCCCAGCGCGTTGGTGTAGCCTTCGCCGACCATCGGGATGAAATTCCTGCGCCGGATCTCGACGCGGTCGAAGCCGTGCCGGCGGCAGGCGATATCGATCAGGCGTTCGAGCAGGAACATCGCCTCCGGCCGGCCCGAAGAACGGTAATTGTTGACCGGCGGCTTGTTGCTCATCACCGCCTGGGCGCGGAAATGGGCGGCCGGTATGTCGTAGACCCCGGTCATCAGCTCCACGCCCTTGATCAGCGGCACGAAGGTGATCGGATAGGCGCCGAGGTTGAGCCGGTTGGTGCCGCGCACGGCGAGGAACCTGCCGTCCCTGTCGAGCGCCAGTTCGACCCGGGCCGACAGATCGCGCCCCTGGTAGTCGCTGAGAAACGCTTCCGAGCGCGACGCCGTCCACTTGACCGGCTTGCCCAATCGCTTCGAGGCCCAGACCACGAGGGGAAATTCCGGGAAAAGCGCGTTGCGCGTGCCGAAGTTGCCGCCCACTTCCCAGGCGGTGACGTGGACCCGTTCGATGGGCACGTCGAGGACGGCGGCCACTTCGCGGCGCTGGCGCACGACGCCGCCCGATCCCGCGTGAAGGTGGTGCATGCCGGTCGCCGGATCGAACCAGCCGATGGCGGCGCGCGGCTCCATCGGCACGCCGGTGACGCGCTGGATGACGGTGTCGAGCGTCACCACGTGCGCGGCGCGCGCGAAGGCGGCCTCGGTCGCCGCCGCATCGCCGGAATCGGCATCGACCAGCAGATTGCTCGGGAGGTTCTCCCACAGCCGCGGTGCATCCGCCTCGCCCGCCGCCCAGGCGTCGGTGACCGCCGCCAGCGGCTCGTAGTCGATGACGACGGCCTCCGCCGCGTCCTCGGCCTGCACCTTCGTTTCGGCGACGATCAGCGCCACCGCCTCGCCGTTGAAGCGGACCTTGCCGCGCGCCAGCATGAACTGCGGCGGCGAGACCGGCACCTTGCCGGAGCGGTGGTTGAGCAGGATATCGGGCGGGCCCGAGCGCGGCGGGGGATGGTGGATCGGCTTCACGCCGTCGGCCTCGGCGTCGTCGGCCGTCAGCACGGCGATCACGCCCGGCCGGCCAAGCGCCGGCGTCTTGTCGATGTTCCTGATGCGGGCATGGGCATGGGGCGAGCGCAACACGGCGGCATAGAGCTGCCCCGGCATGTTGACGTCGTCGGAGTAGCGGCCGCGGCCCGCGAGCAGCCGCGCATCCTCGCGCCGGGGCAGGGCTGCGCCGATGCCCCCTTTCACGATCGTTTCACTCATGACTCCTCCCTTACGGGCGGGTGTAGAGTCCCGCCACTTCCGCACGCTGCTGGATCAGCGACAAGACCGCGTCGATGTGCGGCGTCGCCGTTTCCGTCAGTCGTCCCATTTCCTGCACCGCCGTCACCAGCGCATCTATTTCCATCGGCCGGCTGCGCTCCAGATCCTGCAGCATGGACGTCTTGTGCGCGCCGACGGCGGCGGCGCCGTCGATGCGCTTCTCCACGCTGACCGGGAACCTGACGCCGAGCTTTTCGCCGATCGCCTGCGCCTCCTGCATCATGTTGCGCGCCAGCGCCCGGGTGCCCGGTTCCGTGGCGATGACGTCGAGCGTGGCGTGGGTGAGCGCCGAAATCGGATTGAAGCACAGGTTGCCCCACAGCTTCACCCAGATCTCGTCGCGGATGCGCGGGCGTACGGGGGCTTTCAATCCGCCCGAGATCATCGCGGCGGAAAATCTCTCGATGCGTCCGGTCTTTTCGCCGGTGGGTTCGCCCAGCGTGAAGCGATCGCCCGAAACGTGCCGGATGACGCCGGGTTCCGGCACTTCACAGGCGGGATAGACGATGCAGCCGATGGCGCGTTCGGGTCCGATGCCGTTCCACTGCACATCGCCGGGATCGACGCTGGCGAGCCTGCGGCCGTCGTGCGCGCCGCCGTGACCGTAGAAATACCACCACGGCACACCGTTGACCGCCCAGATGACGGCAGTGTCGGGCCCGAACAGCGGCGCTAGGGCGGGCACCACCGGCGCTACCGAATGGGCCTTCAGGCTGATGATGACGAAATCCTGCGGACCCGCGTCCCTCGCGTCACTGACGGCACGCACCTTGATCGTGGTTTCGACGCCGCCCTCGATCAACCGGAGGCCGTTTTGCTGCATGGCGGCCAGATGCGGGCCGCGGGCGATCAGCGTCACCGCCGCGTCCGCCGCGGCGAGCTTCGCCCCCATGTAGCCGCCGATGGCGCCGGCGCCGAAGACGCAGACCCGGATCGTCATGCGTCGGCCCCAAGGCCCAGCTTTTCGGCGAGCCCGATGCGCTGCAGCTTGCCCGTCGCCCCTTTCGGGATTTCGGCGAGGAACAAAATCTTGCGCGGCACCTTGAATTCGGCGAGACGCGTGCGGGCGAACTCGCGCAGCTCGGTCTCGGTCACGGTCTTGCCTTCGCGCAGCACGACGGCGGCGGCCACTTCTTCGCCCAGCTTCGGGTGCGGCATGGCGAAGGTGACGACCTGGCCCACGGCTTCGTGGTCCATCAGCACCTCGTCGACTTCGCGGGGGGAAATCTTCTCGCCGCCGCGGTTGATGTTCTCCTTGAGGCGCCCGGTGATGGCGATGTAGCCGTCCTCGTCCATCACGCCCTGATCGCCGGTGCGGAACCAGCCGTTGGTGAAGGCTTCGGCGTTCGCTTTCGGATTAGCCTCGTAGCCCGGCGTCACGTTGGGTCCGCGTATGACGATTTCGCCCGTTTCCCCGCGCGCCAGCAGCTTGCCGTCCATGTCCATGATCGCCACGTCGGGCCCGGCCGCGGGCCCGACGGTGCCGGGCTTGCGCGGCGCCGGCGGCAGCGGGTTGCAGGCCATCTGGTGGGCCGCTTCGGTCATGCCGTAGGCCTCGACCACCGGCGCCCCGAAAATTTCCTCCAGCTCGGCCATTACCTGCGGCGGCAGGGACGAAGACGATGAACGGATGAAGCGCAGCGGATTGCGCTCGATGGTGTCGAGGTTGCGCCCGGCGCGCGTCAGGATCGCCTGATGCATGGTCGGCACCGCCGTATACCAGTTGGGGCGCACTTCATCCATCCAGCCGAAGAACCTGAGCGCGTTGAAGCCGGGCGCGCAGAACACGCTGGCACCCGCGCCGATCGACGACAGCACGGCCGCGATCAGGCCGTGGATGTGAAACAGCGGCATGATGTTGAGGCAGCGGTCGGCGGGCGCAAGGCGGAGCGTCGCCGCGATGTGGCGCGCAGACGCCGTGACGTTGGCCTGGGTCAGCGGCACGATCTTGGGCCGCGACGTGGTGCCCGAGGTGTGCAGAACGAGGGCGATGTCGCCCGGCTCCGCCATGCCGCCCCTGGCGGGCCTGGCCCCTTTGCCCGCGGGCAGGGCGAAGACGCCGGCGGGGTCGTCCGTGTTCGAGGAAATTTCATGGATCGGGACGTTCAGCTTCTTCGCCACGCCGATAGCGGGTGAGGCGCTCCCCTTTTCCACGATCAGCGCCTTGGCGCCGAGGTCCGAAAGGTAGAACTCGAACTCCTCGGCCTTGTAATCGGGATTGAGCGGCGCCGTCGTCGCGCCGCAGGCGATCGTCATGAATGCCGTCGCCATTTCCGGCCCGTTGGGCAGTACGATGGCGACGCGATCATTGCGTCCGATGCCGAGCGCGTTGAGATCCGCCACGGTCTTCTGCGCCAGCGCGCGCAGCCCGGCGAAATCCAGCGTTTTTCGTTCCGGCGCGCCATGCGCGCCATCTTTCGAAGATGTCGGCGAAGCCGACGGCGCACCTATGGCGGGTGCGGAATCGGCACCCGCGGCAAGCAGGTTCCATAGGGTCGTGGCGTCGGTCATGGCCTGTCTTCTGTCTTCTGTCTTCGATGATTCCCGGTTCGTTGTCCGGCGATGTCAGCCGCCGCCATAGGTGGCGAAGGCGGCGCGCGTCTTGCGCCGGTCGAGCCCGGCACGGCGCGCCAGCGCCAGCAGCACGCGCGCCTTGGCGGGATCGAGCCAGCCGGCGCGCATCAGCCCGCGCGACGCCATATCCATTTCGGAACCCTTGAAGCCGTATGTGCGCTTCAGCACCGCGCCGCTGCCGGTGCGGCTTGCCAGCACGACGGGCACGCGGCGGGCAAGCGCTTCGGCGGCATCGGCGGCCTTGGCCGACAGGTGCCCGCCGCCCATCGCGGCGATGACGACGCCGGCGATCTCGCGCCCGTAGGCGGCACGCAGCATTTCGCCGTCGTCGTTCTCGTGCGCGGCGATGACGACCACCGGCCGCCGGTCGCCCGGTTTGGCGGTCAGCGGAATCGACGCGCCTTCGACGGGATGAAGAAGTATGTGTACCTCTCCTTCCGTAACAAAACCGATGGGCCCGGCATTGGGCGAGGCGAAGGCGTCGGGCGCGCTGGTATTCGTCTTGCGCGCCAGCGCGGCGGCATGGATACGCTCGCCCATGACGACCAGCGTGCCGAGGCCATCGGCCGCATCGCTCGACGCCACCGTGGCCGCGGCGACGAGGTTGGCCGGACCGTCGGCGCCGGGCAGGCCCGGATGGCGCATGGCCCCCGTGACGACCACCGGCAGGCGGGCGCCTACCAGCAGGTCGAGCGCGAAGGCGGTTTCCTCGATCGTGTCGGTGCCCTGGGTGACGACCGCGGGCGCGCGCCCCTTGAGAATGGCCCGGGCGAGCTCGACGATGTCTTCGTCGGCAAGGTGCGCGCCGGGCAGGCGGCGGAAGTCGATGGCGCGAATGCGCGCCACGTGGCCGAGCTCGGGAACGGCGCGCACGAGCCCGCGCGCGGTCAGGCGCGGCGTCACTCCCGGGCCTTTGGCGCGGCGCCCCGAGCGGGCGTTCGGCGCGGGTTCCGGTGCAGCCATCGCGATGGTGCCGCCGAGGGCGAAGACGTTGACGGTCGTAAGGGCCATGGGCTTGATTTTACGCGGCTTGGCACTCCCGCGTCACCCCTGGCGTGGTAGTCTTTCCGGGACTTCTGCCAAGGGAGAGAGAGCGAAAATGGCGACACTGGAAGTGCTGAGCGCGGGCGCGGTCAAGCCGGCGATGGGAACCATCGGGCCGGCCTTTGAAAAGGCCTCGGGCAGCCAGGTCAAGGCGACCTTCGGTCCGGCGCCGGAACTGCGCGAGCGCACCCGGGACGGCACCGGGGCCTTCGGCGTCATCATCGGGCCGAAAAGCCTGATCGCGGCGCTGGCCCGGGAGGGCAAGGTGGTGGCCGCCAGCCGCCGGGCGCTCGGCGGGGTCAAGGCGGCCATCGCGCTGCACAGGGATGCGGCCGTGCCGGATCTTTCGACGCCCGAGGCGGTGCGCGCGGCGATCCGCAAGGCGAGCGCCATCGTCTACAACACGGCCTCTTCCGGCCAGTTCATCGACGAGATGATCAGGGGCCTCGGCATCATGGACGAGGTTTCCGCCCGCATCCACCGCTACGCCAACGCCGAAGAAGCGATGGCCTTCCTCGGCTCCGATCAGGGCCGCGCGGCGATCGGCTTCGGCCAGTCTTCGGCGCTGCGCGGCTACGAAAAGGCGCTCGGCGTCCGCCAGGTGGCGGCGCTGCCCGAAGCCATCGGCAACGTGACCGCGTACGAAGCGGCACTTGCCGCCGCTGCGCCCGACGCGGCGACCGCCAGGGCCTTTCTCGATTACCTCGCCGGGCCCGAGGGGCTGCGGCAGCTCGCCGCCACCGGGGTCGAGTAGCGGCGCGCGCGTGCTTCTCATGCGGCGGCGGCGCGCTTGCGGTCGCGCCGCCATTCCAGCCAGAACGGCAGGACCAGAGTGCAGAAGTGTCTCAGGCCGTGCCCGGCGCCGATCAGGCTCATCACCCGCGCCTTCCGCGCGCCCGATGCGGTATCCGCGCTCACCCGCCTGCCCCCGGCTTTTCCTCGTGTTTGCTGCTTTGTTCGCGTCCGTGTTCGCTGCCGCGTTCACCGCGCCGCTTGACCCTCGCGCGGCAATCTTCGTATATCAGGCCCCGTATTCGAGAGCTGCCTGCGCCGGGGGATCGGTCCGGTACGTTTCCGCGGTCCCCTCGATCGCCCGTCGAACGAGCACAGCAAAAGGACATCCCGATGAGTTATGCCGTTCCCGCCGCGCCGGTCGTCACGCTTCCGGTGGCCGGTTCCGAGGAAACCTTCCCCGTGCGCCGCATCTGGTGCGTGGGGCGCAACTACGCCGCGCACGCGCGCGAGATGGGTTCCGATCCCGATCGTGATCCACCGTTCTTCTTCGCCAAGCCGACCGATGCCATCGTCCAGAGCGGCGATCCCATTCCCTATCCGGCGGGTACCAAGAACCTGCACCACGAGATCGAGCTGGTCGTCGCCATCGGCAAGGCCGGCACGAAGATCCCGGCAGGGCAGGCGCTCGAATACGTCTACGGCTATGCCGTCGGCCTCGACATGACGCGCCGCGACCTGCAGAACGCCGCCAAGGAATCCGGCCGTCCCTGGGAAATGGGCAAGTCCTACGACTTCTCCGCGCCATGCTCGGCGATCCAGCCCGCCTCGCGCATCGGCCATCCCGACAAGGGCGCCATCTGGGTCAAGGTCAATGGCGCGACCCGCCAGTCGAGCGACATCTCCTTCCTGATCTGGAACGTGGCCGAGACCATCTCGCACCTCTCGCAGCTGGTCGAACTGCGCCCGGGCGACCTGATCTACACCGGCACGCCGGAGGGCGTCGCCGCCGTGGTCGCGGGCGACATCATGGAAGGCCACATCGACGGCGTCGGCGATATCAAGACCCCGGTGATCAAGTAAGCCCCCCTTGATGCAGGACAACCTCACCACCGAACGGCCGACCTTCGTCACGCATCTCGAATGCCCGATGACGGGTGAAAAGCTCCCCGCCGACAGGCTGGCCAATCTCTCGGCGGCGGGCAAGCCGCTGCTCGTGCGCTACGACCTTGCCGGCGTGAAAAAGGCCGTCGCACGCGACGATCTTGCCGCCCGCGCGCCCGATCTTTGGCGCTACCGCGAACTGCTGCCCGTGCGCCGCTGCGAGAACATCGTCAGCCTCGGCGAAACCATGACGCCGCTCATCGAACTGCCGCGCCTGAAGAAGCGGCTCGGCGGCGGCGATATCATCGTGAAGGATGAAGGCCGCCTGCCCACCGGCTCGTTCAAGGCGCGCGGACTGGTGATGGCCGTGTCCATGGCCAGGGAACTGGGCGTGCGCAAGATGGCGATGGCGACCAACGGCAACGCGGGGGCGGCGCTCGCCGCCTATTGTTCGCGCGCCGGCATTGAAAGCGTCGTCTTCTGCCCGGCCGACACGCCGGAAGTGAACGTGCGCGAGATCCAGTTGCAGGGGGCGCGCGTCTGGCGCGTCAACGGCCTGATCAACGACTGCGGCAAGATCGTCGTCGACGGGCGCGAAAAGGCGGGCTGGTTCGAAACCAACACGCTGAAGGAGCCTTACCGGATCGAAGGCAAGAAGACGATGGGCCTCGAACTCGCCGAACAGCTCGGCTGGGACGTGCCCGATGTCATCCTCTATCCCACCGGCGGCGGCACCGGCCTGATCGGCATGTGGAAGGCGTTTGCCGAACTCGAAGCGCTCGGCTGGATCGGATCGAAGCGCCCGCGCATGGTCGCCGTGCAGGCTTCGGGCTGCGCGCCCATCGTCAAGGCGTGGGAAGCGGGCGTCGAACACGCGGAACTATGGAAGGGCGCGCACACGGTTGCCGCCGGCATCCGGGTGCCCATCGCCATCGGCGATTTCCTGATCCTGCGCGCGGTGCGCGAATCGAACGGCTTCGCCGTCGCTGTCGATGACGAAAAGATCGAGGCGGGGCAGAAGGAAGTGGCAAAAGAGGAAGGCCTGCTGCTCTGCCCCGAAGGGGCCGCTACCTATGCCGCCTACAGGCAGGAACTGGCGTCGGGGCGCATTGCGAAGGACGAGCGCGTCGTGCTGTTCAACTGCGGCTCCGGCCTCAAGTACCCGATGCCGCCCGCCGACGCGTCGCTCGACAAGGACAAGCCTATCGACTACGCGGCGCTTTAGCGCGCGGCTCGCGCCCCTTTCGTCGTGCCCCGGCTTTCCGGGGCGCGACGACCATCAGCGCCGCGCCGCGCGGGCCTCGCTTATCATCTTTCGTACCCGCTCCGGCGTGAACGGGATTTCGCGAAGCCTCACGCCGATGGCGGCATAGACCGCATTGGCGATGGCCGCCGGCGTCGGTCCCTGCGTCGCTTCGCCGACGCCCATCGCCTTTTCGGTTTCGCGCTGGAAGACGAAGGTCTCGATCTCCGGCACCTCGCGGAAGGTGAGGATGGGATAAGTTTCCCAGTCGACGCTGGTGATGCGCACCGGATCGAAGCGCACCGCTTCCTTCAGCGTCCAGCTCGCCGCCTGGATCAGCCCGCCTTCCAACTGGTTGGCCACGCCGTCGGGGTTGATCGAAAGCCCCGCGTCGGCGGCGATGAAGGCCTTGGGCGTCCTGATCGCGCCGGTCGCCTCGATGACTTCGACGTTGAACACGACCGCGGCGTAGCACTTGGAATTCTTGTAGCGGTTGAAGGCGATGCCCTGGCCCTTTCCGTTGCCCCACCTGGCCGGGTTCCAGTCGGCCATCGCCGCGACCTTCTCCAGCACCGCCCGGGCGCGGGCGTCCTTCAGGTGGCGCAGGCGGAACTCGACCAGATCGAGGCCGGCTTCGATGGCCAACTCGTCCATCATCGATTCGACGGCGAAGATGTTGCCGAAGGTGCCGAGCGCGCGCAGCGACGACACGCGGAACGGGTGCGGCTTGACGAAATGCTTGGCGATGCGGGTCTTCGGAAAATCGTAATAGGGCCGCGCGCCGCGGTGCGCGCCGCCGTCCTTGCCGTCGTTGTCGGCGGGGCGCGGCGGCGGCGTCATGTTCTCGCGGTGCCAGCAGGCGATGAAGCCCGCCGTTTCCTTCTTGGCGCGCGGACGGCCTGCGTGCGCGTTCGACCACACGTCGAAGTTCCAGTCGATGATGTTGCCCGCCGCGTCCAGGCTCGCCTGCGCCGCCATGACCATGCCCGAACCGTAGGGCTCCCACTTGAATTCGTCGTCGCGCATCCACTGCACGCGCACCGTCCTGCCCGGCACGGCGCGCGCCAGCATGGCCGCGTCCATCGCCGCGTCGTCGGCGCCGTTGTGCCCGTAGACGCCGGCGTTTTCGGCATGGACGCAGCGGATCTTTTCCTTAGGACAGTCGAAGGCGCAAGCGAGCGCGGCGCGCAGCGGATAGATCCCCTGGCTGTGCGCCCAGACGGTCAGCTCGTCGCCGTCCCAGCGCGCCATGCCCGCCGAAGGCCCGATCGAGGCATGCGACTGGAAGGGCCGGGCGTAGATCGCCTCGACCGTATGCGCCGCGCCCGATGGCGTGACGATGTCGGGGATCGGCTTGTCGACGGGGATGCCGCCTTCGACCAGCCTGTCCTCGCACTCCTGGCTCGTCATCCAGTCGTAGAGACTGTCCTCGTTCGGGTACTTGGCCACCTCTTCCCATCGGCACGCGGCCGCCAGAGCCGCCCGCGCCTTGACGGCGGCCGCTTCGCTTTCGGCGATGACGCCGAGGAAGGCGCCGTCGCGCACCACCTCGACCACGCCCGCGATCTTGCGCGCGGCATCGAGGTCGGCGGACCTGAGCTTCGCCTCGTAGCTCGGCGGGCGCACCACGCGCCCGTGCAGCAGCCCCGTCACGGCCATGTCCTGGATGAAGGCGGGCTCGCCGAATACCTTGGCCGGAATGTCGAGGCGTGGCGCGGCATGGCCGACGATGCGGTAATCCCCGGGCGATTTCGGTTTCGTGTCCGCCGTCACCTCGGCGTCGAAAGTCCTGCCGCCCATCAGGTCCCAGTAGGTGACCTGCCGGTTCGTGGCGGGGCTTTTCACCGTGCCGTCTTCGACGACCAGCGTGTCGCGCGGCACCGCCAGCGCCGCGGCGGCCTTGTCCATCAGGATGGCACGCGCCGCGGCGGCGGCGTAGCGGATGGCGGCGCCCGATTCCTCGATCGAGCCGGACCCGGCGGTGAGTTTTTCATCCACCGTGACGCCGGTATCGGCCATTTTCACGCGAATACGCGCAAGCGCGACGTCAAGCTCCTCGGCGCCGACCTGCGCCACGGCGGTCATCACGCCCTGGCCGTACTCGACCTTGCCGGTGAGGATGCTGACCGTGCCGCCGGCCTCGATGCTGATCCAGGAATCGATGCGTGCGTCGGTCTTGAGGCTGCCCGGCAGCTTGATCTCTTCGGCCACGGTCGGTCCCCGCCGGTCAGCGCGCGAGTTCGCGCGCGGCGCGGCGCACGGCGCGGAAGACCCGGCTGTGCGCGCCGCAGCGGCACAGGTTGTCCTGCAACCCGAGGCGGATCGCCTCCATGTCCGGGTTCGGATTCCTGTCCAACAGCGCCTTGGTGGCGATGATCAGCCCCGACGTGCAGTAGCCGCACTGCGCCGCCTGTTCGGCGATGAAGGCGGCCTGGATCGGGTGCGGCTGCTCGGGAGTGCCTAAGCCTTCCAGCGTGGTGATCTGCTTGCCCGCCGCGTCCTTGACGCTGACCGAACAGGAAAACGCCTTGTCGCCGTCGATCAGCACGTTGCAGGCGCCGCATTGTTCGGCGCCGCAGCCGTACTTGGGCGACACGAGGCCGAGGTCGTTGCGCAGAACGTAAAGAAGCGGCGTATCGGCCTCCGCCTTGACCGTGTGCGTCCTGCCGTTGACGGCGAGCTTGAACTCTCCACTCATTTCGGATCTCCCTCAGCCTCTCCGGGCTTCCTGAATCATCTTTCGCACGCGCTCGGGCGTGAACGGCAGCTCGCGCAGGCGCACCCCGATGGCGTCGAACACCGCGTTGGCGATGGCGGCGCCCGTCGGCCCCTGGCTCGCCTCGCCGACGCCGAGGAATTTTTCGCCCGGCCGGTTGAGCACGATGGTCTCGACCTCGGGCGCCTCGCGGAAGGTAAGGATCGGATAGGTTTCCCAATCGACGCTGGTGATTTCGCCCGGTGTGAAGCGAACGCGCTCCTTCAGCGTCCAGCTCGCCGACTGGATCAGCCCGCCTTCGAGCTGGTTGGCGATGCCGTCGGGCGCGATGGCTTCGCCCGCGTCGCCCGCGCAGGCCGCGCGCAGGATGGCGATGGCGCCGGTCCGCTCGCTGACCTCGATCTCGACGGCGACGGCGCAATAGGCCGCGGTGTTCTTGTAGCGCGCATAGGCGATGCCCTGCCCGCGGCCGGGTGCCTTGCCGGGCTTGCCCCAGCCGATGGCGTCGCGCGCCGCCTCCAGCACCGCGCGGGCGCGCGGGTCCGCGAGATGCGCGAGGCGGAAGGTGACCGGGTCCTCGCCCGCGGCGCAGGCAAGCTCGTCCATCATCTGTTCGATGGCGAAGACGTTGGCAAAGGCGCCGAGCCCGCGCAGCGACGAGCAGCGGAACGGATGCGCCTTGATGAAATGCTTGGCGACCTTCGGATTCGCGAAGTCGTAGCCGGGCCAGGCGTTGCGGTGTTCGCCGGCTTCCGAATCCTTCGCCGGCCCCAGCGACTGCGGCGGCAGGCCGCCATCGATCATGCGTGCGGCGAGCAGGCCCGATTCGGTCGGCTTCGGCTTCGGCCGGTTGCCGTGATGGTTCGACCACACGTCGAAGCGCCAGTCGGCGACGCGGTTGTCGGCGCCGAGGCTCGCGCGCACCTTGACCACCATCGCCGTGCCGAAGGGCTCCCAGCAATGTTCGTCCTCGCGCGTCCACTGGATGCGCACCGGACGTCCGTCGACCGCCCGCGAAAGAAGCGCCGCATCGAGCGCCACGTCATCGGCGCCGCTGTGGCCGTAGACGCCGGCGCCTTCCATGTGGATGCAGCGGATGTCGTCCTCGTTCATGCGAAACACGGACCGGAGCGCGCGCCGCAGCGGGAACACGCCCTGGCTTTGCGTGTGGACGATCAGCTTGCCCGCCTTCCATTCGGCGACCGCGCAGCTCGGCCCCATGGAGCCGTGCAGGATGAACGGCTTGGCGTAAAGCTGTTCGATGGTGAGTTTCGCGTCGGCGGGCGGCGGGGTCTCCGGCGGGCAGTTGTCGGTATGCACGCCGTCGACGCAGCCGCCATCGACGGTCTCCTGCGCCAGCATCCATTCGTCAAGATGATCCTCGTCGGGCAGGGGCGGGCCCGCCGTCCAGACGGCCGCCGCGGCGAGGGCGTCGCGCCCGCGGATCGCGGCGATTTCGCTTTCGCCGACCACGCCCAGGAAATCCTTGTCGCGCACCACCTTGATCACGCCCGGAATTTTTTCCGCCGCCCTGACGTCGACCGACTGCAGCGCAGCACCCTGGTGGCGCGGGCGCACGACGCGGCCGTGCAACATGCCGGGCAGCACCAGGTCCTCGACGAAGGCGGGTTGTCCGAAAATCTTGGCCGGAAGGTCGATGCGCGGCACGCGGGAGCCGACGATGCGGTGCGCCTGCGGCGGCTTGGGCGGAAAGGCGGCGGTCGCGGTGCGCGCGAATTTCCTGCCGCCCATCAATTCCCAGTAGGTGAGTTGCTGGTTGGACCCCGGCCCGCGGATGGCGCCGTCCTCGACGCCGAGCAGTTCGGGCGCAACGCCCCACTGATCGGCCGCCATCTTCACCATGATGGCGCGGCATTCGGCGGCGGCGAAGCGCAGCGCCGTGGCCGACACTTCCATCGAGCGCGAGCCCGAGGTCACGTTTTCGTCGGCCGTTTCGCCGGTGTCGCCGGTCTTGACGCGGATGCGCGAGAAATTGACGTCGAGTTCCTCGGCCGCGACCTGGGCGACGGCCGTCTTGACGCCCTGGCCGATCTCGATCTTGCCGGTGCGCACGGTGACCGTGCCGTCGGTCTCGATGCCGATCCACAGGTCCAGTTCGGGATTGTTCTTGAGACTTCCGGGAAGCCTCTTCGGTTCTGCGGCCACGCGATGCCCCCGTCGGCGCGCCCGCGTTCGTCGGCGGGCGATTTATTTGCATTATCGGGCATTGTCCCGGGCGGGCGGGCATTGTCAAGCCGGGGCCAGGCCGGGCCGGTGCCGGGGCGGGACTTGTCTTTGCCCTGTTCGGTCGTATATCTGTAACGGAACAAAAGTCGAGAACCACTGGGGAAATGCCATGACCGAAGTCATACCGGGCGCCGACGACGACGTTCTGGACGTGGCCCGCCGCTGGAAGGCGGAAGGCCGCGACGTGGCGCTTGCCACCGTGGTCACCACCTGGGGGTCGAGCCCGCGTCCCGTGGGCAGCCAGCTCGCCGTCGACGACAAGGGCAATTTCGTCGGTTCGGTTTCGGCGGGCTGCGTCGAAAGCGCGGTCGTCGATGCGGCCTCGCGCGTGATCAAGGAAGGCAAGCCGCAACTGCTCGACTTCGGCATCGCCGACAACCAGGCGTGGGAAGTCGGCCTGTCGTGCGGCGGCAAGATCGAAATCTTCGTCGAGAAAGTCTCCTGATGGAACCGGGCAAGCTCGAACGTCTGCTTGCGGCCCGCGCAGCGAAGCGTTCGCTCGCGCGCGTCATCGACATCAGGACGGGGCAGGAAGCCCTGATCGTCGAGGGCAGGGCCGAAGGCCCCCTCGGGATCGAAGGCGCGCTGGAGAAGGCCGTGGCCGATGCGCTGGCGCTCGAGGAATCCCGCCTGTTCGAGGACGGCGCGAGGCGCGTGTTCATTCAGGTCCTGGCGCCGCCGCTCAGGCTTGCCATCATCGGCGCCGGGCATATTTCGCAATACCTCAGCGCCATCGCCGCCGAAATCGGCTACGACGTCATCGTCATCGACCCGCGCACGACCTACGCCAGCGCCGCGCGCTTCCCCGGCGCCAAGCGCTCGCACGAATGGCCCGACGATGCGCTCAAATCCTTCGGCCTCGACCGGCGCTCGGCCGTCGTGGCGTTGAGCCACGACCCCAAGCTCGACGAGCCGGCGCTCGCCACCGCGCTGCGTTCGGAGGCCTTCTACATCGGCGGGCTCGGTTCGCGCAAAACCCAGGCGCAGCGGCGCGAACGCATGAAGGAGCAGGGCTTCACCGACGCCGATCTCGCGCGCATCCACGGCCCCGTAGGCCTCGACATCGGCGCGCTGTCGCCGGCCGAGATCGCCGTGTCCATCGTCGCCCAGATGATCGACGTCCTGCGCCCCAAGAAAAAGGGCGTCAAGCCCGCATGATCCGCGCCTGCGCGCCTGCGCCGTGGCGGCAATGACAGTCGCGGCCATCGTGCTTGCCGCCGGGCGCTCGACCCGGGCAGGGCTCACCAACAAGCTGACGGCGCTGGTCGGCGGCAAGCCGATGGTGGCGCGCGTCGTCGATGCGGCGCTCGCCTCCGCCGCCCGGCCCGTCATCGTCGTCACCGGGCACGAGGCCGAAAAGGTGCGCGCCGCCCTTGCCGGGCGCGCGGCGGCCTTCGTTCACAACGCCGATTTCGCGCAAGGCATCAGCACCTCGATCCGCGCCGGCGTCGGCGCGCTTCCAGCCGATGCCGCCGGCGTGCTGGTGTGTCTCGGCGACATGCCTGCGACCTCGCCCGAAGACCTCGGCCGGCTGATCGGGGCCTTCGAAGCGGGCGGGGCCGACATCTGCGTGCCGGTGGCGGGCGGGCGGCGCGGCAATCCGGCGCTGTTCGCGCGCGAGCTGTTCGACGCGCTCGGCCGGCTTTCCGGCGACGAAGGCGCGCGCCGCCTGATCGCAACGCATGCCGGCCCGATCCGCGAAGTTGCGCTCGCGGGCACGGGCACGCTGACCGACCTCGACACCGAGGCCGACATCGACGCCTACAATCGCGCGCAGAATCAATAGGTCCCCTGCGCCTCGCGCATCCGTCTTGACAGGACGCGGCCAACGGTTCGAAATGACGCAAAATGCCGCGCGCCGGGTACAGGCCTGCGCGGTTCGTTTCGGGAGCTTCATTCGTTTGGTCCGTCTCCGGTAGTCCTGCGACCCGTCGCGGCCCTTTCCCCTGCGGAACGGGCGGCGACGATCCGTCGGCTTTCGCGGCCTGCGGCGCATCCGGAGAGGCCAGCACAACAGGGAGGCCGCAATGGCAGCACCTAAGCGCATCAAATTGAACGTCGACGGCAAGCCGTACTCGATCACGGCGGACCCGGAAATGCCGCTTCTCTATGCCCTGCGCAACGACATCGGGCTCGACAACCCGCATTTCGGCTGCGGGCTGGCCCAGTGCGGCGCCTGCACCGTGCACGTGAACGGCGCGGCGACCCGGTCCTGTTCGCTGCCGGTGGGCGAAGCGGCAGGCAAGAAGGTGGTGACGCTCGCCGGTCTCGGCACCCCGGAAAAGCCCCATCCGGTCCAGAAGGCCTTCGTCGATGAGCAGGTGCCCCAGTGCGGCTACTGCGTCAACGGCTGGATCATGACCGCGGCGGAGCTGCTGGCCAAGAATCCCAAGGCCGACGACAAGCAGATCAGGGACGGACTCGCCGGCCTCAAGTGCCGGTGCGGGACGCATATGGCCATCATCCGGGCGGTCAAGCGTGCCGCCAAGGAAATGGCGAGCTGAGGGAGGGCACGACGATGACGAAAATGATCTCGATCAAGGATTTCGCCTTTTCCCGCCGCCAGCTGTTGCGGGGCGCGGGCGCGCTGGTGGTCAGTGCGGCTGCCCCGATCGCGCTGACGAAGAAGGCGCGCGCCCAGGCCGCCGCTTTCGGCTCGGCGGTCAAGCCGCCTCTCATTCCCGATCAGCTCGACAGCTTCATCGCCATCACCGCCGACGGCCGCGTCACGGCCTTCTTCGGCAAGATGGACATGGGCCAGGGCGTCGACGTGGCGATCAGCCAGATCGTCGCCGAAGAGCTCGACGTCAAGTTCGAGCGCGTCACCACGCAGATGGGCGACACCGCGACCTCGGTGAACCAGGGCGGCGCATCGAGCTCGAACGCGGTGCAGAACGGCGGCAAGGCGTTGCGCATGATCGCCGCCGAAGCGCGCCGCGTGCTGGTGGAAGAAGCGGCCAAGCGGCTCGGCGCCGATGTCGCCGATCTCGTCGTCGATGACGGCGTGGTCAGCGTCAAGGGAGCGCCGGCGAAGAAGATTTCCTATGCGGAAATCCTCCAGGGCCGCTACTTCAACCACAAGCTCAACTGGAACAAGCGCTACGGCAACGCGCTTCATGCCGAAGGCAAGGCCAAGCCGAAGAAGCCGTCCGAATACAAGGTGGTGGGCCAGACCTTCCCGCGCAGCGATGTGCCGGGCAAGGTCTTCGGCACCACGGCGATGATCACCGACGTGAGGCTGCCGGGAATGCTGCACGGCCGCGTCATCCACCCGGAAAAGGCGGGGGCCGCGCCGAAGGGCTACGACGCCGCGTCGATCAGGCACATCAAGGGCGCGCGGGTCGTGCACCAGAAGGGCTTCATCGGCGTCGTCGCCAATACCGAATGGGACGCCGTCAAGGCGGCGCAGGAACTCAAGGTCCAGTGGACCGACGGCGGCAAGCCGTTCGTCGACCAGAAAACTCTCTACGATCACATCCGCAAGGCCAAGGTGGTCGCCGAGAAGACAGATACCCGGGAAGGCGACGTCGAAGCCGCCCTCAAGGGCGCCGCCAAGGTGGTCAAGGCGGAATACGAATGGCCGTTCCAGTCCCATGCCTCGATGGGGCCGGCCTGCGCCATCGTCGATGCCGACCCGAAAAATCCGGTGGTCTATACCGGATCCCAGAAGCCGCATTACACGGCAGAGGGTGTCGCCAGCATCCTCAAGCTGAAGAAGGATGCGGTGCGGGGCGTCTGGGTGCCCGGCCCCGGTTGCTACGGGCGCAACGACGCGGGCGACGCGGCGGCCCAGGCGGCGCTGCTGTCGAAGGCCGTCGGCAAGCCGGTGCGCGTCCAGGGCATGCGCCATGAGGGCATCGCCTGGGACCCGAAGGGCCCGGCGTCCGTGCACATGGCGCGCGGCGGTATCGACGCCAACGGCAACATCATCGCCTACGAGTTCATCTCGAAGGGCTTCGACCGCCTCAACGTCAATTCCAACGAATCGAACCCCGCGCACAACCTCGCCGGGCAGCAGATCGGCGCCAAGATTCGGCCGGGTCTGATCTTCCGCTCGCCGGAAGACATCTACGTGTTCCCGGCGCGCAAGCTCGGTTGGCAGGTGATTCCGCCGTTCATCGAACGCTATTCGCCGTTGCGCACCTCGCACTTGCGCGACCCGCTCGGCCCGCAGATCCAGTTCGCCTGCGAACAGTTCCTCGACGAACTGGCGGAAGCGGCGGGCATGGATCCGGTCGCCTTCCGGCTCAAGTACCTTGTCAGTCAACGCGACAAGGACGTGGTCAAGGCCGCGGCCGAAGCGGCCGGCTGGCAGACCCGCGTCGGCCCGCGCAAGGACCAGAACGGCAAAGCGACCGTTGCGGGCCGCGGCATCTCTTACGCGCTGCGCAACGGCACCCGCGTGTCGGTGGCCGCCGATGTCGAAGTCGACAAGCCGTCCGGCAAGGTCTGGGTGCGTCGCCTGACGGTGGCCCACGACTGCGGCCTGATCGTCAATCCGGGCACGCTCAGGACGGTGCTCGAAGGCAACGTGGTGATGGCGACCAGCCGTTCGATGCTGGAAGAGGTGATGTTCGAACCTGATCGCGTCACCAGCGTCGACTGGTCGACCTACCCGATCCTCGAGACGCCCGACGCGCCCGAGGAGGTCAAGGTCGTGCTGCTCAACCGTCCGGAATCGCCGGCCACCGGCGCGGGCGAGGCGGCGACGCGGCCGGTGTCGGCGGCCATCGCCAACGCCATCTACGACGCCACGGGCGTGCGCATCCGCCGCGGCCCGATGACGCCGGACAGGATCAAGGCGGCGGTGTCGTAAGGCCCGTCGCCTGGAGGGGGGAAACGGCGGGCACGTAGCCCGCCGTTTCGCTTTGGCAGGGTGGTTCGATGAAACTGGAACTGAACGATGGCTGGGTCGCCGCCGACCTGGATGGGCCCGCGGCGGGGCCGCCGGTGCTGCTGCTGCATTCGGTCGGCCTGTCGACGCGCGAAGGCTGGCGCGAACAGGTCGGGCCGCTGGCGGGGGCGGGCTTTCGCGTCATCCGCTTCGATTTTCCCGGCCTCGGCCAGTCGCCGCGCGGAAAAACCGCGCCGGGGGTTGCGACTTACGCGCGCACCGCCATCGGCGTGCTCGATGCGCTGGGGCTCGCGCGCGCCCATGTGGTCGGCGTGTCGCTCGGCGGGTTCGTCGGCCAGGTTCTGGCCCTCGACTTTGCGGCGCGCGTCGACCGGCTGGTTCTGGTCTCGACCGCCTGCAAAATTGCCACCGGAAATTCGGGCGCGCGCGCGGCGCGCAACGACGCCATTCGCGCCAACGGCATGGCGGTTGCGGCGGGGCCGCAGATCGACAGCCATTTTCCGGATGACTTCCGCAGCCGGAATCCGGCCGTGATGGACTGGTACCGCGGCCATTACCTGGCCAACGATCCCGAAACCTACATCGCCGTCATGGAAGATCTCGGCCGCTTCGACACTTGCGCCCGCCTCGGGAAGGTCGCGGCGCCGACCCTCGTCGTGAGCGGAGGGGAGGACGCCAGCAACGTAGCGGGCGGCGTGCCCGGCCGCGCCGCCCGGGCGCTTGCCCGGGCCATACCCGGCGCGGCTCTTGAGATCGTCGCCGGCGCCCACCATTATCCGCACCTGGACCATGCCGGGCGCTTCAACGAAATCCTGCTCGGCTTCCTGCGGGAGTGACGCAATGACCGGAAAGATCGCCAAGTCCGAAGCCGAATGGCGCAGGCAACTGACCGAGGAGGAATACCGCATCGCCCGACAGAAAGGGACCGAGCGCGCCTTCACCGGGCGCTACTGGGACTGTCACGACGACGGCGTTTACGTCTGCGTCTGCTGCGGCGAACCGCTGTTCGACGCCGCCGACAAGTACGATTCGGGCTCCGGCTGGCCGAGCTTCACGCAGCTCGCAGGCGATGAAGCGGTCGAAAAGGAAACCGACGCCTCCTACGGCATGATCCGCACGGAAGTGACGTGCGCGAGATGCGACGCGCACCTCGGCCACGTCTTTCCCGACGGGCCGCGGCCCACGGGCCTTCGCTACTGCATCAATGCGGCAGCGCTCCGGCTCGAAAAGAAGAAGTGATCAGGCCTGCGCCC
>CAXRES010000005.1:0-11861 GCA_964229575.1 Alphaproteobacteria bacterium
CGATCAGCGTGCCGATCAGGCAGCCGAGAAAGCAGAGTGAGAGATTCTGCAGGGAGAGCGCGACGCTCAGGCCAAGCTGCAGGTTCGAGATCAGATCGAGCATGGTGCCAAGCTCCTCAGTAACCAAGCAGCCAGGGCGCGACCGGGATCGGCAGCGCCAGAATGAAGCGGAAGAGCGCGAGGCAGAACGCCGTCATCACCACGCTGAAGACGGCGATCGGCAGGATGCGGACCTGGGCGCTCGCCAGGCTGCCCACCGTGATGGCGACGGGTGCGGCGACGACCAGGCCGAAGGGCTTGACGATCAGCCCGAAGGCGATCGCCGCGCCGAGGATGAACAGCGGTCCGCGCAGGGTCCAGCGCTCCAGCGTTTCGCCGCGCCTGATCGCCGCGCCGACCATCATGGCGATGCCGCAGATCGCCACCAGAACCGACAGCGCCTGCGGCGCCATGCCGGGGCCGATCTGGCGCAGCGTGCCGGTGGTGAGGCCGGAACTCTGCCACAGGGCGAACAGCCCGACGGCCAGCAGAAACAGCCCGCCGGCGCTCTGGCGCGAGGGCAGGGCCGCCGGCTTGCGCCCCTCGCCGGCATGCTCGTGTCTGCTGTGATGGCTCATGATGAAGGTGCCCCCTGCGACGCCGAACGCGGATGACAACGCCCTTTTATACCGTATGCGGCCTCCCTGGCCTTTGCCCGCATTGTGGCCGGGGGCGGGGGCGGGTGGCAAGCCGCCTCGCAGGGAGGGGGCGGCAGGACGGCGGGAAACAGGCCCGGGCCCTACCCGTTTTCCCGGCCGTTTTGACGCGCTTCGGCACGGGCCCGGCGCACCACGCCGCGTTTTTGCAGCAGGGTGGCGGCGATCGCGCCGACGGCGACGACGGCGATCAGGAGGGTCGAAACGGCGTTGATTTCGGGGGTCACGCCGAGGCGCACCTGGCTGTAGATCCGCATCGGCAGCGTGGTGGCCCCGGGGCCCGAGGCGAAGGAAGAGATCACCAGGTCGTCGAGCGACAGGGGGAAGGCGAGCCGCCAGCCCGCCGCCAGCGCCGGGGCGATCAGCGGCAGGGTCACGGCGAAGAAGGTGCGAAGCGGCGTGGCGCCGAGGTCCATCGCCGCCTCCTCAAGCGAACGATCGAAACCGACGAGGCGCGACTGGACGATCACGGCGACGAAAGCCGTGGTGAATGTGGCGTGCGCCACCGTCACGGTCCAGTAGCCGCGATCCCAGTCGAGCGCCACGAACAGCAGCAGCAGCGACAGGCCGGTGATCACCTCCGGCATGACGAGCGGCGCATAGACCATGCCGGTGAACAGCGTGCGTCCGCGGAAGCGCGCGAAGCGGGCGAGCGCGAGACCGGCCAGCGTGCCGAGCGCCGTCGCCACGGTCGCCGAAACGAGCGCCACGCGAATCGTCACCGAGGCCGCGTCGAGAAGCTGGCGGTTGGAAAACACCGCCGCATACCATTTGGTCGAGAATCCGGCCCACACGGTCACGAGCCGCGATTCGTTGAACGAAAAGACGACGAGGATGAGGATCGGCAGGTAGAGAAAGGCGAAGCCGAACACGAGCGCGCTCACCGTCACGGCGCTCAGGCGGTTGCGGCCGTTCATCGCGCCGACCCTTCGCTTTTTGCCTGCTGGCGCTGGAACCACAGGATCGGCGCGACCAGGGCGATCAGCAGCACCACGGCGATGGCGCTGGCCAGCGGCCAGTCGCGGTTGTTGAAGAATTCCGCCCACAGGGTCTTGCCGATCATCAGCGTGCCCGAGCCGCCGAGCAGGTCCGGAATGACGAATTCGCCGACGGCCGGAATGAAGACGAGCAGCGATCCGGCGATGATGCCGGGCAGGGACATCGGCACGGTCACCGTCCAGAACGCCTTCCACGGCGGCGCGCCGAGGTCGGAGGCCGCTTCCAGTAGCGCCGGATCCTGCTTCTCCAGCGCCGCGTAGAGGGGCAGCACCATGAAGGGCAGGTAGGAATAGACGATCCCGATGTGTACCGCCCAGTCCGTGTTGAGGATGACGAGCGGCTTGGCGATCAGCCCCAGCTTGAGCAGCAGGGCGTTGAGCAGACCTTCATCCTTGAGGATGCCGATCCAGGCATAGACGCGGATCAGGAACGACGTCCAGAACGGCAGGATGACGAGGGTGACCAGCGCCGTCCGCCAGCTTTCCGGCGCGCGCGCCATGGCGTAGGCCAGCGGATAGCCGGCGGCGAGCGCGATCAGCGTCGAAACGAAGGCGATGCGCAGGCTGTTGATCAGCGAACGGATGTAGAGATCGTCGCCGGCGAGCAGGGCGTAATTGCCGAGATTGACGCGGATGCGCGGCGCGATCTGTCCGGCGGCATCCAGCCATTCGACGAGCGGCGTGTAGGGTGGGCGCGCCAGAACGACTTCGGCGAAGGAGAGCTTGAGGATGATCAGGAACGGCGCGAGGAAAAACAGGCCGAGCCACAGGTAGGGCACGGCAATGGCAAGGGCGCGGCCGAGACCGAGGCGGTCGTGGCGGGGCCGCGGCGTCTCGCGCGACAGAAGAACCTCGCGGCTCATCGGCCGAGCACCACGCCGGCCGCCGGCGTCCATGTCAGCCACACGCGGTCGTCCCAGGTGACCGGATTTTCGATCAGGCGTTCCCGGTTGGCGAGCGCCACGCGAAGCACGGCGCCCGCATCGGTGCGCACGTGGTAGATCGACATGTCGCCGAGATAGCCGATGTCGAACACCGTGCCGGCGACCGCGTTCGCCGCGCCGCTTTCCGGCGCAGCGCGGCAGAGCGACAGCTTTTCGGGCCGTAAGGCGACGGCAAGGCTCGCGCCCGGCACCCCGTCGCCCTCGACCGTGACGTCGCAGCCCGCCGCCTCGGCACGGATGGTCACGCGCCCGCCGGAAGCCGCCGTCACCCGCCCTTCGAGGATATTGGCATCGCCGACGAATTCCGCGACGAAGCGGGAAGCGGGCCGCTCGTAAATCTCGGACGGCGTGCCGACCTGGCGGATGCGGCCATGCTCCATCACCGCCATGCGCGAAGACATGGTCATCGCTTCGCCCTGGTCGTGGGTGACGACGATGAAGGTGATGCCGAGCCTGTCCTGGATGTTGACCAGTTCGAACTGCGTGTGTTCGCGCAGGCGCCGGTCGAGCGCCGCGAGCGGCTCGTCGAGCAGCAGCAGCTTCGGCCTCTTCACCAGCGCGCGCGCCAGCGCCACGCGCTGGCGCTGGCCGCCCGACAGCTGATGCGGCTTGCGCCCCCCGAATCCCTCCAGCTTGACGAGCGCCAGCATCTCTGCGACCCGCGCGGCGATCTCCGCCCTGGGCGTGGCTTCCTGCTTGAGGCCGAAGGCGATGTTCTGCTCAACCGTCATGTGGGGAAACAGCGCGTAGGACTGGAACATCATGTTCACCGGCCGCGCGTGGGGCGGCACGCCGGCCATGTCGATCCCGTCGATCAGGATGCGCCCGGCATCGGGCATCTCGAATCCGGCCAGCATGCGGAGCAGCGTCGTCTTGCCGCAGCCCGAGGGGCCGAGCAGGGAGAAGAACTCGCCCTTGTAGATGTCGAGGCTGGCTTCCGCGACCGCGACCTGGGCGCCGAAGGACTTGCCGACCCGCTCGATACGCACGTAGGGCGTGGCGGCGGAATCGTTCCAGGGCTCTAGCCGCGCGCGCGGCTGGGACCTGGTGTCGCTCATCTCCGCCGTACCCCTTTGCCTACTTCGCGGCCTTGACGCGCGTCCAGATGCGCGTGAGCAGGCGCTGCTGCGTCTGGGTGTTGGGCGTCACGGTATAAAGGCGCTTCATCGTGTCGCCGCGCGGAAAGACGTTTTCATCGGCCATCGTTTCGGCCTTGATCAGGGCGGTGGCGTCCTTGTTGGCGTTGGGATACTGCACGGCTTCCGAAATCCGCGCCGCCACTTTGGGCTGCATCAGGTAGTTCATCAGGACGTAGGCATTGTCCTTGTGCGGCGCGTCGGCGGGAATGGCCATGCTGTCGAACCACATGAGCGCGCCTTCCCTGGGCAGGACGTAGCGCACCTTGACGCCCTTCTTCGCTTCTTCCGCCCGAGTCCTGGCCTGAAGAATATCGCCCGAGAAGCCGAAGGCGAGGCAGGTATCCCCGTTGGCCAGGTCGTTGATATACTGCGACGAGTGGAACTTGCGCACGAAGGGCCGGATCTTCATCAGCGCCGCTTCCGCCCTGGCCCAGTCCTTGGGATCCTTCGAATCGGGGTTGAGGCCGAGGTAAGTGAGCACCGCCGGCATCACGTCGTCGGGCGCGTCCAGAAGGTTGACGCCGCAATCGGCGAACTTCGACACGATATTGGGGTCGAACAGGAGCGCCAGCGAATTCACCGGGGCGCCCTTCATGCGCGCCTCGATCTTGTCGGCATTGACGCCGAGGCCCGAAGTGCCCCACAGATAGATCGCCGCGTGTTCGTTGCCCGGATCGTACTTGGTCATGCGCGCCATCAGCGCAGCGTCGTAACGGCCGAGGTTCGGCAGCTTCGACTTGTCGAGCCTGGCCAGCACTCCGGCCTTGATCTGGCGCGCGAGGAAGTTGTTCGACGGCACCACGATGTCGTAGCCCGAGCGGCCGGCCATCAGCTTGGTTTCCAGCACGTCGTTCGAATCGTAGACGTCGTAGACTACCTTGATGCCGGTATCGCGGGTGAATTCGGCCAGGATGTTCTTGTCGATGTAGTCGGACCCGTTGTAGACGTTGACGACTTTTTCCTGGGCGGCGGCGGGGCGATCCGCGCCGGTTGCCGCCGTCAGGGCCAGGCCGGCGATCAGCGCCGGTGCCAGTAGCCGCGAAGCCTTCATCATTTTCTCCGATCTCGACCACGCCGGGCGCTTTCGGCGTCCCGGTCGCGGGACATTGAGCCGTCTGCCCGTCGCCTTGTCAATCGGGCTCGGGCGGTCTCGGGACGCGGTCCCGGCGCGTTCGCTGCCCGGGATTCGGGCGGTTTTCCCACCCTTGCCGGGAACGGTTCAGCCGTTACAATCGCCCCGAGAAATCTCGTTCAGGCGTCCAGGCAAGCGTTCGGGGAGGAACATCATGGGGCGTTATTCCATAAGCCAGCCGGTCAACGCGGTCGAAAGCCCGCGTCTGCTCAAGGGCAAGGGCCGCTACACCGACGACGTGCAGCTGCCGCGCATGGTCCATGCCGTGTTTCTGCGTTCGCCCCACGCCCATGCCAGGATCACCCGGCTCGACGTTTCGGCCGCCAAGCAGATGCCCGGCGTGCATGATGTCCTGACCGGGGAGGACTGGGCCGCCGACAAGCTCGGCGACGTGCCGGGCAACTCCCCGCCCAAGCGCAAGTCGGGCGAGCCGGGCTACCGCCCGAAGCGCCCGGGGCTGACCCGCGATCTGGTTCGCCATGTCGGCCAGATGATTGCGGTCGTCATCGCCTCCTCGGTCAACGAGGCGAAGGATGCGCTGGACCGCATCGAGATCGACTTCGACGTGCTCGACCCCCTGACCGATCCGGTCGCCGGCCACGGCGACGGCGCGCCTCTCGTGTGGCCCGATTGCGCGAAGAACGAGGCCTTTTCCGCCATGAAGGGCGATGCCGCCGCGACCGAAGAAGCCCTCAGAAAAGCCCCGCGCGTGGTGCGCGATCATTTCGTCGTCACCCGCGTCGCCGCCTCGACCATGGAGCCGCGCGCGGTGGTCGCCGAATACGACGAGGGCCGCGATCATTTCACGGTCCACGCCTGCCAGCAGCGCCCCTTCGTCTGGCGCAACATGATGACCAAGGGCGTGTTCAGGATTCCGGAAGCCAACATGACGATGATCGCCGGCGACGTCGGCGGTTCCTTCGGCATGAAGGGCGGCCTTTACCCGGAAGTGCCGGTGGTCGCCTGGGCGGCCAAGCGCCTGGGCCGCCCGGTCAAGTGGAACTGCGAACGCTCCGAGGCGCTGATCGCCGACGACCAGGGCCGCGACGTCATCGTCGATGCCGAGCTCGGCTTCGACGACACGGGGCGCATCCATGCCGTGCGCTTCAACGGCGTCGCCAATATCGGCGCCTTCCTGTCGATGACCGGCTTCGGCGCGCCCAACGGGCCGCCGGGCTGCACGTGCAGCACCTATGACGTGCCGGCGGCTTACGGCGAATCGCACGCGGTGCTGACCAACACCGTGCCGATGGCCAACTACCGCGGCCCCTCGGGCACGCCCGGCACCTACGTGCTCGAACGGCTGATCGACATGGCGGCGCGCGACATCGGCATGGATCCGACCGAGTTCCGCCGCAGGAACTACGTCTCGCCCGCGGCGATGCCCTACAAGTCGGCCAACGGCCAGAAGATCGACTGCGGCGAGTTCGAAGCGGTCATGGACAAGTGCCTCAAGCTCGCCGATTACGCGGGCGCGGCCAGGCGCCGCGAAGAAGCCGGGGCGCGGGGCAAGCTCTATGGCGTCGGCGTGTCCTCCAGCATCGACCCTTCGGGCAGCCCGGCGCCGGAAACGGCGGAGCTGCGCTTCGATCCGGCGGGCTCGGTCACGGTGCTGGCCGCCTCCACCGCCGGCGGCCAGCAGCACGCCACGATCTATACCCAGATCGTCTCCCACGTGCTCGGCATCGACGCCGAAAAGATCCGCGTCGTCGAAGGCGATACCTCGAAGCTCGCCTGGGGATCGGGCACGGGGGCGGCGCGTACGGCGACCCTGTGCGGCACGGTCGTTTTCCAGGCGGCGGAAAAGACCCGTGAAAAGGGCCGGCGCATCGCCGCCCACATGATGGAAACGACGCCCGATCAGGTGAACTTCGAAGACGGCACCTATTTCGCCAAGGGCACCAACCGCTCCGTCACCTTCGACGAGGTGGTCAAGACCGCCTTCAACCCGGCCAAGATGCCGAAAGACATGGAATTCGGCCTGTTCGAAACGGCGGCCTGGACCTCGACCGCATCCAACATTCCCAACAGCTTCCACGTCTGCGAGGTGGAGATCGACCCCGACACCGGCAAGAGCGAGCTCAAGCGCTACTCCCTCGTCTATGACGTCGGCGTCGAGCTGAACCCGATGGGGGTCGCCGGCCAGGTGCGCGGCGGCCTCGCGCAGGCGCTGGGCCAGGGGCTGGTCGAACAGGTCATCATCGATCCCGAATCGGGGCAGGTGATGACCGGCTCGTTCATGGACTACGCCATGCCGCGGGCGAAGTTGCTGTGCAACGTGGCGCTCGCCAGCCATCCGGTGCCGACCAGCCAGAACCCGCTCGGCGTCAAGGGGGCCGGCGAATGCGGCACGGTCGGCGGCCTGGCCGCGGTGATGAACGCCATCAACGACGCGCTCGCCCCGGCTGGCGTGCGTAACCTGATGATGCCGGCGACGCCCGAGCGCGTCTGGCGGGCCATCCGCGACGCGCAGTCGGCCAAGGGTGCGCCATGAGCGACTTCACGCCGCTTTCTGCGCTGATCGGCGGGGCGTTCATCGGCCTTGCCGCGACCGGCTTCGTGCTGCTGACGGGCCGTGTCGCCGGGGTCAGCGGCATCGCCGCGGGGCTGTTTTCCGCGCGCGGGCGCGAATTCGCCTGGCGCGCGGCCTTCGTCGCGGGCCTGATCATCGGCGCGGCGATCGTGGTCAAGGCCACGGGCATCAAGCTGGAGGTGCGCTCTGTCGCCTCCGTGCCGGGACTGATCCTGGCCGGCCTGCTGGTCGGCTTCGGCGCCAGGCTCGGCAGCGGCTGCACTTCGGGTCACGGCGTCTGCGGCATCGCGCGGCTGTCGCCGCGCTCGCTGGTGGCGACCGGCGTGTTCATGGCGACGGCGGCCGTCGTCGTCTTCATCGTCCGTCATGTCATGGGGCTGCCCACATGGCCGTGATTCTTGCAGCACTTCTCTGCGGCGCGCTGTTCGGCGCAGGGCTTGCCGTTTCGCGCATGGTCGATCCGGCCGTCATTCTCGCCTTCCTCGACGTCGCCGGGGATTGGAACCCGACGCTCGCTTTCGTCATGGCGGGGGCGCTTGCCGCCGCCGCGCCCGGTTTCTGGCTGGCCAGGCGCCGGGGTCACCCGGCGCTGGGCGGCGACATGCAGGTGCCGACGCGGCGCGACATCGACGCGCGCCTCGTCGCGGGCGCGGTGCTTTTCGGCCTCGGCTGGGGGCTCGCCGGCATCTGCCCGGGACCGGCCATCGCCGGGCTGGCCACCGGGGCGCGGGCTTTCCTCGTCTTCGTTCCGGCCCTGTTTGCGGGCTTCGCCCTCTACGCCCTCTACGAGCGGCTCGCCGCCCGGAAATAGGCGGCAAAAGGTGCTTCTCGCGTCGCCTTGCACGCCGGTATACTCATTTGCAATAAGCGGCCGGCCCGTGAGGCGAGGTCGCGCAGGGGAGGCCGGTCTTGTCGCGTTGCCGTCATGTCCGTGCTTTTATTCTCGCAGCGACCCTGGTCCTCGGCGCGGGACCGTTCGTTTCGTCTGCCGCCGTTGCCGGGGCGCCGGCGAGCCCGGCCGAATGGGACGCGCTGGTGCGCGCCGCGAAGGGCGAAGGCAAGGTCGAGGTCATCCTGTCCGGCCAGATGCCGCAGAAGCTGCGCCGGGCGTTGCCCGCCTTCGAAAAGAAATACGGCGTCAAGGTCAACTTCCACACCGGGGGCGGGCGCGAGCACAACGAGCGCGTCCTGGCCGAACGCCGTTTTGGCCGCTACACCGTCGACGCATGGATCGGCGGCAGCTCCGGCGCGCTATTGTCGCTCATTCCGATCGGGGCGCTGGCGCCGCTCGATCCCCTGCTGGTGGCGCCGGAAGTCGTCGATACCTCGCTCTGGTATCGCGGCCGTCATCACTACAGCGATCCCGACGGCAAGTTCGTGTTCACCTGGGGGGCGTCGCCCTCCTATTCCGTCGCTATCAATACCAAGCTGGTCAGGCCGGAGGAGATCCGCTCCTACGCGTCGCTGCTCGATCCCAGATGGAAGGGCAGGATCGTCTCCTTCAATCCGGCCTATGGTTCGGCGGCGAGTTCCGTGCCGCTCTATCTCAATCCGAAGATCGGCGAGGACTGGTTCCGCCGCTGGGCGCGGGAGATGAACGTGACCATCGTCAACGACGCGCGTCAGGGCGCCGAATGGCTCGCCATCGGCCGCTTCGCCATCGGCATGTTCGGCATCGAAACGCAGACCCATCGCCTGGCCCAGGAAGGGTTCCCGGTGCGCTCCTGGCTGCCCTATCCGATGGCGGAAGGGGAAATCCTCTCTGCCTCGGCGGCCAATATCATGGTGCTGGATCGCGCGCCCAATCCTGGCGCGATGAAGCTGTTCGTCAACTGGGCGCTCTCGCGCGACGCCCAGCAGGCCTTCATCGACGCGGGCGAGACGACCGACAGCCTGCGCAAGGACGTCGACAACCGCCGGATCGAGGAACAGTACCGCATCCGTGCCGACGTGAATTATTACGTTGCCTTCGACGATCCCGAGCACATCCGGCGCAAGGGAGAGGTCATCGAACGCCTGAAGCATATCATGCTCGAAGCGGGACATCGCTGACGGCAGCGCGTATGATTTGACGGCGCAAGAGGCGCCGGGGACAGGAAGGACAGATGGCAGAGCAGGAAGAATCTACGGCGCGTTCCACGATTGCTCTTCTGAAGTCCAAATCCCTGACCCAGGTGGTTCAGCGCGAGATCGAGCGCATGATCCTGTCGGGCGAAATCGCCGCGGGCGCCCGCATCAACGAAAACGCGCTCGCGGCCAGGCTGTCGGTCAGCCGCGCGCCGATCCGCGAAGCCTGCCGGGCGCTGGCGGAACTCGGTTTCGTGCATCTCATTCCGAACCGCGGCGTGTTCGTCAAAAGCCTCGGCCGCGACGACGTGATCGAGGTCTACGACATGCGTGCCGGCCTCACCGGGCTCTCCGGGATGTTGCTGGCGCCCGTCGTCAAGCGCTCCCATCTGGTGACGCTCGACGCCCTGCTCGGCGAAATGAAGGAGGCGGCTTATGCCTCCGACTATCAGGGCTTCATGGGAGTGAACAACCGCTTTCACCTTTTCATCGTGGAAGCGACGGGAAACGCGCGGCTGGCGCGCATGTACGAAGGCCTGCTCAAGGAATTCCAGCTTTTCCGCCGCCACGGGCTCGTGGGGAAGGAAGTGCTGCTCGAATCCCTTCAGGAACACCACGCCATCGTTGCCGCGTTCAAGCGCCGGGACGCCAAGGCCTGTTACGAGGCGAACTACCGCCACGTGCAGAACGGCAAGAAGAGGATTCTCGATGCCTTCGACCTCTTCGATGCGAAACGCGCGGCGGTGTCCGCACGCGCGTCCGGCGCGTGATTGCGCAGCCGCCGGCCGTCACCGCCGGCACGGCCAAGGGCCGGGGCGGCGGAAATAAAGGCAGGAAAGCGACGCCGCGGCAGTTCACATCCGCCGTGCGCCGGGCCACAATCGCGGGCACGGACCGCAAACAATCTTCACAGGGAGTTCCTGCATGGCACAGCTCACACTCGACGCCGCCACCAAGATCGTCGCCGCGACCATCGCCGCCGGGCGCGACAAGAAGCTCAAGCTGCTCGCCGTGGCGGTGCTCGACGAGCGCGGCGCGCTCAAGGCCTTCGGCGCCGAGGACGGCACCAGCCTGAAACGCGGCGAGGTGGCCATCGGCAAGGCGATGGCGGCGCTCGATTTCGGCATCGGCACGCGTTCCATCGACAAGATGGCGAAGGAACGCCCCTATTTCATCAGTTCGGTCGCCGCGACCATCGGCGGACCGTTCGTGCCCGTCCCTGGCGGCGTGCTGGTGAAGGACAAGGCGGGAGCCGTGATCGGCGCGGTCGGCGTGTCGGGCGACGTGTCGAACAACGACGAAATGGCGGCCGTCGCCGGCATCCGCGCCACCGGCCTCGAGGCCGATCCGGGCAGCGACTGAGCGGGCCGCGCGCCGGCTACAGCACCGCCAGCATGGACGCCACCAGCGGATGGCGCACCACGTCGGCGTCCGTCATGCGGATGACGCTGATGCGCCCGACCGCTTCGAGCCTGGCCGCCACGTCCGACAGGCCGGACATGCCGGGCAGCAGGTCGGTCTGCTGCGGATCGCCTGCGACCACCATCGTCGACTGCCAGCCAAGCCTGGTGAGCAGCATCTTCAACTGGCCGAAGGTGCAGTTCTGCGCCTCGTCGATGACGATGAAGGAATTGTTGAGCGTGCGCCCGCGCATGTAGGCGACCGGCGCGATCTCGATCATGCCGTCGGCGAGCATCTGCTTGAGCCGCTTGCCGCCGAGCCGTTCGCCGAGCGCGTCGTAAAAGGGCTTCAGGTAGGGCGCGAGTTTCGCCTGCAGGTCGCCGGGCAGGAAGCCGAGCGTTTCGCCGGCCTCGACCGCGGGCCGCGTCAGCACGATGCGTTCGACCTTGCCCGCTTCCAGCGCCTCGACCGCCTTGGCGATGGCGAGAAACGTCTTGCCGGTGCCGGCGGGCCCGAGCGCCAGCACGACGCTGTCCCGGTCGAGCGCTTCGAGCAGCGCCGCCTGGTTGGCGCTCTTGGCCTTGACGTTGCGCACATAGCGCGGCTGGCTGCCCTTGACCGGAAACGGCGCCGGCGCCGGTTCGTCGGCCATCAGGGGATGGATGCGGGCATCCTGGCGCCAGGTCTTGCGGACGGAACGTTTACCCATGATTCGGATACCTCCATACGGCAAAAACGGAAACGGCTCCCGGCGGGAAACCGGAAGCCATCATGAATTGGGCGAGCGTGAACGGGACGGGCTCGGGAAAGACCTGGCGGGTTCTGTGACTGGGCAAAGGCGCACGATCCTTCACAACGGAACCGACGCAGGAATCATATCCCCAAAAACATGAAAGTCCACTGACAAGCCGGGAACGCGGCCCGGTTTTTCTCGGCCCCGCGCGCCCGGCTT
>CAXRES010000006.1:0-9260 GCA_964229575.1 Alphaproteobacteria bacterium
CGGGCTGCCCGCGGCCCTGTAATGGCGGTCGAAAACGGCGACGGCATAGGCCGGGTCCATCATCTCGCCCGGCGAGAACAGGCCGAGGCTCTGCCACGCCCGCTCGCCCAGCGGCAAACGCGCAAGCACGATCTTGGCCGCGATCTTTGCCCACCACGGCAGGATGGTCTTGAATTGCCGAAGCAGTCCCTTCATTCGCCCACCGGCCCAGCCACGAGAACCCGGTCATAAAGCCGCCGGTAGCGCGCGGCGATGGCCGCGAGCGCATAATCCTTCCGCATTTGCTCGCGCCCCAATGCACCGAGCCGGGCGCGGCCGGCGGGCCCCAACGCGATCAACTCCAGCAGGGCAGCCGCCAATGCGGGCGCGTCGCGCGGCGGCACGATGCGGCCCGCCTCGCCGATGATGATGCGCGCATCACCCACCTCGGTCGCCACCGCCGGGACGGCGCAGCACAGCGCCTCGCCCAGCGCATTGGAAAACCCTTCGCCGAACGACGAGGAATTGACCGCGATGTCGAGGGCGGCCGTGACCCGCGCCATGTCGGAGCGCCGGCCGAGCAGATGAACGCGCCCGGCAAGGCCGGCCGCCGCGATCATCGCCGCAAGCTCGCGGTTGGCCGCGTCCATGCCTTCGCCGCACAGAAGGAAATGCGCCGCCGGTTCCCCGTCCGCCACCGTCCGGCCCGCGGCGAGGAAATTGCCGATGTCCTTCTGCGGATCGAAGCGCGCCGCGAGGCCGATCAGGACGGTTGCCTCGCCGAGGCCGAGTTCCGCGCGCAGCTCTGCGCGCGCCGCTGCATCGGGGCGAAACACGTCGAGGTCGAATCCGTTGGGAACGACCACCAGGCGGGCGGGATCGTAGCCGATCGCCGCATGAACTTCGCGCGCCGAGTGCGAGACGCAGGCGATGGCATCGGGCAGGCAGCGCGACAGGCGGGCGCCCAGGCGGGCGAGGGCCACGGTCGAGCGCTTCTGCAGGACAGGGTCGATGTCGGACTGGCGCAGGCCCCAGATCACCTTGGGCCGCCCGGCAAGAAGCGCGGCCAGGCCCCCCATCAGGTTGGCATGGTACATCCAGCACTGCACCAGGTCGGGCTTCGAGCGGCGCAGCAGGCCGATCAGCCGCGGCAAGGCCGCGAGCGCGCCCAGGCTTCCGGTGATGCCAAGGCAGGTTACCGGCACGCCAAGCGCGCGGATCGGCGCGGCGAGCGGCCCCTCGGGCGCCAGCGCCACGACTTCGGCCGCCGGCCCGGCGCCCTGAAACTGGGTCAACAGCTTGGCCAGCATCGTTTCGGCGCCGCCCGCGCCGAGGCCGGTGATGATGTGCAGAACCTTCACGCCGCTCCCCTATTCTGTCGCCTGCGCAGTCTAGCCGACGGCCCCGCCGGGATAAACGACGGGAGGGGGCAAGTGCCTAAAATCCGGGGATGATTCCGTTTTGTTCCACGGCGCGAAAGTTGACAGAATCCGGCCTTGCCCCCATTCTGCTGGCGGCCGGCCGGTTCGCCGGCCACGGGAGGCCATAGTTTCGCCCCGTTGGCGGGTTCCGATATGCCGGAGCTGCCCCGCGGGCGGAACACAGACGATTTTGCACCGGAGTTCGATGGCGTCCGAGACCCCTTCCCCCGAGCCGACGTTCGCCGCCGACGCGGCGCGGCCCGCCCGCTGGTGGCGGCGCCTGCCCGCGCTTGCCCTGCCGAGACCGGGGCTCCTGCCGAGACCGGGGCTGACCGCCGCCGCCGCCATCGGCGCGCTCACCTGGGTTTTCGCCGTATGGATCGGGCCCTGGATCGCGCCGGGCCCGCGCGGCGACGCAGGCCCGCCCGCCGATCACGAGGCGCGGCTCGATGCGAAAAAGTCCGTCCTCGCCCTTTCCGTGCCCGACAGCGCGCTGGAAAACCGCCTGAAGGAAGTGACCCGCATCGTCAAGGTGCGCGCCGGCGACACCCTGACCGGGGTCCTGACGCGCGCGCGCGTCGCGCGCGAGGACGCCCTTGCCGCGGTCGAGGCGCTGCGCAAGGTCTTCAACCCGCGTGATCTGGTCGCCGGCACGGAACTGGAACTCAGCTTCCAGCCGCTCGGCCCCGACAGGAAGTCGGGCGAATCCTTCCGTGGCCTCGAATTCACGCCCTCCATCCGCGAAACCGTGGGCGTCGCCCGGCTGTGGGACAACAGCTTCGAATCCTACGTCTCCAAGACCAAGCTCACCCACGAACAGGCCCGCGCCTCCGGGCGCATCAACAGCAGCCTGTACGTCGATGCCGTCGCCGCGGGCGTGCCCCCGCCGGTCGTCGTCGAGATGATCCGCGCCTTTTCCTACGACGTCGATTTCCAGCGCGACCTGCAACCCGCCGATCGCTTCGACCTGCTGTTCGATCGCATCAAGGACTCGCAGGGCAACGTCGTGGGATCGGGCGACGTCGTCTATGCCTCGATGACGCTGTCGGGCAAGAAGCTCGACATCTACCGCTTCAAGGGCGACGACGGCATCCACGACTATTTCAATCCCAAGGGCGAAAGCACCCGCAAGGCGCTGATGCGCACGCCCATCGACGGCGCCAGGCTGTCGTCCCGCTTCGGCGCGCGGCGCCATCCCATTCTCGGCTACACCAAGGTTCACAAGGGCATCGACTTCGCCGCTCCTACGGGCACGCCGATCATGTCGGCGGGCCACGGCGTGGTCGCCGAAGCGCGCTGGAATGGCGCCTACGGCAACTACGTCCGCATCCGCCACAACTCGACCTATTCGACCGCCTATGCCCACATGAGCCGCATCGGCAAGGGCATCCAGCGCGGCGCGCGGGTGCGCCAGGGCCAGGTCATCGGCTACGTCGGCACCACCGGCCGGTCGACCGGGCCGCACCTGCATTACGAAGTGCTGAGCAACAACCGCCAGGTCAATCCGCTGTCGATCAAGCTGCCGACCGGGCGCACCCTGCACGGTAAGGAACGCAACCGTTTCCTCGCCGCCAGGAACGAGATCGACGGGGCCTTCGCGGCGCTGGCGCCCTCGCTCGAAGCGAGGCGCGCGGCGAACCCGCGCAAGGGCAAGTCGGCCAAGGCGAAAAAGGGCGAGCCGGAAAAGACCGAACCGCTCGGCGTCGGCGGCCCCTGACTTTCAGGGCCGGGCGCTCGAATCCGGGCGATTGTCTGCGGCCGGGATCGAAACTGGGCCTGGCGCGGCAACCTGGAAAGATGGGGGACATGGCGCAAACCATTCTCGTCACCGGCGGCGCCGGCTACATCGGCAGCCATGCCTGCAAGGCGCTCGCCCACGCGGGCTTCGTTCCCGTCACCTATGACAGCCTCGAACGCGGCCATGCCTCGGCCGTGAAATGGGGCCCGCTCGAACGGGGCGACCTGCACGACCGCGCCCGGCTCGAAGCCGTCATCAGGACGCATCGCCCGGCCGGGGTCATGCATTTCGCCGCCTATGCCTATGTCGGCGAATCCGTCGAAGATCCGGGTCTCTATTACCGCAACAACGTCTGCGGGACGATGTCGCTGCTCGAGTCCTTGCGCGATACGGGGGTCGACTGCCTCGTGTTTTCGAGCACCTGCGCCGTCTACGGCATCCCCGATGCGGTCCCGATCCCGGAATCGCAATCCTACCGGCCGATCAACCCCTACGGCCGCAGCAAGCTCATGATCGAGCAAATTCTCGACGATTACCGGCTGGCCTACGGCTTCCGCTCCTACGCGCTGCGGTACTTCAATGCCGCCGGCGCCGATCCCGACGGCGATATCGGCGAGAGTCACGATCCGGAAACCCACCTCATTCCCCTCGTCCTCGACGCCGCCGCCGGGCTCAGGCCGCACATATCGGTTTTCGGCGGCGACTACCCCACGCCCGACGGCACCTGCATCCGCGACTACATCCATGTCTGCGACCTTGCCGAAGCCCATGTCGCGGCACTGCGCAAGCTGCTTGCGGGCGATCGCGGCGAAAGTCTCAACCTGGGAACGGGCGTCGGATACTCGGTCCGCGACGTCATCGCCGCCGCGGAAAAGGTCACCGGGCGCCGAATTCCGACCGTCCTGGCGCCGCGGCGCCCGGGCGATCCGCCCGCGCTCGTCGCCGATCCGTCGCGCGCGCGCGAAATTCTCGCGTGGCAGGCGCGGCGATCGAACCTGGACGATCTGATCGGCGATGCCTGGCGCTGGCATCAGGCGCAAAGGCGAAACGCCTGAGCGACTTCCGCCCGCGCCTGTCGGGATATCGGGAAAAAACGGCCTATTCGGCGGCCGGCTTGCCCAGCCGGGCCGTGGCGACGTTGTCGCTGAACCAGCGATAAGCGACGCGCAAACCTTCGTCGAGGCCTGTCTTCGCCCGCCAGCCGAGCTTCGTCAGCTTGGTCGTGTCGAGGATACGGCGCGCCACGCCGTCGGGCCGCGCGATGTCGAATTCGAGCCTGCCGTCAAAGCCGACGATGCCGGCGATCCTGCGCGCGAGATCGCCGATGGAGATATCCTCGCCGCTGCCGATATTGATCAGTTCCGGCGCGCTGTAGTTCTCCATGACGAAGATGGTGGCCTCGGCCAGGTCGTCGACCCACAGGAACTCGCGCCTGGGCTTGCCGGTGCCCCAGACCACGACGGACCCGGCGCCCGACACCTTGGCGTCGTGGAACTTGCGGATCAGCGCCGGAATGACATGGGACTGCTCAAGATCGTAATTGTCGCCGGGCCCGTAGAGATTCGCCGGCATGACGCTGACCGCGTCGAAGCCGTACTGGCGGCGATAGGCTTCGGCCATCTTGATGCCGGCGATCTTGGCCACCGCATACCACTGGTTGGTCTGCTCAAGAGGCCCCGTCAGCAGCAGGTCCTCGGTGATCGGCATGCGCGCCGGATCGCGCGGGTAGATGCACGAGGTTCCCATGAAGACGAATTTCTTCACCCCGTTGCGCCAGGCGGCGTCGATGGTGTTGGTCTCGATCATCAGGTTGTCGGCGATGAAGTCGGCCGGATAGCGGTCATTGGCCACGATTCCGCCGACGCGGGCCGCGCACATGATGACGGCGGCGGGCTTTTCGCGCGCGAAGAAGGCGCGCACGGCACCCTGGTCGGTGAGGTCGAGATCGCGGTGGGTCGCGGTGAGGACGTCGCCGTAGCCCTGCGCCTTCAACTGCCGGACGATGGCGCTGCCGACCAGCCCGCGGTGCCCGGCGACGTAGACGCGGTCGCTCTTGCTGATCGGCGGACTCATGGAAACCTCGGCTGCCAGACAGGACCGCGCAGGGGGCGCGGAATTGCCGGACCCTTCTAGCACAAAAGCCGCGCCAAGTAAGCCCACCCGGCACGACGCCCCCGCCGGGCGGCCTTCGCCGACCCGTGGTTCAGGCGACCTTCGCCGTCTCTTGCCTCAAGCGGCCTTCGCCGCTTTGCCGTTGATGGCGAGCCCGTCCTTGGCGGCGCTGACCTTGACCGTTTCGCCGTCGGCGATCACGCCCTCGAGCAACATGGTGGCAAGCGGGTTCTGCAGGCTGCGCTGAATGACGCGCTTGAGCGGACGCGCCCCGTAGACCGGGTCGAAGCCGGCATCGGCCAGCCACTCGCGCGCGCTCCTGTCGAGCGTGAGCCCGATCTTGCGGTCGGCCAGAAGTTTTTCCAGGTGGCGAAGCTGGATGTCGACGATGGCGCCCATTTCGTCGCGGGTCAGCCGGTGGAACAGCAGGATTTCGTCCAGCCGGTTGAGGAACTCGGGCCGGAAGTGCCGGCGCACGACCTCCATCACCGCATCGCGCATCCGATCCGTTTCCGTCGCCCCGGCATCGGCGGCGAGCAGTTCGGAGCCGAGGTTGGACGTCATCACGATCAGCGTGTTGGTGAAGTCCACCGTGCGGCCCTGGCCGTCGGTCAGCCGTCCGTCGTCGAGCACTTGCAGAAGCACGTTGAAGACGTCCGGATGCGCTTTCTCGATCTCGTCGAAAAGCACGACCTGGTAGGGACGCCGGCGCACGGCTTCGGTCAGCGCGCCGCCCTCCTCGTAGCCGACATAGCCCGGCGGCGCGCCGATCAGGCGGGCGACCACGTGCTTCTCCATGTATTCGGACATGTCGATGCGCACCATGGCCTGGTCGTCGTCGAACAGGAAGGCGGCCAGCGCCTTGGTCAGTTCCGTCTTGCCGACGCCGGTCGGCCCCAGGAACATGAACGAGCCGATCGGCCGGTGCGGGTCCTGCAATCCGGCGCGCGCCCGGCGCACCGCGTTCGATACCGCCTCGATCGCCGCCTTCTGGCCGATCACGCGCTCGCCGAGCTTCTCTTCCATGTGCAGGAGCTTGTCGCGCTCGCCTTCCAGCATCTTGTCGACCGGGATGCCGGTCCAGCGCGACACCACGGCGGCGATGTTTTCGGGCGTCACCTCTTCCTTCAGGGCGCTGCCCGCGCCTTCCGCCGTTTTGAGCGTCTTTTCAAGGTCCGGAATGACGCCGTAGGTCAGTTCGCCCGCGCGCGCGAGATTGCCTTCGCGGCTCGCGATCTCAAGCTCGGAACGCGCCTTGTCCAGCTCCTCCTTGATCTTCTGGGCGGAGGCGAGCTTTTCCTTGCCCGCCTGCCAGGCCGCGGTCAGCTCCTTCGACCTGCCCTCGAGTTCTTCGAGATCCTTTTCCAGCGCCTTCAGCCGGTCGCGGGACGCGGTGTCATCCTCCTTGCGCAGGGCCTCGCGCTCGATCTTGAGCTGGATGATCCGCCGATCGAGCTCGTCGATCTCCTCGGGCTTGGAATCCACTTCCATGCGCAGCCGGCTCGCCGCCTCGTCCATCAGGTCGATGGCCTTGTCGGGCAGGAAGCGATCGGCGATATACCGGTTCGACAGCGTCGCCGCCGCGACAAGGGCGGAATCCGAAATGCGCACGCCGTGGTGGAGTTCGTATTTTTCCTTGATGCCGCGCAGGATGGAGATGCTGTCCTCGACCGTCGGCTCCTCGACCATCAGCGGCTGGAAGCGCCGGGCAAGCGCCGCGTCCTTTTCGATATGCTTGCGGTATTCGTCGAGCGTCGTGGCCCCGACGCAGTGCAGCTCGCCGCGCGCCAGCGCGGGCTTCAGCATGTTGGACGCATCCATCGCCCCTTCCGCGGCCCCGGCGCCGACCAGCGTATGCAGCTCGTCGATGAACAGGATGATCTCGCCGCCCGCGGCCGAAATCTCCTGCAGCACGGCCTTGAGACGTTCTTCGAATTCGCCGCGGAACTTGGCGCCGGCGATGAGCGCGCCGAGATCGAGCGACAGGAGCCGCTTGCGCTTGAGGCTTTCCGGCACGTCGCCGTTGACGATGCGCAAGCTGAGCCCTTCGGCGATGGCGGTCTTGCCGACGCCCGGCTCGCCGATCAGCACCGGGGTGTTCTTGGTGCGCCGCGACAGTATCTGGATGGTGCGGCGGATTTCGTCGTCGCGCCCGATCACCGGATCGAGCTTGCCTTCGCGCGCCACCGCGGTCAGGTCGCGGGCGTATTTCTTGAGCGCGTCGTAGCCCTGCTCGGCGCTCGCCGTGTCGGCGGTGCGGCCCTTGCGCAGGTCGTTGATCGCGGAATTGAGCCCTTGCGGCGTCAGCCCGGCGTCTTTCAATACCTTGGCCGCGGGCGTCCCTGCGGCAAGCGCCAGCGCCAGCAGGACACGCTCCACCGTGACGAAGCTGTCGCCCGCCTTCCTGGCGATCTCGGAGGCCTGCTCGAACAGCGCCGCCGTGGCGCGCCCGAGATAGACCTGCGAGGCGCCGGGGCCTTCGACCTTGGGCCGGCGCGCAAGTTCGGCGTCGACCGCCTTGTGGGCCGCCCCGGGGTCGGCGCCGGCCGCCTGCATGAGGTTGGCGCAGAGGCCCTCCTCGTCTTCGAGCAGGACCTTGAGCAGATGTTCGGGGGAGAGTTCCTGGTGCTTGAGCCCCGCCGCCTTGGCCTGGGCCGCCTGGACGAATCCGCGCACGCGCTCGGACAGCTTTTCGAAATCCATATGTCTGCCTCAGTCTCCGTCCCCTGGCGCCCCCGATCGGGCAGCGCGCGGCCGCGCAAGGATCGCGGCCCGGGGTTGTGGAACCGTTAAAAAACCCCGGAAAAGAGGGGCTTGAAGGCTATATGGGAGCGCTTTCGGGGACGGGCAAGGGGCCTTGAGCGGCAAAAATTCAGAATTTGCGTTCGCGGATATGGGCATCCGTCATGTGGGCCTGGCGGACGTACTGGGCGAGGATGTGCATGAGCGACTGGTGCACGTCCTCGATCACCCCGTAATTGTCGCCCCCGACGTGCAGGCCGACTTCGGCAAGCTCCGCCGTCCGCCCTCCACCGAAGCCGGTCATGGCGATGGTGTGCAGGCCGTTATCCTTCGCCCAGCGCGCGGCGCGCACGACGTTTTCCGAATCGCCCGACGAACTTATGGTGATCAGCACGTCGCCGGGCTTGCCCAGATTCTGCAACTGGAAAACGAAGACGTCCTCATAGGCGATGTCGTTGGCGATCGCCGTGATGAGTTCGAGGTTCGCCGCGAGACTGACGACGCGCGGCATCAGGACCGTATCGGTGCGGATGCACTTGGCATGGTCGCACAAGAGATGATTGGAGATCGCAGCCGAGCCGCCGTTGCCGCAGGCGTAGATGGTCCGGCCCGCCGTGTAGGCTTCGGTCAGCACGGAAACGGCGCGCGCCAGCGCATCCTGGGGAATGCTCCGGGCCGCGGCAGCGCATTGGGCGAAATAATCGCCCGCGAAATCGGCGACGGAGCGGTAACGCTTGTCCGGAAAAGTCATGCCCGTTCCCTCACGCGGCGCGACGCAGACCGGCCGTATCAGGCGTCGGCGGCGGCGCCGCGACGACCCGGGCGACGGCCACGTTCGCGGTCCTCGGCATTGGCCGCGGCGGCCTGGGCGAGTTCGGCCGGACTTTCCGGACGACGCTCCGCCACCGGCGCAGGCGGCGCAGGAGGCGCGCTTTCAGCGGCCGGGGCCGGGCGCGGCTGCTGGCCGACATTCTGGCCCTGATGGGGCTGATGGGGCTGACGGGGCTGGTGGGGCTGGTGGGGCTGGCGCGGCTGAAAATGCGGCTGATGGCCCGACGGTGGCTGCATCTGATCGATCGGATCGGTCTGCGCGTCCTGGCCCTCGCCCCCCTCGCCGTCGAAGCCTTCCTCGCCGAATTCGCCCATCGGGCGCGGGCGCATCTGCTGGCCGCTGGCGATCATGATGCGGAAGTAGTGTTCGGCATGCTGGAAGAAATTTTCCGCCATCACGCGGTCGCCGGATGACGACGCATCGCGTGCGAGCCCCA
>CAXRES010000007.1:0-22015 GCA_964229575.1 Alphaproteobacteria bacterium
GGGCTCAGACCTTGCGCACCGTCAGGACGTGGATCCGCCCCGCCGGGTCGTCGTCGGCGGGCTCGATGGACAGGACTTCCTGGCCATGCTCGCGCAGCGAGCGGGGCACGTTTGCCATCGGCTCCTCGCCGCAAAGCCGGATATGCGCCACGTCGCCCGGCGCCATCCTTTCGATCAGCAGCTTGGCTTTGACGAAAGTAAGCGGGCAGCGTTCGCCGGTAATGTCCAAGTCGTAGTGTTTCATCGTGAATTGTCGTTTCTGCCCGGGCATTGAATTTGTTGAGAAGTATTATTATATTCGCAATCGAAATCCAGAATTCGCGGGATTCGGCGAATTTTTCAAAATAAAAGTGAGACTCAGTATATGGCCGACAAGCCCGACGCCAACGACCTGCTCGTCCTGACCGCCGAGATCGTCTCCTCATACGTGGCCAATCATAGCGTTCCGGTGGCCGAACTGCCCGGTCTTGCCCGTCAGGTTTACGCCACCCTGGCCGGGCTTGCCCAGTCGCCGGCAGAAAGCGCGGACCGGCCGCAACCCGCTGTGGCGGTTAAGAAATCGGTCCACCCCGATTACATCGTCTGTCTTGAGGACGGCCGCAAGCTCAAGATGCTCAAGCGTCATCTCAAGACCGCCTACAACATGACGCCGGAAGACTATCGCGAACGCTGGGCCCTGCCTGCGGATTACCCCATGGTGGCGCCCAACTACGCGCGCCAGCGGTCCTCGCTCGCCAAGAAGATCGGTCTCGGGACCAAGTCGCGCCGGGATTGACCGCGCGATTGCCGGCGCGACGGACATTCGGGCGGATTCCGTTGCCAAACGGCGAATTAGTTTGAAAAATACGGCGTTGAGCCTTGGGTCCAGGGCCTCCGCCGCGCTCGCGGGCCGCTCCCTGCCGGATCGGATGGCGGGGCGCCCTCGCGAAGCGCGCAGAACGGAACGGGAGTGGTATGTCGCCATTGGAACAACTCTGCCTCGACAAGGGCATGAAGATGACCGACCAGCGTCGGATCATCGCGCGGGTACTGTCGGATTCCGGGGATCATCCGGACGTCGAAGAGCTGCACCGGCGCGCCTCCGGCATCGATCCGCGAATTTCCATAGCCACCGTCTACCGCACCGTTCGCCTGTTCGAGGAGGCCAATATCCTCGACAAGCACGATTTCGGCGACGGTCGCTCGCGCTACGAACAGCGCCCCGGCACCCATCACGATCACCTGATCAACATCCGGTCGGGCGATGTCGTGGAATTCCGCAACGAAGAAATAGAAGCCCTGCAGCGCAGGATCGCCGACCAGATGGGATTCGATCTGGTCGATCACAGGCTCGAACTTTATTGCGTGCCGAAGAAGGGTCCGGCGTCGGACAAGGGGCGGCAATAGCGCCGCGCGGCCGCGATAATTCCGGTCCGGTCCGCGGGCGGACGGTTGGAGCGTCGAACATTTGACGATCGATCTGGGCACACGTCCCGAGTCCCTGCTGACCGGCCTGCGCGCCGGCAGGCTGGAAGTGCGTCTGGCACGCTCCGAGGATGAAATTCTCGCCTCCCAGCGACTGCGCTATCGCGTCTTCTACGAGGAAATGCGCGCCCGCCCGACGCCCGAAATGGCGCATGAACGGCGCGATTCGGACGGCTTCGATCCCCATTGCGATCATCTTCTCGTCGTCGACGTCGAAGCGGGCGACGACCCGGACGATTACGTCGTCGGCACCTACCGCCTGATCCGGCGTGCCGCCGCGGCCCGTCAGGGCGGCTTCTACACGGCGAGCGAATTCGACATCTCCAAGATCGAAGCCCTACCCGGCGAAATCCTCGAACTCGGGCGGTCCTGTGTCGCGCCGGCGCACCGCAACCGGCCGACCATGCAGCTCATGTGGCTCGGCATCTCGGCCTACGTCACGCATTACGACATCGGCATGATGTTCGGCTGCGCTTCGCTCGCCGGCACCGATGTGGAAGCCGCCGCGGCGCCGCTCAGCTATCTCTATCATTATCACCTGGCGCCCGAATCCTTTCGTCCGCGCGCCCTGCCCGGGCTTTACGTCGACATGAACCGGCTGCCCAAGGACACCATCGATCCGCGCCGGGCGATCGGCGAATTGCCGCCGCTCATCAAGGGCTACCTCAGGCTCGGCGGCTTCGTCGGCGATGGCGCCGTGGTCGACGAGCAGTTCAACACCATCGACGTCTGCATCCAGGTGAAAACCGATCTGGTGACGGAGAAGTACGTGCGTCATTACGAACGCGAACGGCGCGTTTCGGGAGCTTCCTGATTCCCCGCGGCTCCTTCATCCTGGCTCTGGCAAGGGCCGTCGCCTATCTTGCCTTTACCCTGCCGTTGATGCCGTTGCAGTTCGTCGCCGTCATCTTCGATCTCGATCTCGTCCGCCGCCTGCCTCTCTTCTATCACCGTCGCGTGGCGCGGCTGCTCGGCTTCGACGTGGTGACGACGGGAATGCCCGTCGCCGCCCGCCCCGTGCTGTTCGTCGGCAATCACGTCAGTTACCTCGACATCTGCGTGCTCGGGTCGGTTATCGAAGGCTGCTTCGTCGCCAAGTCGGAGATCGCGGGATGGCCCTTGTTCGGCTGGCTGGCAAAGTTGCAGCGCACCGTCTTCGTCGAACGCCGCCGTTCCCGCGCGCGTAGCCAGCGCGACGACATCTCCCGCCGTCTTGCCAAGGGCGACAACCTGATCCTGTTCCCCGAGGGAACATCCGATGACGGCATCCATGTGCTGCCGTTCCGCAGCGCATTGTTCGCCGTGGCCGAGCGCGAAGTGGCCGGCCGCCCCCTCCTCATCCAGCCCTTTTCCATCGCCTATACGCGGCTCGGCGATCTGCCGATGGTGCGCGACTGGCGGCCGCTCTGTGCCTGGTACGGCGACATGGACCTGGGCGGCCACCTGTGGCGCGTGCTCGGCCTCGGCCGCATCGAGGCGCGCGTCGTTTTCCACCAGCCGGTGACGCTGGCCGGTTTCGCCGACCGCAAGGCGCTTGCCGATCACTGCCATTCGGTGGTGCGCGATGGCGTGATCGCGGCCAATTCCGGCCTTTTGCCGGCGCCCGCCGCGGACGCGCAACCGGCCCCGGCGGCTTGACTCCGGGGGAACGGATGCTAGGTTCCCGCAGGATGTCGAGGCCTTCCGCCGCCGGCCGCTGGCGGTTCGCGGGCCCGAAAACGGCGACTTTGGCTAAGAAACTCTTCATCAAGACCTACGGCTGCCAGATGAACGTCTACGACTCCGCCCGCATGGCGGACGTCCTGGCGGCCGAAGGCTATGCGCTTGCCGACGATCCGGCGGAAGCCGACGTCGTCGTGCTGAACACTTGTCATATCCGTGAAAAGGCGGCGGAAAAGGTCTATTCCGACCTCGGCCGCCTGCGCGAACAACGGGCCGAGGCCCGGGCCCGCGGCGGCGATCTCCTGATCGGCGTCGGCGGGTGCGTCGCCCAGGCCGAAGGCGCGGAGATGGTCCGCCGCGCGCCCGTCGTCGATTTCGTCTTCGGCCCGCAGACCTATCACCGCTTGCCCGAAATGCTGGCCCGCGCCCAGGCGGGCGAAAAGGTCGTCGAAACCGATCTTGCCACCGAACCGAAGTTCGAAGCGCTCGGCGCCGCGCGCCCCGCGCGGCAGGTCGCCGCCTTTCTGTCGGTGCAGGAAGGCTGCGACAAGTTCTGCTCCTTCTGCGTCGTTCCCTATACGCGCGGGTCGGAGTATTCGCGTCCCGCCGCCGACGTGATCAATGAGGCGCGCAAGCTGGTCGATGCCGGCACGCGGGAGATCACGCTGCTCGGCCAGAACGTCAACGCCTATCACGGCGCGGCGCCCGACGGCGCGGGCTCCTGGTCGCTCGGCCGGCTGGTGCGCGGGCTGGCGGAACTCGACGGCCTCGCGCGCATCCGTTTCACCACGTCCCATCCGCGCGACATGGACAACGATCTGATCGACGCGCACCGGGACGTCCGCAAGCTGATGCCCTGTCTGCATCTGCCCGTGCAGTCGGGATCGGACCGCATTCTCGCGGCGATGAACCGCAGATACACGGCGCGCGATTTCCTGGCCATCGTCGAACGCCTGCGCGCGGCGCGGCCCGACATCGCGCTGACGTCGGACTTCATCGTCGGCTTCCCGGGCGAAACGGAATCCGATTTCGGGGCGACGCTGGCGCTGGTGCGCGAGGTCGGCTTCGCCGCGGCCTTCTCCTTCAAGTATTCGGCCCGGCCCGGGACGCCGGCGGCCGATGCCGAAGGCCGGATCGCCGATGACGAAATGACCGAACGCCTTGCCCGCCTGCAGGACCTGATCTCGGAACAGACGCGCGCCTTCAACGCGTCCTGCGTGGGGCGCGTGCTCGACGTGCTGTTCGACAAGCCCGGCCGCCATGCGGGCCAGGCCGGCGGGCGGAGCCCCTACCTTCAGGCCGTGCATGTCGACGGCGCGGCGGATCTTGTGGGCACGGTCCAGCCCGTCCGCATCGCCGCGGTCGGTCCGAACTCTCTCGCGGGCAATCTTGCCGGCGCGGCGCAGCCGGTGAGCGCATGAGCCGCAGTCCGGGCCGTAAGCGGCAGGGTTCCGGCAAGGGCGAGGCTCGCCGCCCGCCGCGCGGTCAGCCCGCGCCCTCGGTGGTCATGGCATTCGACGACAATTCGCGCCTCGCCCAGCTGTTCGGCGAGCACGACCGCAACCTCGCCCGCATCGAACACGATCTCGGCGTCGCCATCGCGGCGCGCGGCAACCGGGTGGCGATCACCGGCGACAAGGTTCAGGCCGCCGCCGCGCGCGAGGTACTGGCGCTGCTCTATGCGCGCCTGGACGGCGGGGCCGATCTCGACCGGGCCGAGGTTGACGCCGTCGTCAGGCTTGCCGCCGAAGGGCGTCTCCCGGCCATCGCATCGGCGCCGCGCGCGCAGGGTGCGGCGCTCGATCATCTGCGCCGGCGCATCCAGCCGCGCACGCCCGTGCAGGCCGCCTATATCGAAGCCATGCAGAGCCACGAGCTGGTCTTCGGCCTCGGGCCCGCCGGTACCGGCAAGACCTATCTGGCGGTGGCCTCCGCCGTCGCCATGCTGCGCGCGGGCGACGTCGACCGCATCATCCTGTCGCGTCCGGCGGTGGAAGCGGGCGAAAGGCTCGGCTTCCTTCCCGGCGACATCCGCGAAAAGGTCGATCCCTACCTGCGCCCGCTCTACGATGCGCTTTACGACATGCTGCCGCCCGACCAGGTCGTCAAGCGGCTCGCCTCGGGCGAAATCGAAGTGGCGCCGCTCGCCTTCATGCGCGGGCGCACGCTGGCGCATGCTTTCGTCATTCTCGATGAAGCGCAGAATACCTCGCCCGTGCAGATGAAGATGTGCCTGACGCGACTGGGCGAAGGATCGCGCATGGTGGTCACCGGCGACCTCAGCCAGATCGACCTGCCGGGCGGCACGCGCTCGGGTCTTGCCGACGCCGTCGATGCGCTGGCCGGCGTGGACGGCGTCGCCTTCATCCGGTTTACCAAAGCCGACATGGTGCGCCATCCGCTGGTGACCCGCGTCGTTCATGCCTATGACGAAGCCGAGCTCCGGCGCAAGGCGGCGCGTCCGGGCGCCGCGGGCGGCCCGGCGAAGGACGACGATGCCGGCGTCTGAGCCATCGTCGGGGGGCTTGCTCGATCTCACCGTCGCCATCGACGAGCCCGCCTGGTCGCGCGCCGTGGCGGAACTGGAGGCGCTCGCGCCGCGCTGGGTCGCCGCCGCCATCGCCGGCGCGCGCGCCGACGGGGGCGCCGCGGCGGGGCCGCTCGCGCCCGATGCGGCGCACGAAATGGGCGTGGTGTTTTCCTCCGACGACATCGTGCGTGCGCTCAACCGCGAATGGCGCGGCAAGGACCGGCCGACCAACGTGCTCGCCTTCGCCGATGCCGAGCCGCCGCCGAGGGGCGCGCCGTGGCAGATGGGCGACGTGGTGCTGGCCTTCGCCACCACCCGGGCCGAGGCCGAGGCCGCGGGCCTTGCGCTCGCCGATCACGCGGCCCATCTGGTGGTGCATGGCGTCCTGCATCTCTTCGGCTATGATCATCTCGATGACGAGCAGGCGACCCGCATGGAAGCCTTGGAAACCCGCGTTCTGGCCGGTCTTTCCATCGCCGATCCCTACGGGCGCGAGGCGCGCGGCCTCCGCCCCGACCGAGGCCCCGATCAGAGCCGATGACCGACAGGACCGATAGTTCCGCCCCGACGCCGACACCGGCCGAGCCCGCGCGAAAAGGCGCGGTTTCGCGCTTGCGCGACTGGCTCGCCGGGCTCGCGGGCGGGCGCGGCCCGGACCCGACGATCCGCGAAACCATCGAGGAGCTGATCGAGGAACGCGAAAGCGCTGACGGCGACGGCGGCGTCATCAACGCCGACGAACGCCTGCTGATTTCCAACGTGTTCAAGATGCGCGATGTCATCGTTTCCGACGTGATGATCCCGCGCGCCGAGATCGTCGCCATCGAGGTTTCATCCTCCCGCGAGGAAATCGCCGATCTGCTCACCCGCGAGGCGCACTCGCGCGTGCCGGTCTACCGCGAGACGCTCGACGACGTGATCGGCATGATCCATATCAAGGACGTGTTCGCCTGCTATGCCGGAAAGGCGCCCTTCGACATCAACGCGCTGGTCCGCAAGGTCCTGTTCGTGTCGCCGACCATGCGCATTCTCGACCTTCTGCTGCAGATGCGGCTGGCCCGCGTTCACATGGCGCTCGTCGTCGACGAATTCGGCGGCATCGACGGACTGGTGACGATCGAGGACGTGGTCGAGGAAATCGTCGGCGACATCCAGGACGAGCACGACGTCGAGGAAATCGATATGATCGAGCGCCCGGACGGCTCGCTGATCGCCGACGCGCGGACGGAGATCGAGAGGTTCGAGCAGCGCTTCGGCGGAATTCTCACCGAAGAGGAGCGCGAGACTTTCGATACTCTCGGCGGTCTGGTGGTAGAACTCGCCGGCCGCGTGCCCTCGCGCGGCGAAGTGATCAAGCATTCGTCGGGCATCGAATTCGAGGTGATCGACGCCGATCCGCGCCGCGTCAAGCGCCTGCGCCTGAGGCGCCTGCCGAAAAAGCCCACAGGCGCTCCTCCGCCTTCCGCCGCATGATGTTCGATCGGGTCCACGCGCGCCTCGCCGCCTTGGGCGCGCGCGCCCGTTCCGTTCTGGCGTTCGTCGCCGGCGCGCTTTCCGTACTTGCCCTGCCGCCGGTCCATGCGCTGCCGGTCCTGCCGGCGGCGATGATGGCTCTTCTCTGGCTGCTCGACGGCGCCCTGGCGCGGGCGCGACCGCGCAGCAATGCCTTCGTCCTCGGCTGGTGCTTCGGCTTCGACCATTTCGTCGCCGGTCTTTACTGGATCGCCAATGCGCTGCTCGTCGATGCGGAACGCTTCGGCTGGCTCGCGCCGATCGCGGTGGCCGGCCTGTCGGCCTATTTCGCGCTGTTTCCGGCAGCCGCCCTGTGGGCGGCGTCCTTCGCGCGCCCGGGCCTGCCGCGCATCGCGGCGCTGGCCGCGGCCTGGACGCTCGGCGAAATGGCGCGCGGCGTGGCGCTCACCGGATTCCCGTGGAATCCGATGGGCAGCGCGCTCGCCGTTCATCCGGCGCTGATTCAGGGCGCGGCCTGGGGCGGCGTCTACGCGCTGAGCTTCGCCGTCGTGCTGATGGCCGCCCTGCCGGCGACGCTCGCCGGCGCTAATGCCTCGGGCCAGCCGGTTCGCGCCCGCATTGTGCCGAGCCTCGCGGCCGCTCTCCTGTTCGCCGGGCTCTTTGCCGGCGGCGCCGCGAGGCTTGCCGGCGCGCGCGATGCCACGCCGGCGGACGCGCCAGGCCTGCGCATCGTGCAGGGCGCCATCCCCCAGCAGGTGAAATGGCAGCCCGATCTGGTGCGCCAGCACTTCGGCCTTTACCTGCGCCTGTCGCGGGGCGAACCGGGCGCCGCCACGCCGGCCGCGGTGATCTGGCCCGAAACGGCGGTGCCCGCGGTGTTCGACGGTGCGCCCGAATTCGCCCGCGCCATCGCCCAGGCCGCGCCGGAAGGCGGCGTCCTCATCACCGGCGTGGTCCGCCGCGAATCGTCGCGGACGCCCGGCCGTCCGGCGGCGAGCTGGAATTCCATCGTCGCGGTCGATGCGTCCGGTCGCGTGCTCGGCGTCTACGACAAGCATCACCTCGTGCCGTTCGGCGAATATGTTCCCTTCGCCCGGTTCAACCCTTTGCCCAAGCTGACCGAGGGCCGCGTCGATTTCTCCGCCGGGCCGGGCCCGCGCACGCTTGCGCTTCCCGGCCTGCCCGCGCTTTCGCCGCTCGTCTGCTACGAAGCGATTTTTCCCGGCGAAGTGGCGGCGCGCAGCGGCCCGCGCCCGGGCCTGCTGCTCAACCTCACCAACGATGCCTGGTTCGGCAGGGCGACCGGCCCCTACCAGCACCTGGTTGCCGCGCGTCTGCGCGCGGTGGAAGAAGGACTGCCGCTGGTGCGTGCGGCCAACACGGGGATATCGGCGGTGATCGATGGATGGGGCCGGGTGCGGCGCTCGCTCCCGCTCGGGATGCGCGGCGACATCGACGCGCAACTGCCGCCGGCGCCGGCGCAGCCCACGGTCTTTGCGCGCTTCGGCTCCCTGCCCGTAGCGGCATTCTGCATACTGATATTGCTGGCTGCGCTGGCGCGGCGGCGCGACCAAAGCACTACGGGAAATAAAATATGATTTCGCCGAATTGCATAAGCTAGTATGGTAATTCAGCAGCGATAAATCAGACCAAAGCATCGGACCGTCATCAAGGGACGGCCCGAAAAATTTCCAAAACCGAGAAGCCAAATGGCCAAAAGCCCGTCCCTTCGCCCGTCCCGCCGGAAGCCCCGCGCGAAAAAGGGCGGACCCAATGCGGTTGACGTCCACGTCGGCGCGCGGGTCCGCTTGCGACGCACCCTGCTCGGCCTGTCCCAGGAAAAGCTGGGTGAGGCGCTGGGCCTCACCTTCCAGCAGGTGCAGAAGTACGAACGCGGCGTCAATCGTATCGGCGCCGGCCGCCTGCTGGGTCTGGCCCACGTCCTCGATGTGCCGATCACCTTCTTCTACGAAGGTGCCCCCGCCGTCCCGCCATCGGCGCGCCGTCCCGCGGGCTTCGGCGAATCGGCTGCCGCCAATTACGATGCCGATCCGATGAGCAACCGCGAAACCATGGAGCTGGTGAAGGCCTATTACCGCATCGGCGACCCGCGCAAGCGGCGCAAGGTGCTCGATCTCATCCGCAGCATGGGCCGCGAAGAATAGGCCGTTCCCATGCCGCCCCGGCCCTTCCCGGGCCGCGCCCGCCGGCCTGAAAATTCTTGACGCTTGACCCGTTCGTTGCAACAAGTCCGCCCGAGGGGCGGTCGTGTACGCCCTGTCCCGTGTCCGGTTTCCAGCCAAACCAGTGGCCAATCCCGTGGAGGTTCCCGTGCCCAAGGGCGATTACCTTTTTACCAGTGAATCGGTCTCCGAAGGACATCCCGACAAGATCTGCGACCGGATTTCGGATGCGGTGGTCGATGCCTTCCTCGCGCGCGATCCGCAATCCCACGTCGGCGCCGAGACCCTGTGCACGACCAACCACGTCGTGATGGCGGGCGAAGTGCGCAGCCGCAAGCTGCTGACCCCGGCCGAACTTGAAGAGATCGCGCGCAGCTGCATCCGGGACATCGGTTACGAGCAGAAGGGTTTTCACTGGAAGCACGCCAAGGTCGACGTGCTGATCCACGGCCAGTCCGACGACATCAACATGGGCGTCGAAGGCGGCGGCAACCGCGAAGAGGGCGCGGGCGACCAGGGCATCATGTTCGGTTACGCCTGCCGCGAAACGCCGCAGCTCATGCCGGCGCCGCTGCAGTATTCCCACGCGATCCTTCGCTCGCTCGCCCAGGCGCGCCAGTCCGGCGCGGAGCCGGGCCTCGGCCCCGATTCGAAGAGCCAGGTGACGCTTCTGTACCAGAACGGCACGCCGGTGCGCGCCACGGCGGTCGTCGGTTCGACCCAGCACGCGGCCGACCTCGCCCAGAAGAAGGTGCGCGAGATCGTCCGCCCGCACGTTGAAAACGTGCTGCCCAAGGGCTGGATGTGCCCGGAGGAGGAGTTCTACGTCAACCCGACCGGCCAGTTCATCATCGGCGGCCCGGACGGCGACTGCGGGCTCACGGGGCGCAAGATCATCGTCGACACCTATGGCGGCGCGGCGCCGCACGGCGGCGGCGCGTTTTCCGGCAAGGATCCGAGCAAGGTCGACCGCTCGGCGGCTTACGCCGCCCGCTATCTGGCGAAGAACGTCGTCGCCGCGGGTCTGGCCGATTCCTGCGTGATCCAGATCGCCTATGCGATCGGCGTCGCCAAGCCGCTCGCCGTCTATGTCGAAACCGCCGGCACCGGCAAGGTGTCCGACGACAGGCTCGCGCGCGCCCTGCAGGAAGTCATGGACCTGCGCCCGCGCGGCATCCGCAACCATCTCGGCCTCGACAGGCCGATCTACGCGCGCACCTCGGCCTATGGCCATTTCGGCCGCGACCCGGAACCGGACGGCGGCTTCTCGTGGGAGCGCGTCGATCTGGCCGAGAAGATCAAGGCCGCGCTCACCTGAGCGCTTTACGGCCGCGCCGGTCATGACCGATCACGACGACGGCGGCGCCCGCGGCGGGCGCCGCCGCATTCTTTACGGCCGGCGCATGGGCCGTCCCATGCGCGGGCAGCGGCGCAGGCTGATGGCCGAACTGCTGGCGCGCGTGCGTCTTGAAATTTCCGGCGCCGCGCCCGGCAGCCTCGATCCGCGCGCGCTTTTCGCCACGCCCGTCTACGCCGATGTGCCTTTCCCTGCGCCGCGCGAAGTGTGGTTCGAGGTGGGTTTCGGCGGCGGCGAGCACATGTGCGATGAAGCCCGCGCCCATCCCGGCATCGGCTTCATCGGCTGCGAGCCGTTCATCAACGGCGTCGCCTCGGCCCTGCAGCACATAGAGGCGGGCCGGCTCGAAAATGTCCGCCTTTATCCCGACGACGCGCGCACGGTGATCGACGCGCTGGCGGATGCGTCGCTCGCCCGCGTTTTTGTCCTGTTTCCCGATCCCTGGCCCAAGGCGCGCCATGCCAGGCGGCGTTTCATCTCGGACGCCAACCTCGATGCGCTCGCGCGCGTCATGGCGCCGGGCGCGCTCCTGGTGGTGGCGAGCGACGACAGCGGCTATATCCGCTGGGCGCTCGGTCGCATGCTGGCCCATCCGGCCTTCGACTGGACGGCCGAGCGCGCCGCCGACTGGCGCCAACGGCCCGCCGGCCAGCCCCCCTCGCGCTACGAGGAAAAGGCCCGGGACAAGGGAATTTCCCCGGTTTTCCTGGTGTTTCGCCGCCGTTGAGGGCGCCCCCCGGGGCACCCCCGCCGCCCCCCGGCCTGCCAAAACACTTGAAGAAGGGGGGAAAATCCCTATATTTCGGTCAGTTTCGCGTTCGGTATAGTCAAGGTCCCATAAAATAAAAGACGCTGCGGAGTGGGCCACCGGCCCACTTTTTATTTGGGCCAACGGCTTCGCGGTTCAGGAAGCGGAATACCGGGAATGATCCAGGTTCAGGACAAGGTCCGCCGCCTCGTCGAGGGGCCCTTGAAGGATATGGGCTACGAGCTCGTGCGGGTCAGCCTTTCGGGCGGCAGCCGGCCGGTGCTGCAGATCATGGCCGAACGCGAGGACGGCGCCGTCATGACGGTGGACGATTGCAGCGACATCAGCCACACGGTGTCGCTGCTGCTCGATGCGGATGACCCGATCGCCGGGGCTTACGCGCTCGAGGTGTCCTCGCCCGGAATCGACAGGCCGCTGACGCGGCCCAAGGATTTCGAGCGTTACGCCGGGTTCGAGGTGCGCATGGAAACGCGGCTGCCGATCGACGGCCGCCGCCGCTTCCGTGGGCGGCTCAGGGGTTTCAAGGACGGTATCGTCGCGCTCGCCACCGACAAGGGCGATGCGGAAGTGCCGTTCGAAGACGTGATCAAGGCGCAACTCGTCCTTACCGACGAGCTGATCGCCGCTTCCACGCCGGACAGGCGCGGGAACTGATGCGCGCCCTCGGGCGCGGAAGTTGAATGCCTAAAGTTAAACACTGCCTAAAGTTAAACACTGGGACGAGGGCCGCTCGGGCGGCGCAAAGAGCGAGACGAAGATGGCACAGTCAAAGCGCAAGACGCAGGTAGAGGAAACCACGGGCCTGGCGCGGCCGGAGCTGATCCAGGTGGCCGATGCGGTGGCGCGCGAGAAGTCGATCGACCGCGACGAGGTTCTGAGCGCGATGGAGCAGGCGATCCAGAAAGCCGGGCGCTCCAAGTACGGCCACGAGCACGACATCCGTGCCCACATCAACCGCACCAACGGCGAAATCTCGCTGGCCCGCTATACCCAGGCGGTCGAAACGGTCGAAGACGAGCTGACCCAGATCGACCTCAAGACGGCGGAGAAGATCAAGCCGGGCATCAAGGCCGGCGAATTCATCATCGACCCGCTGCCGCCCATCGACTTCGGCCGCATTGCGGCCCAGACCGCGAAGCAGGTCATCGTGCAGAAGGTGCGCGAATCCGAGCGTCAGCGCCAGTACCTGGAATACAAGGACCGCGTCGGCGAGATCGTCAACGGCCTCGTCAAGCGCGTCGAATTCGGCAACATCACCGTCGATCTTGGCCGCGCCGAAGGCGTGCTGCGCCGCGACGAAATCCTGCCGCGCGAAAACCTGCGCGCTTCCGAACGCGTGCGCGCCTACATCTACGATGTGCGCGAAGACCAGCGCGGCCCCCAGATCTTCCTGTCGCGCACCCGGCCGGAGTTCATGGCCAAGCTGTTTGCCCAGGAAGTCCCGGAAATCTACGACGGCATCATCGAGATCAAGGCGGTGGCCCGCGATCCGGGCTCGCGCGCCAAGATCGCCGTGCTTTCGAACGACAGCTCCATCGACCCCGTCGGCGCCTGCGTCGGCATGCGCGGCTCGCGCGTGCAGGCGGTGGTCGCCGAACTGCAGGGCGAAAAGATCGACATCATCCAGTGGTCGCCCGATCCGGCGACCTTCGTCGTCAACGCGCTGGCCCCGGCCGAGGTCAGCAAGGTCGTGCTCGACGAAGAACAGAAGCGCATCGAAGTCGTGGTCCCCGACGAGCAGCTTTCGCTCGCCATCGGCCGGCGCGGGCAGAACGTGCGGCTTGCTTCGCAGCTTACGGGCTGGGACATCCGCATCCTGACCGAAGAGCAGGAATCGCAGCGCCGCCAGGAAGAATTCCGCACGCGTTCGCAGATGTTCATCGACGCGCTCGATGTCGACGACGTCATCGCGCACCTCCTGGTCACCGAAGGCTTCTCGTCGATCGAGGAAGTGGCTTTCGTGCCGATCGAGGAAATCACCGGCATCGAAGGCTTCGACAAGGATCTGGCCGAGGAGCTCTCGCGCCGGGCCCAGACCTATCTCGGCGAACAGGCGGAGAAATTCGCGGAAAAGCGCAAGGAACTTAACATTGCCGACGACATGGTCGGGATCCCCGGCCTGACCAACGACATGGTGGTCACGCTCGCCGAAGCGGGTATCAAGACGCGCGATGACCTTGCCGAACTCGCGGGCTACGAGCTTTGCGGCTCGGAAGCCGAAGGCGAGGAAGGCCTGCTCTCGCGGTACAAGCTGAGCGAAGCCGACGCCAACGCCATCATCAATGAGGCCCGCGCCCATTGGTACGAAGCCGAAGACAAGGCTGCCGCCGAGGCGGCGGCGGCGGCGGAAGCGGCCGGCGAAGGCGAATCGACGGAGAGCGAGACGAAGTGAACCCCGCCGCCGCGATCGACACCGATGTGACCGGCCGCGACAGCGGCAGGGGCGAGGCGCGTTCGGCCGATGCGGCCCTGCGCCGCTGCCTCGTGACCGGCCGCACGGCGCCGCGCGCGGAACTGATCCGCTTCGTCGTCGACCCCGGCGGCGCGGTGGTGCCCGATCTGGCCGAAAAGCTGCCGGGACGCGGCCTGTGGGTGGCCGCCGACAAGGCGGCGCTTGGCGGCGCCGATGCGCGCGCCGTCGCGCGCGCCAACCGCGGTCCGGTCACGGTGCCGGACGATCTCGTCGCCCGCGTCGAGGCGGCGTTGCGTCGTCGCCTGATCGATTTCATCGGGCTGGCCCGGCGCGCGGGCGCGCTGGTCGTCGGCTTCGAAAAGGCCCGTGCCGCGCTCAAGGCGGGCGAAGGACGCCTGCTGATCGCCGCCTGCGACGGCGCCGCCGACGGGCGGGGGAAACTTCGTGCGCTGGCGCCGCGGCTCGCGGAAATGGCGCTGCTTGACTCCCGCGAACTCGGCCAGGCCGTGGGTCGCGAAGATGTTGTTCATGCCGTGGTGTGCGATGCCGGTATCGCCGCGGCCATTGGACGCGAGGCGGCCCGGCTCGCCCGCGCTACCGGCCTGCCCGAAGAGGTGCAGGCCCACCCTGTTTTGGATAAAGTGGACGGAACATGAGCGATACGACCAAGGACAAGGATCAGGACAAGAAGAAGCCGCTTTCGCTGGCGCGTCCCGGCCGTCTTGAACTGAAGAAGACGGTGGAGCAGGGCCAGATCCGGCAGAGCTTCTCGCACGGCCGTTCCAAGGCGGTGACGGTCGAGGTGCGCAAGAAGCGCACCTATGCGCCCGACTCCGAAGGCGGCATGCACCAGGTCAAGCCGACCGAAGTGGCCGACCAGCACGGCGATCAGCTCACCGCCGACCAGCTCGCCCAGCGCGCGAAGATTCTCAAGGGCGCCAAGCTCGACGAGGAACGCCGCCGGGTCGAAGAAGCCGAACGGGCCAAGCGCGAGGAAGAAGAACGCCAGAAGCGCGAATCCGAAGAAGCGCGCAAGAAGGCCGAGGAAGAAGAAGCGACGCGCGCGGCCGCCGCGGCCGCCGCGGCCACCGCCGCCGCCGTTGCCGTCGAAGCGACGCTGCCGGCGGGCGAAAAGGCCGACGCCGCGCGATCCGCGCGGCCCAAGCCGCGCTCCGGCGAACCGGCGGCAGCGGAGGAAGGCGAGGATGCCGAACGTCGCGGCGCGCCCAAGCGCGGCAAGGGCGGCGCCGAGAAGCCGCGCCCGGCGCTCAGTCTGCGCGAAAAGACCGGCGAAAGGCGCAAGGGCAAGCTGACCATCGCCAAGGCGCTCGACGAGGAAGGCGGCGAACGGGTTCGTTCGCTCGCCGCGCAGCGCCGTGCGCGTGAACGCGAACGGCGCGCGCAGCTGGCGCTCATGGGCCACGGCGACGCGACGAAGGTCATTCGCGAAGTCGTTCTGCCCGAAATGATCACGGTGCAGGAACTTGCATCGCGCATGGCCGAACGCTCCGGCGACGTCATCAAGGCGCTGATGCGCATGGGGGTCATGGCCACCATCAACCAGCCGATCGATGCCGACACCGCGGAACTGCTGATCAGCGAATTCGGTCACATCGTCAAGCGCGTCAGCGAATCGGCGGTGGAAGAAGGCCTTGCCGGCGACGCGGACGCGGCCGAGACGCTGAGATCCCGCCCGCCGGTCGTCACCGTCATGGGCCACGTCGACCACGGCAAGACCTCGCTGCTCGACGCGCTGCGCGAAACCGACGTCGCGGCGCGCGAATCGGGCGGCATCACCCAGCATATCGGCGCCTATCAGGTGACCATGCCTTCGGGGCAGAAGATCACCTTCCTGGACACGCCGGGCCACGAAGCGTTCTCGCAGATGCGCGCGCGCGGCGCCAAGGTGACCGACATCGTCGTCCTGGTCGTCGCGGCCGACGACGGCATCATGCCGCAGACCATCGAAGCCATTCACCACGCCAGGGCCGCGGGCGTGCCGGTCATCGTCGCCATCAACAAGATGGATCTGCCGGCGGCCAATCCCGACCGCATCAAGTCCGAACTTTTGCAGCACGAGATTGCGCTCGAAGGCATGGGCGGCGACGTGCTGTGGGTCGCGGTTTCGGCCAAGAAGAAGACCAACCTCGACAAGCTCGAGGAAGCGATCCTGCTGCAGTCGGAAATCCTGGAACTCAAGGCGAACCCCGACCGCGCCGCGGTGGGCATCGTCATCGAAGCCAAGATGGAACGCGGTCGCGGCAACGTGGCCACGGTCCTGGTGCAGCGCGGCACGCTGCGCGTCGGCGACGTTTTCGTCGCCGGCACCGAATGGGGCCGCGTGCGCGCGCTGGTCGACGACCACGGTCGCAAGGTCAAGGAAGCCGGTCCCGCCTGTCCGGTCGAGGTTCTGGGCCTTCAGGGCGCGCCGACCGCGGGCGACGAATTCACGGCGGTCGAAAACGAAAACCGCGCCCGCCAGGTCGCCGAATTCCGCCAGCGCAGGCAGCGCGACGCGGCGAACGCCGCGGGCGTGCGCGGCAGCGTCGAGCAGATGCTGGCAAGCATCGCCGCGGGCGAGGCGAAGGAACTGCCCGTCGTGGTCAAGGCCGACGTGCAGGGCTCGGTCGAAGCCATCGTCGGCGCGCTCGAGAAATTCGGCACCGAGGAAGTCAAGGTCCGCATCCTGCACTCGGCCGTCGGCGGCATCAACGAATCGGACGTGACGCTGGCGCGCGCGTCCAATGCGCTGATCATCGGGTTCAACGTCCGCGCCCATCCCCAGGCGCGCGACATGGCGCGGCGCGACAACATCGACATCCGCTACTACTCGATCATCTACGACCTGACCAACGACGTTAAGCAGATGCTTTCGGGCATGCTCGCGCCGGCGACCAAGGAAACGGTGCTCGGCCAGGCGGAACTGCGCGAGGTGTTCAACATCTCCAAGGTCGGCCGTATCGCCGGCTGCCTGGTCACCGAAGGCGTGGTCCGTCGCGGCGCCCGCGTGCGCCTGTTGCGCGACAACGTCGTGATTCACGAAGGCGCGCTCAAGACGCTCAAGCACTTCAAGGACGAAGTGCGCGAGGTGCGCGCCGGTTCCGAATGCGGCATGGCGCTGGAAAACTACCAGGACATCCAGGCCGGCGACGTGCTCGAATGCTACGAGGTCGAGGAAGTCGCGCGCACGCTCTGACCTGCGCGACGTTCCGGAAAACCGCGGTGATGCCATGAAGAAGGGCAGGAACGACTCCCCCGCCAGGGGGCCGAGCCAGCGCCAGTTCCGCGTCGGCGAGGAGCTGCGCCATGCCATGGCGCGCATCATCGACCATGCGCATTTTCGCGATCCCGACCTGGCGGGCGTTCCCATCACGGTCACCGAGGTGCGCGTCTCGCCCGATCTGCACAACGCCACGGCCTTCGTCACGCCGCTCGGCGGGCGCGATCTGGAGAAGGTCGTCGCCGCGCTCAACCGCGCGGCCGGCTACTTCCGCCGCGAAATCGCCCGCGAGGTTCAGTTGCGCGTGGTGCCGGAAATCGCCTTCGCCGCCGACAAGTCCTTCGATTATTCGAGCCGGATCGACGCCCTGCTGGCTCAGCCGCGCGTGGCGCGCGACCTCGATCCGGACGATGCCGACGCCGATGCCGACGATGCCGGTAGCGATCGGCCGCCGGCGAACCGGCCGCGGGACCAGCGCGACTAGATGGGTCGCAGACGCAAGCCGCCCCCGGGCGCCCGGCGCCTTGACGGGTGGCTGGTTGTGGACAAGCCCCTGGGGCTGACCTCGGCGCGTGTCGTCGCGATGCTGCGGGCAAGCTGGCGGCCGCTGCGCATCGGCCACGCCGGCACTCTCGATCCACTTGCCAGCGGGGTGCTGCCGGTGGCGCTCGGCGAGGCGACCAAGACCGTCGCCTACGCCATGACCGGCGAGAAGTCCTACCGTTTCACCCTGGCCTTCGGCCAGTCACGCTCGACCGACGACGCCGAGGGCGAGGTCACCGGGGAAAGCCCGGTTCGTCCACAAACCAATGAAATCATGGCGATTTTGCCGCGCTTCATCGGATCCGTCCGGCAGCGCCCGCCGGTCTTCAGCGCGCTCAAGGTCGCTGGCCAGCGTGCCTACGATCTGGCACGGGCCGGAAAGTCCCCGGAACTCGGGGAAAGAATTATAAAAATCAACAGGTTGGACCTGATCGAGCGGCCCGACGCCGAAACCGCGACCTTCGCCGTCGATTGCGGCAAGGGCACCTATGTGCGGGCGCTGGCCCGCGACATTGCCCTGGCCCTGGGCGGGCTCGGCCATGTCTCGGCCCTGCGCCGCACCCGGGTCGGGCCGTTCACGGAAAGCGGGGCAATAGCGCTGGATAATCTGGTGGCCTTGGGGCATAGTGCCGCCGCTTTCGAGCACCTGCTCCCGGTCGAAACCGCGCTGGACGACATCCCGGCACTGGCTCTGACCGGCGATCAGGCGGCCCTGCTCCGGCAGGGACGCGCCGTTGCGGTGCTCGGTACCGGCGGGCTTATGCCCCGGAACGGTGATGCGGCGCTGGCCGCTGCCTTCTCCGACGGAACCGTGGTCTGCGCGAAGGAAGGGACGAAGCCCGTGGCTCTCGCCCGTTACTCCGGCGGATCGTTGTTTCCGGTACGCGTGTTGAACCTCTAACGATGGAGCACACGATGTCGATTACCCCTGACCGCAAGAAGGCGGTTGTCAGCGAATACGCCAACAACGCCAAGGATACCGGTTCCCCCGAAGTCCAGGTTGCGATCCTTTCGGAACGCATCAACAACCTGACCGAACATCTCAAGGCCCACGACCACGACTATCATTCGCGGCGCGGACTTCTGATGATGGTGTCGAAGCGCCGCCGGCTGCTCGACTACCTCAAAAACACGAACGATGACCGATACCAGAAGCTGATCGACCGCCTGGGACTCAGGCGCTAGCAAGGCTCCGGCCGCGATGGCGCGGCCGGACCCCGCACAAGGCAGGGCCTTGCGCGGGAAAAGGTAGGTTGGAAGGAGAGAAATTCCATGTTCAATATCGTGAAAAAGGAAATCGAATGGGGCGGGCGCAAGCTCACCCTTGAAACGGGCCGCATTGCCCGCCAGGCCGACGGCGCGGTGCTCGCGACCTACGGCGAAACGACGGTGCTCTGCACGGCGGTTGCCAACAAGGCGCCGAAGCCCGGCATCGATTTCTTCCCCTTGACTGTCAATTACCAGGAAAAGATGTTCGCCGCGGGCAAGATCCCGGGCGGCTTCTTCAAGCGCGAAGGACGGCCCAGCGAAAAGGAGACGCTCACCTCGCGCCTCATCGACCGGCCGATCCGCCCGCTGTTCCATCCGACGTTCCGCAACGAAACCCAGGTCGTCTGCACCACTATCTGCCACGACCTGGAAAACGACCCCGATATCGTCGCCATGGTCGGCGCCTCGGCGGCGCTGACGCTTTCGGGCATTCCGTTCCTCGGCCCCATCGGCGCCGCGCGTGTCGGTTTCATCGACGGCAAGTATGTCCTCAACCCGCTGGTTGATGAGATGCCCAATACCCGTCTCGACCTCGTGGTCGCCGGCACCCAGGAAGGCGTGCTGATGGTCGAATCCGAGGCGCACGAGCTGTCGGAAGAGGAAATGCTTGGCGCCGTCATGTTCGGCCACCGGGAAATGCAGAAGGTCATCGACGCCATCATCGAGATGGCGGAGACGGCGGCGAAGGAACCCTGGGCATTGCCCGCGCCTTCGGCCGAAGCCGAACGGATCGAGACCCGCGTGCGTGAACTGGCCGAATCCGGCCTGCGCGTGGCCTACAAGGAAGTCGACAAGACCAGGCGCCGTGACCAGATCGACGTGGTCAAGGCCGAGGTCAAGGCGAAGCTCGAAGCCGAGGAAATCAAAGGCGATGCCGTCGGCCATGCCTTCAAGCACCTGGAAAAGGACATCGTCCGTCTGGCCATCCTCGATACCGGTTCGCGTATCGACGGCCGCGACACCAAGACGGTGCGCCCGATCAACGTGCAGGTCGGCGTGCTGCCGCGCGCCCATGGTTCGGCGCTGTTCACCCGCGGCGAGACGCAGGTGCTCAACGTCACCACCCTGGGTACCGGCCAGGACGAGCAGATCATCGACGCGCTCGACGGCGATTACCGCGAACACTTCATGCTGCATTACAACTTCCCGCCGTACTCGGTCGGTGAAGCCGGCCGCATGGGCAGTCCCGGCCGGCGCGAAATCGGCCACGGCAAGCTCGCCTGGCGCGCCGTCCATCCGCTGCTGCCGAGCAAGGAAGAGTTCCCCTACACCATCCGCGTCGTTTCGGAAGTGACCGAATCGAACGGTTCGTCCTCCATGGCCACCGTGTGCGGCACGTCGCTGTCGCTGATGGACGCGGGCGTGCCGCTCAAGACGCCGGTGGCGGGCATCGCCATGGGCCTGATCAAGGAAGGCGAACGCTTCGCCGTCCTGACCGATATCCTCGGCGACGAGGATCATCTGGGCGACATGGACTTCAAGGTCGCCGGCACCGAACAGGGCATCACCAGCCTGCAGATGGACATCAAGATCACCTCGATCACCGAGGAGATCATGAAGATCGCGCTCGCCCAGGCCCATGACGGGCGCATCCACATCCTGGGCGAGATGTCGAAGGCGCTCAATTCGGCGCGCGAGCAGGTCTCGGGCAACGCGCCGCGCATCACCACGATCACCATTCCCAAGGACAAGATCCGCGAAGTCATCGGCACCGGCGGCAAGGTCATCCGCGAAATCTGCGAGACCACCGGGGCCAAGATCGACATCGAGGACGACGGCACCATCAAGGTCGCCGCCGTGGATGGCGAAGCCTCCGACAAGGCGATCCAGTGGATCAAGTCGATCGTCGCCGAACCGGAAGTGGGCGTCGTCTACACCGGCAAGGTCGTGAAGGTCGTCGATTTCGGCGCTTTCGTGAACTTCCTCGGCGCGCGCGACGGCCTCGTCCACATCTCGGAACTGGCCAAGGGCCGCACCAAGAAGGTGACCGACGTCGTCAACGAAGGCGACATGGTCAAGGTCAAGGTGCTCGGCATCGACGACCGCGGCAAGGTGCGCCTGAGCATGCGCGTCGTCGACCAGGAAACCGGCGCCGATATCGCCGGCGAGGCGAACGATACGCCGGCCGCGGAATAACCCCGACGCCGGCGGGGTTTCGGGCCCCGCCGGCGATCCCGGGACTGCCATTGGGGGCTGGCCTTCCGGCCCTCCGATCCGATATAAAACCGAGGTGCGCGCTTTTATTTGCCACGGGCGTCCATCGCTCTCCGGCACGGGCTTCGGCCCGTTCCATGGCATGAGGACCGCCATACCGGAAACCGGCATATGAAGGCACTGAAGTCAGTCATTATCTCAGGCGCGGAAGTGCTGCCGCTGGTCGAAGGCGGCAAGGGCATCTCCGTGTCCAACGGGGAAAGCTCGGGCGCCTGGGCGGCGTCGGGCGGCGTCGGCACGTTCTCCGGGGTGAATGCCGATGCGCGCGACGAAAACGGCAACCCGATCCCCGTCGTCTACAGGGGCCGCACCCGGCGCGAAAGGCACGAGGAACTGCTCGCCTTCTCGATCCAGGGCGGCATCACCCAGGCGCGCATCGCCCACGACATGTGCGCGGGCCAGGGCCGCATCCACATGAACATCCTGTGGGAAATGGGCGGCGCCGAACGCGTGCTGAAGGGTGTGCTGGAAGGGGCCAAGGGGCTCATCCACGGCGTCACCTGCGGCGCCGGCATGCCCTATCGCATGGCGGAAATTTGCGCCCAGTACGGCGTCTATTATTATCCCATCGTATCCTCGGCGCGCGCCTTCCGCGCCCTGTGGAAGCGCGCCTATCACAAGTTCGCCGCCCTGCTTGGCGGCGTCGTCTACGAAGATCCGTGGCTGGCCGGCGGCCATAACGGCCTTTCCAACGTCGAAGATCCCAACAAGCCGCAGGATCCGCTGCCGCGCGTGCGCGAACTGCGCGAACTGATGCGCGAATGCGGGCTCAATGAAACGCCGGTCTTCATGGCGGGCGGCGTCTGGTGGCTGTCCGAGTGGACGGACTGGATCGACAATCCCGAACTGGGGCCGATCGCGTTCCAGTTCGGTACGCGTCCGCTGCCGACCCAGGAAAGCCCGATCCACGAGGAGTGG
>CAXRES010000008.1:0-4885 GCA_964229575.1 Alphaproteobacteria bacterium
TGCTTGATGATGATGGCGATGGCGCCGGCGGTGAAGGCGCCGAGCAGCGCCACCAGGGCGACGGGCTGGAACGCCGCCGTGCCCGGCCGCACCATGATGAGAATGCCCGCGAAGCCGACGAAGGCCGCCAGCATGCGCCGCCAGCCGACCACTTCGCCGAGGACTGGAATGGCGAGGAACACGGCGAACAGCGGGCGCGAAAAGATGATGGCGACCGCTTCGGCGAGCGGCATGTTCTGGAACGAGTAGAACACGCAGAACATGCCGAGCGTGCCGACCAGCGTGCGCGCGAGCAGCAGGAACGGCCGCTTCGTCTTGAGCGCGTTGGTCCCGGCGCGAAAAATGAACGGCACAAGCGCGATGGCGCCGATCAGGCAGCGGAAGAACACGACCTGGAAGCTGTGGATGTCCCTGGCCATGTCCTTGACCATGGCGCCCATGACGGTGAGCAGGAACGCCGACAGAATCACCCACAGCGCGCCGCGGATATTGGCGGGCAGGCGATTGAAGGCCGCGCCCGTTGCGGCCAGCGGGCGGCCGATCATCGCCGGATCTCCGGCGCGGGCTGCGGCGCGGGTTGCGGCGCGAGCGCGGCCCCGCCGGCGCCCAGCGTCGCCGTGCCGATGATCGGGTGGGATCCTGCCCTGGCCGCGCGCGCCTCGCGGTGGGCGATGTAGATCGTCGCGCCGGCGATGATCGCCGCCCCCGCCCAGGTCCAGGCATCGGGGCGCTCGGCGAAGGCGAACCAGGCGATGGCGGCGGCAAACGGCAGGCGCGCGTAGTCGAAGGGCAGCACGATGGTGGCGTCGGTCGCGGCATAGGCGCGCGTCATCGCCACCTGGCCGAGCGTGGCGAAGCCGCCCATGACGACGAGGATCAGGGTTTCGCCCCAGGCCGGCCAGGTCCAGAAGAAGGCGGCGGGAACGAGCGACATCGGCACCATGTAGACGCCCATCCAGGTGACGATGGCTTCGGGGCTTTCGCTGCGCGACAGGGTCTTCACCATGGTGACGGACAGGGCGATGAACACGGACGCCGCCAGCACCATCAGCGCCGGCTGCGACAGGGCGACGAGGCCGGGCCGCAGGATCACCAGCGTACCGGCGAAACCGGCGAGCAGCGCCAGCGTGCGGCGCAGGCCCATGCGCTCGCCCAGGAACAGCACGGCCGCGACGGACGCGAACAGCGGCGCGGTGAAGGACAGCGCCACGGCTTCGTCCAGCGGCATCAGAGTGATCGACCAGAACCACAGCGTCATCGCGATCAGGCCGCAGGCGGCGCGCAGCGTGTAGCCGCCGATGCGCCGGGTCCTGAGTGCGGCGAAGCCGACATGGGCGATCCACGGCGCCATGAACAGGAGGCCGTAGAAATTGCGCCAGAAGGCGATCTCGAAGGGGTGCATGGTTTCGCCCATGACGCGCACCAGCGCGGTCATGGCGGAAAACGCCGCCGCGGCCAGCAGCATCCAGGCCGCGCCGCGCAGCGGCGCCGGCGCCTCGGTCATCTTTTGCAGAAGGCTTGGGGCGGCGGGCATCGGCGCAAAATACGCCCTAAGAGCCAGGCGCGAAAGCGCGCCTTTTTCAAAGATTCGCGAAAGCGCGCCTTTTTGCGCGCGCGCGCGCCCGCTTGCCAAACGGCGGGCAGGCGGCGCATGCTTCGCCATGCGCGGCTATTTCGCCATCGGCGTCGAAGGACTGTCCAAGCCCATGAACGCGGGCAACCTGTTCCGTTCGGCCCATGCCTTCGGCGCGTCCTTCATCTTTTCCATCGCCGCCGAATACCAGTATGCCCGCGTGCGCCATGCCGATACCTCCGACGCGCCGGCCGAGGTGCCGCTCTACGAATTCGCCTCGGTCGGCGAGTTGCGCCTGCCCCGGGGCTGCCAGCTCGTCGGCGTCGAGATGGCCGAGGATGCGGTCGACCTGCCCTCCTTTCGCCACCCGCGCCAGGCGGCCTACGTCTTCGGTCCCGAACGCGGCAGCCTGTCGCCGGCGGTCTCGGCGCTGTGCGCGCACATGGTGAAAATCCCGACCCGCTTCTGCATCAACGTCGCCACCGCCGGCGCCATCGTCATGTACGACCGCCTCCTGTCGTTCGGCCGCCACGCCGAAAGGCCGGTGATGCCCGGCGCCGAGCCCCTCGCCCCGCCGCCGCACGTCTCGGGCGGGCCGGTGCGCCGGCGCAGCCAGGGCTGGGTGTCGCCGCGTCCCGTCCGGCGCCCGGCGCGAAACGGCTGACAAGCGCTTCGCCAGGCGATATTAATAGCGCCCGATGAAGACCGTATTCCTACGCCGCAGCCCTGTTCCGGCCACCCTGCTGTGCATCGTGGCGTCGGCCGCTGCCGTCTTGTCCGTGATGGCGGCCTCCGCCGCGTTGTCCGTGATGGCGGCCTCCGCCGCCGTGGCCGCCGACAAGCAGACGTTCCTCGGCCAGTCGGGCGACTGGTACACCTACCAGCTGAACGACGGCGGCGCGCGCACCTGCTACATGGTGTCCAAGCCGGCAAGCACGCGCGGCAACTTCAAGAAGCGCGGCGACGTGGTCGCCTTCATCACGCACCGGCCCAGGGAAGGCGAACGCGACGTCATCAGCATCCAGGCCGGCGTCACCTACAAGCAGAACAGCACAGTCGCGGTGAAGATCGGCGATCGCAGTTTTTCGCTGTTCACGTCCAAGGATACCGCGTGGTCGCGCAGCCCGAGCGACGACAAGGCGCTGATCGCCGCGATGATCCAGGGCAGCACCATGAGCGCGTCGGGGACATCCTCGCGCGGCGGCCAGATCACCGACACCTATTCGCTGCGCGGCTTTGGCGCGGCGTACAAGAAGATCACCCAGGCCTGCGGGCTCAAGTAGCCCGCGCGACCCGGGTCGCATGACAAGGACCGTTCATGAGCAGTGACGTCGCCATTCCCGCGGCCGATCCGCGCCGTCGCCTGATCGGCATGGACCGCGAGGATTTCGCCGCCTTCGTCGTCGACATCGGCGAAAAGCCGTTCCGCGCCAACCAGCTCTGGCAGTGGGTCTACGGAAAAGGCGCCGCCGACTTCGAGGCGATGACCACGCTCGCCAAGACCCTGCGCGCCGCCCTTCAGAAAACGGCGACGCTGGTCCGCCCCGCCGCCGCCGAAGACAGGCTGTCGAGCGACGCCACGCGCAAGTGGCTGTTCCGTTTCCCCGACAACGAACTGGTGGAAACCGTCTACATCCCGACGGAAGAGCGCGGCACGCTATGCATGTCGTCGCAGGTCGGCTGCACGCTGACCTGCGCCTTCTGTCACACCGGCACCCAGCGGCTCGTGCGCAACCTGGAGGCGGGCGAAATCGTCGGCCAGCTGATGGCGGCGCGCGACGCGCTCGGCGAATGGACGCTGCCGTCGGCCGAACGGCTGATCACCAACCTGGTGATGATGGGCATGGGCGAGCCGCTCTACAACTTCGACAACGTCAAGAAGGCGCTGCGCATCATCATGGACCCGGAAGGTCTCGCCATATCGAAGCGCCGCATCACGTTGTCGACTTCGGGCGTGGTGCCGATGATGGCGCGCTGCGGCGAGGAGATCGGCGTCAACCTCGCCGTGTCGCTGCACGCCGTGCGCGACGATCTGCGCGATGTCCTTGTGCCGCTCAACCGCAAATATCCGCTCAAGGACCTGCTCGAAGCCTGCCGCGCCTATCCGGGCGTTCACAACGCCCGGCGCATCACCTTCGAATATGTGATGCTGAAGGGGGTGAACGATTCCGAAGCCGACGCCCGCGAACTGGTGCGCCTGCTCAGGGGCATCCCCGCCAAGACCAACCTGATCCCGTTCAACCCGTGGCCGGGCGCGCCCTACGAATGCTCGACCCCGGAAGCGATCCGCCGCTTCGCCGAGATCGTCAACGCGGGCGGCCTGTCCGCCCCGGTGCGCGAGCCGCGCGGGCGCGACATCGGCGCCGCCTGCGGCCAGCTCAAGACCGCCAGCGTCAAGCTGACCGCCCGCCAGCGCGCCGAACCGGCCAAGGGAGTTCCGGCGTGAGGCCCCTGTTTTCCGGGGCGCGCGCCGATGGACGGATCGGCCCCGAGGTGTTACTTTATCCGTAGAAATCTAGGGATTTGTCCTGTCGGGGCCTTTTTGCCGCGCCCCGACCGGGCCGTTCCCGTTGCAGGACCAAGCCTGCCCCAATCCGCTAGCCGAGAGAGAACCATGACCCTCCGCGCCGCCGCCTCCGCCGCCCTGATCGCCGGCCTCTGCCTTTCCGGCATCGCCCAGCCCGCCGCCGCCCAGGACGCGAGCCGTCTGGCCGGCCAGTACCTCGCCATCCAGGCGGGGTCGAGCTGGCTCGGATCGTCGAGCCATACGGCCACCGGCATCAACGGCGAAGCCGAATTCCGCAACGGCAGCGTCGGCGCGCTGGCGCTCGGCCACGGCTACGGCAACGGCTTCCGCTCGGAAATCGAATATTCCCAGCGCAAGAACGAAGCCGACAACGTCAACGGCACCGCCGCCGCCGGTTCGATGGGCGCCAACAGCCTGATGCTGAACGGCCTCTATGACTTTTCCGCCGGCGGAACGTTCATCCCTTACATCGGCGCCGGCGTCGGCATGACGCGGGTGAGGTCGGGTGTCGGGCCGGTCGGCGGCTCTTCGGTCAAGGACCACGATCTGGACTACGCCTGGCAGACGATGATCGGCGTCGCGCTGCCGCTTCAGGACAACCTCGCACTGACGGCGGACCTGCGTCATTTCCGGACCTTCCGCGACGTGTCCCTGTCGCTTGCCTCGGGCACTTCGGTCAAGGCGCCTTATGAGGACACCAGCCTGATGGTCGGCCTGCGCTGGAGCTTCGGTGCCCCCAAGGCCTCGCCCACCCCGGCGCCCGCGGCCGCGCCCGCCCCGGCGCC
>CAXRES010000009.1:0-25674 GCA_964229575.1 Alphaproteobacteria bacterium
CCTATCAGGACGTCGTCGAACATGGAGCCGCGGATATTCTCGATGGAGATCAGGGTGTCGAGGCTGCCCGAACCGTCGGTCGCGTTCTGTAACATGACATTGAGATTGACGGTGATTCCGGCCGCATCATTGCGGTAATCCGCCCAATCGTTGCCGGCTCCGCCCGCGATGAAGTCCGCGCCACCTTCGCCGGTAAACCAGTTGTTGCTGCTGTCGCCGGTCAGCGAGTCGTGATAGGCCGACCCCCGCACCCACTCGATGCCGAGGAGGGTATCCGTATTGCCCCAGCCATCGTAGGCGATGCCCGTTCCGCCGACCGCATCCTGACCGGACAGGTTGACGGTGACGCCGGCGATGTCGTTCGTGTATTCGGCGACATCCTGGGCGCCGCCGCGGCCGTCGATATAGTCGTTGCCCTGATTGCCGCGGAACGCTTCGACCCCGTGATCGAGGATATCGCTGCCGTAAAGGATATCGTCGAAGGCGGAACCGAAGACGTGATCGACGCCGGAGAAGGCATCGACGCCGACGCCGGCCGCGTCGCCCGCCGCCGTCGACTGCGCCACGCCGGCGGCAAGATCCACCGTCACGCCGGCCAAGGCATGGCGGTAGGAAATGATCACCTCGTTGTTGCCGACGATGGTGTCGTTTCCGCCGTAGCCTTCGATGACCGCATTGGCGCCGGACCCCACCAGTTCGGCGCTGTTGGGGATTCCCTGCTGGACCTGTTCGCCAGAGAAGAAATTCGCGGCGATGGTGAAGGTGTCGGCATGGGCCGACCCCCAGACGGTCTCGATACTGGTCAGCGTGTCGTGACCGACCGAGCCGTCGCCGTCGACATAGGACAGCCCGAGGGAGGCATCGTCCTGCAGCACCACCGTGATGGCGCCGGTGGCATCCGTGTAATCCGCCGTGTCGCGGTCGCCTTCGCCGCCGCCGGCGGTGCCGCCGATCAGCGCATCGTTGCCGGCCCCGCCGTTGAGGGTATCCTTGCCGGCGCCGCCATCGAGCGTGTCGTTGCCCGTGCCGCCGTACAGCGTATCGTCGCCGCCGCGGCCTTCGAGCAGGTCGGCGCCGGCCTCGCCGCGCAGGAGGTTGATGCCGTCATTGCCCCGCAGCGTGTCGTCGAGCGTGCTGCCGGTCAGGTTTTCAATGTCGACCATGGTCGCCACCGCGGCGCCGCGCTGGGCAAGGCCCGTCACGAGATCGGCATTGACCGCCTGCACGGCGGCCAGGAAGGTCGCCGTGTCGGAGCCGTTGCCGCCATCGAGCAGGTCGGTGCCGCCGAAGCCCGGACCGAGCAGGTCGTCGCCGTCCTGGCCGTAGAGCTGGTCGTTGCCCAGCTCGCCGCGCAGAAAGTCGTTGCCCGCGCCGCCGTAGATGACGTCGTTGCCATCGCCGCCCTTGATATCGTCGGCGAGGCTGCTGCCGGTGATCGTGTCATTGCCGGCCCCGCCCGTGAACTGCTGGCCGAGGTCATAACCGGCCGCCGCGGCCGCCGCGGCATCGAAGGGCAGAACGACAACGTCATCGCCCGCCAGCGCGTCATACTGGGTGCCGGCGAGGTAGCTGCCAGCGGCGACCGAAGCGAAATTCACGCTGTCGTTGCCGGTGGTGAACAGCGCAGTCGGCGCAACTTCGTTCACCGTGACATTGACCGTGCCGGTGTCGGTGCCGCCGTTGCCGTCCGAAACCGTGTAGTCGAAGCTGGCCGCGCCGATGAACCCGGCGTTCGGCGTGAATACCGCGTTCCCCGCGACGATCGCGACCGTGCCACCCACCGCGTTGGAAACGCCGGTCACGGACAGCGCGTCGCCGTCGACATCCGTGTCGTTAGTGACGAGCGAGGCAAGCGAGAGGGAAACCGGCGTGCCTTCGTCCGTCGTGGCGACGTTATCCACCGCAACCGGCGCATCGTTGACCGGGTTGACGGTGATGGACACCGCCGCCGGGGCCGAAGCCGCCGTGCCGTCGCTGGCGACGTAGGTGAAGCTGTCGGCGCCGTTGTAATCGGCATCCGGCATGTAGGTGTAGGTGCCGTCGGCGTTGAAGATCAGGTTGCCGTGCGCCGGACCGGTGCCGAGCGCGAAGGTCAGCGCGTCGCCGTCCGCGTCCGTGTCATTGCCGCCGACCGCGCCGTTGAGGACCGCATCTTCGTCCACTACGGCGGCGTCGTCCGCCGCGACCGGAGCGGCGTTGACGGAATTGACCGTGACCTGGACGGTGCCGACATCTGCGCCGCCGTGTCCGTCGGAGACCGTGTAGTCGAAGCTGGCCGCGCCGATGAACCCGGCGTTCGGCGTGAACACCGCGTTCCCCGCGACGATCGCGACCGTGCCGCCCACCGCGTTGGAAACGCCGGTCACGGACAGCGCGTCGCCGTCGACGTCAGTGTCGTTAGTGGCGAGCGAGGCAAGCGAGAGGGAAACCGCCGTGCCTTCGTCCGTCGCGGCGACGTTATCCACCGCAACCGGCGCATCGTTGACGCCGGTCACCGTCAGCGTGACGGTCGCCGTATCGGTGGCGCCGTTGGAATCGGTGACGGTGTAGGTGAATGTGTCGGTCGCCGCTTCACCCGCCGCCAGGCCCTGGATGGCCGCCGCCGCGGTCGGGTCATAATGGACATTGCCCAATCCGTCGAGGGACACCGCCGCGCCGAGGGAGCTGGTCGCCGAAACGCCCGCGATGCCGATCGTATCGCCCGCATCCGGATCACTGTCGTTGGCCAGCAGGTCTGCGCCCGCGATGACGAACGGCGTGTCCTCGCTGCTCGCGCCACCGCCCGATTCGTTGAAGGTGAAGTTGTCGATCGCCCACCAACCGGTGTTGAACACTCCGTTGCCACTGTAGGAGCCGCCGATCACGGTGATGTCGAGGCTGTCAATCTCGTCAAAGCCGAGATTGACGAAGGAATACGTCGGCGTGAGGCTGACGGTCAGCGTATGGGCAAGCACGCCGTTGTCGTAACCGTCGAACCGCACCTGGTTCGCCCCGCCCCAATTGAATATGTCCATGCCCTGGATATCGACATTGTCGCCGCCCAGCCAGGCAACGGTGCTGTTCTGGCCCGCCCAGCCGTTGTAGATGAAGCCGCCGCCGTCAAGAATATCGGCGGAAGTCCAGTAAAAGGATCCGGACGACGACCAGTCGAATCCGCCGTAGCCGGTTGCGACATAGAACTCCGTGCCGAAGGTCAGGACCTGGGTCGGACCGCCCGCGGCGACGACATCATCGACGGCATCGGGCGGATTGTTGTCCGTGCGGCCGTTGATGGTGACGGTGACGTCCTGGGTGTCGAAACCGCCATTGCCGTCCGATACCTGGACGGTGAAGGTTTCGGTGACGTTCTGCCCGTCGTCGAGACTTTCGAGCGCCGCCGTGGAATTGTCGAGCGTGTAGGTCCAGTAGCCGGTGTTGTCGACCGCGAGGCTGCCATAGGAGCCCGCGCCGCCGCCGAGGACCGTCCACGCCGCCGCGGCACCGTTATCGACATCCGATGACGTGAGCTGGCCGGACACGGTGCTGACGGAATCATCCTCCAGCACGCTGCCCGCATCGTTTCCGGCGGCAAACGAGATGTCCGGCGCGTCGTTCGTTCCCGTGATTGTGACGGCGACGTCCTGTGTCGCGGTCGAGCCGTTGCCGTCATCGACGGTGACGGTGGTCCATGACGCGCTCCCCGAGGCGACGCAGAAGCGCCTTGAGGGCCTCGTTGCCGAACACAGCTACTGGTATTCGCGGAAACTGGGCGGAGGGCCGGAGCCCACCCCGGAAGAACGCGACTCGCGCCCGCCGGCGCGCCATCCGGTGATCTACGTCTGCCCGCGCACCGGGCGGAAATCGCTCTATATCGCCTCGCATGTCTCGGCGATCGTCGGCTGGCCCGAGGACGAGACGCGCGCGCTGATCGATGAACTGATGGCCTTCGCCACCCGGCCGCAGTTCGTCTACAGCCACGTCTGGCGCCCGGGCGATGTCGTCGTCTGGGACAACCTGACCACCCTGCACCGCGCCACCCCCTTCGACGACCAGCGCTACAGGCGCGACATGCGGCGTGCCACCTGCCGCGAAACCCCGGTCCATTCCGTCCCGGCCTGAGGACAGGCGGCCGCAAGCCGCTGGACGCTGCAGCCCGATCGGGTCTTAATGGCGGCGAACGCCGGGTACACGGCGGTTTCGGGGGAGACATCCATCATGCTGCTCGGCGCGCTGTTCGCTGTCCTGTCGTCGGCCACCTTTGCCCTGAACGGCGTATCGGTGCGCCGCGGCGTGCTGACCGGCACGGTGGCCCAGGCCATGGCCATCACCGTGCCGATGGGCGTGCCGATATTCCTCGTGGTCGGGCTGGCCGTGGGCGGGCTCGGCGCACTGTTCGAGTTTTCCGCCAAGGCCTATCTCTGGCTGGCGCTCGCCGGCATCTTCCACTTCGTCTGGGGGCGCTATTGCAACTACCGCGCCACCAAAGCGATCGGCGGCAACGCGGTGACGCCGCTGCAGCAGCTCGATTTCCCGCTCAAGCTGTTTCTCGCCATCGTCTTTCTCGATGAAAAACTGACCGTTCTCAGCCTCATCGGCATCGCCCTGATCTTCCTGGGCGGCGCCGTCGCCATCAAGCCCCGGAGCGGGCACGGCAAGGGCCAGAAGAAGGAAGAGAAGAAGGAAGAGAAGAAGGAAGAGAAAAAGACGCAAGGCGACGACAAGACGCCGGTCTTCGTGCCGCATTATTTCGAGGGCTACCTTTTTGCGCTGCTCTCCATCACCGGCTACGGGGTGAGCCCGCTGTTCATCCGCCTCGCGCTGCAGGACGCCGGCCTCGGCGCGAGCCTGGCGGGCGGGCTCGTTTCCTACATGGCGGCGACCCTGGTGATCGTCGCCATGATGTGTCTGCCCGGCCGCTTCGCCCACATCCGGGCGATCAATTCGGTTTCGGCGCGCTGGTTCGTCGCTTCCTCGCTGTTCGTCGGCGTGTCCCAGGTGTTCCGCTACATGGCGCTGGCGCTCGCGCCGGTGATCGTGGTGGCGACCGTGATGCGCGGCGCCGGCCTGTTCAAGCTGGTATTCAACTGGTTCGTCAACCGCGAGTACGAGATTTTCGAGGCGCGCCTGCTGGTCGGCATCTTCATTTCGATCGCGGGCGGCGTGGCGATGACCATGAGCGTCGATTTCGTCGCCGCCCAGCTGCCGCTGCCGGCCTGGGCGTTATCGGCGCTCGACTGGCGCTGGCCCGCGCCCTGAGGGCGTGAAAAAATAAGGTTTTCCGGGCATTTTACGGCCGAGCCGGGTTCGACCTTTCGCCACCCGCCCGGCCTGTGTAGAGTTCCAGCAAGATCAAGGCCGCGCCCAAGCGGCCGGCGAAACAGGGGAGACAGGCAATGGCCAAGATCCGCCATCTGGCGATCAAGACGCCCAATCCGGCAAAGCTCGCGGAATTCTATGAAACGGCGCTCGGCCTCGATGTTCTGCTGCGCGCCGAAGGCGGCGCCGTCTACATGACCGACGGCTATCTCACGCTGGCGCTGCTCAAATGCAGGCCCGAGGATTCGCCGCCCGGCCTCAACCACTTCGGCGTCACCGTCGACGATGCCAATGCGACCTCGCGCAAGCTGGTCGAGCTTGGCCTGCCCCGGCCCACGGTGCGGCCGTCCAACCGGCCCTTCGCCGAACTGCGCGCGATGGATCCGGAAGGCAACCTCTTCGATATCTCGCAGCACGGCTACGAAGACGAAGAATACCTGCCCGAGCGCGAGGCGAAGAAAAAGACCGAGAAGGTCTGAACGACCGGCGATTTTCTACCTGAACCCCACGGACGACAGCGAGGCGACAATGCGCAGCATCTTCCGCTCATGCCTGTTTGCCCTGACCACCACCGCGCTCGCGGCGGGGGCGCCGGATGGCGCGAAGGCCAGGGATTTTTACGAAGGCAAGACGCTCACCCTGTTCGCGGGCTATCCGCCGGGCGGGGGCGTCGACAACGAAATGCGCCTGGTGGCGCAGTACCTCGGCAAGTTCATCCCCGGCAAGCCGACGATCGTCGCCAAGAACATGCCGGGCGCGGGCGGAATGATTCTCGGCAATCATCTTTACAACCAGGTGGCCGCCGACGGATTGACCATCGGCATGCCGGGGCGCAGCGGCTTCCTTCTTGCCAACATTATCGGCGACAAGGGCGCGCAGTACGACCTTGCCAAATTCACCTACATCGGCAGCGCCGTCAGCACGAATTCGATCCTGTGGGTGCGCAAGGAAACGAACATCCGCACCCTCGCCGACTTGCGAAAGACAAAAAAGGAAATCGTCATCGGCGGCCTGAATTCCCGTTCGCAGAACGTGGTGGTGCCGCGCGTGCTGGCCAAGTATCAGGGCTTCCCCTTCCGCACCGTGCATGGTTATCCGGGGTTCCATGCGGTGCTGGTGGCGCTCGAGCGCGGCGAGGTCGACGGGCTTTTCTCCCACGAAGGGTCGATCCAGGGCACGCGGCCGGACCTGATCGCGTCCGGCAAGGTCGTGGCCATCTTCCAGACTTTCCCGATCGAGCCCAACGTGCCGCTGATGGACAGCTTCGTGAAGGATGCGCGCGAGCGCGAACTGCTTCGGCTGCTCAACGCGCCGAGCCGCATCGGCCTGCCGACGCTGGGCCCGCCCAACATGAACAGGGAAGCGACCGACATCCTGCGCGCATCTTTTCAGAAGATGGCTGCCGACAAGGAATTCCGCGCGACTGCGGAAAAGCGCGGCATGACGGTGAGCCACCCGGTTCCGGGCGCCGAGCTGCAGGATTTCATCGCGCAGAACCTTTCGGCGGTGGCGCCGGAGGTGGTGCAGGAATATCTCGGCTACACGCAGAGCAAGAAGAAAAAGAAGAAGTCCGAGTAATCAAGCGGGTCGAAATGCGACGCCGCGGGGACAACCCCCGGCCTTGCGCTCAGAAAGACAACAAAACAGCGACAGGAAGCGACGACATGCCAGCCAAGCGCCTGATCCTCATCGCCGCCGCAATCGCGGCCGTGACCCTGCCCTGCGCGGCCCAAGCCGCCGATTTCGCCGGCAAGACCATCTCCATGTACATCGGCTATGGTCCGGGCGGCGGCTATGACCTCTACGCCCGGCTGGCGGCGCGCCACATCGGCAACTTCCTGCCGGGCAAGCCGACGGTCGTCGCCAAGAACATGCCGGGGGCCGGCGGCCTCACGATGACCAACTGGCTCTACAACGTGGCGCCCCGGGACGGCACGGCTCTCGGCAGCGCGCCGCAGGCGCTCGCCGTCGAGCAGGCGCTGGGTTCGGCCGGCATCCAGTACGATGCGCGCAGGTTCACCTGGATCGGCCGCATGACGCCGATCGTCGAGGTCAGCTACACCTGGCACACCTCGGGCATCAGGAGCCTGGCGGATGCGCGAGTGCGCGAAACCATCATGGGCGGCTCGGGCCCGACCTCGCCCACCATCACGCACCTCAAGGAACTCAACGCCTTCGCCGGAACGAAATTCAAGCCGATCTCGGGCTTCAAGGGTTCGTCCGAAGTGAACCTCGCCATGGAGCGCGGCGAGGTGCACGGCGCCACCAAGTCCTGGGCCGGCATGAAGTCCTCGAACCGCGACTGGCTGGACGGAAAGAGGGTCTCCATCCTCGTCCAGTACGCGATGGAACGCGCCCCCGACCTGCCGGACGTTCCGGCCATGGTCGAACTCGGCAGGGACGATTCGGCCAGGAAGGCGCTGCGGTTCCTCGCGGTCGGCAACGAAATGGGCCGCACCGTCTTCGCGCCGCCCGGCCTTGCCGCCGATACGACCAAGACCTTGCGCACCGCTTTCGACGCGATGATGGCGTCCAGGGCCCTCAAGGACGACGCCGACAAGCGCAAGCTCGAGCTTGGCGCGCTCAAGGGCGAAGGGCTTGAGAAACTGGTGGACGAAACCCTCGCTATTCCGGCCGACATCCTCAAATCGGTGAAGGCGACCCGATAGACGGTTGCTTCACGGCCCGGCGCACGCCCTCGGTGATGCGATCGACGTTGGGCGTGACGAAATCCTCGATCGGCGGGCTGTAGCCGACGGGCACGTCGGGCCGCGCCACGCGCGACGGCGGGCATTTGAGCGCGAGCCCGGCTTCCGCCACGATGGCGACGATCTCCGAGGCGATCGAGCAGGTCGCCGAGGCTTCGTCCAGCGCCACGAGGCGGCCCGTCTTTTTCACCGACGCGATCACCGTGTCGCGGTCGAGCGGCACGATCGAGCGGAGATCGACCACTTCGACGTCGATGCCCTCCCTGGCGAGCGCTTCGGCCGCCGCAAGGGCGCGCACCGTCATCAGGCCCATCGCCACCACGGTGACGTCCTTGCCTCTGCGCTTCACCTCGGCCTTGCCGAAGGGGATGGCGAAATCGCCGTCCGGCACTTCGGCTTCCAGTCCCTGCAATTTCACATGGTTGATGAGGATCGTCGGATTGGGGCTTTTGAACGCGGTGCGCAAGAGTCCCTGCATGTCGGCGGGCGAGGCCGGCATGATCAGTTGCAGGCCCGGCGAATTGGCGAAGGCCGATTGCGGGCTCTGGCTGTGCTGGACGCCGCCCGAGCCGCGGATGCCGGCGAACATGTGAAAGATCACCGGCACGGTGATCTGACCGCCCGACATGAAGTGGGCGTTGGCCGCCTCGTTCACGATCTGGTTCCACGCCTCGAAGGCAAACGTCGCGGTGCCGAAATTGACGAGCGGCCGCAGCCCCGCCATCGCCGCCCCGGCGCCGAGCGAAGCGATGGCGCTTTCGGAAATCGGCGGCTGCAGGGAACGATCCTTGTAGGTCTCGAAGAAGGCCTTGCGGGTGTCTTCGCGCAGCGGCCGGCTGGAGGCGAAATGCGGACCGACGACGCGGGTCGTCGGATCGGTTTCGAACGAATAGACGATCGCGTCCATCATCGCCTGAAGGAAGGATTTTTTTGCCACGACGGTTTTCTCCTTCAGGCGAAGACGCCGGTGAGCGCGGTTTCGGGCTTCGGATACGGGCTGTTGTCGGCGTAGGCGCGCGCCGCCTTCATTTTTTCGCGCACGCGTCCGTCGGTCGCGGCGATTTCGTCTTTCGTCGCCGCCTTGTCGGCGAGCAGCCTGCGGGCGAGCGCCAGCACCGGATCGTGATTGCGGATCCACCCGGCATGGGGACCGGCGATCCTGCCTTCGTCCCATGCCATGGTGACGTCGGTGATCCCGGTGGCGAATTCGGGCTTCATCTGGTGGGAGCCCGGCCAGCGTTCGAGATGTGCCTCCAGGAACACCGGCTTGCCCCTGCGCACCGACGAAAGCGCCTGCATGGTCGCGCCATAGACCGCGTCGGCGTCGTGACCGTCCACCGCCGCGATGGCGATGCCGAGCGACTTCGGCACATCGGTCAACGCGCTCGCGGCAAGGCGCGAGGTTTCATGCGCCCCTTCCTTGCTGTTGTTCTCGCAGACGAACAGCACGGGCAGATCATAGCGCGAGGCGAAGTTCATCGATTCGTAGCTGATGCCTTCGTCGAGCACGCCATCGCCGAAAAAGGCTACCGAAACGTTGTCGGTGCCGAGTTCGCGCACCGCCCAGCCCCCGCCGATGGCAAGCCCGATGCTGCCGCCCACCATCGCCGAGGTCGAGGAAATGCCGACCTCGCGCGCGCACAGGTGCCAGGTGCCGCCGCGGCCGCGGTTGAGCCCGCCGTCGCGGCCCATGATCTCGGCCAGCGCCTTGCCGGGGTCGGCGCCGCGTCCGACCACGTGACCGTGATTGCGGTGCGTCGTGTGCACGAGGTCGCCAGGCTTCAACGCGGCGAGAACCGCCGCCCCGGTCGCTTCGTGACCGATGTAAAGGTGATTGCGGCCGATATCCTTGTGGACCGCCGCGGCGTGGATGACTTCTTCCTCGAAGCGGCGCATCAGCAGCATGCGTTCGAGCAACGCAAGACGCGCCGCGCCCGACAGGCGTTCGGTCATCGGTTCCCCCTGTTTTTCAACCCTTACCTTAGTTCCGCATGGTGAACGACCCGGAGACGGGCAGCAAGAGAGCATTCGAGGCAAACCCCCGGCAATGGCCCTTGCCGCGGCGGCCCTGCCCGCTACAATCGGCGGCGTCGGATCCGCGTCTTTTCGGAGGAAAATGCCATGACGACCGTTCGCAATCTTTTGCGCCTCTTTGCCGTCATTCTCGTCATCGGATACGCCGGCGCTGCGCTCGCGCAGTCGGCGCCCGAGAAGCGCGGGCTCGACCGCGCCATCGAAAAGGCCAATCCCAAGGCCCAGGAGCCGCTGCAGCGCAACATCGAGCGCAAGAAGGCGCGCGAGGCCGAAAAGGCCAAGCGCAAGTCCACCCGCGAAGGCGAAAAGGCCCGCGAGAAGGCAGGCGACGCACAAAAGAAGGGCAAGGCCAAGGGTAAAGGCAAGGCCAAGCGCATGGAAGACGAAATGCGCAAGAAGGGCTCCGGCGCCAACTGACACTTCGGCCCGAACGGGCCGCTATCGCACAAAATTTTGGATCGCACCTTAAAGTGCCGCCCATCGGCAGGCCGCGCATGGGCCCATACCATTTTGGGCACAAGCTGCGTCAGGTGGCGCGAAAGCCCTTGCGCCCGGCCCTGCCCCACCCCGTGGCGCCACGCAGGTAGTCTACCGTACCGAGAAAGCGCCAGAATGTATTGAGCTGGCGGTATCCGAAATTTTCTATGACCGAGATTGCACCAAGCATTGCGAGATGGCGCAGCCTTGGATAGCGCCGCAATTCCATTTCCTCCAGCGCCAGGCAAGTAACGCTGATCGCCACGCCGAAAACAAATGTCAGTGCGATAAAAGCCAGAAGGTAGTCCACGTCGAGGACGCCGAACAGATACATGGCAGGTATCAGAATATAACCAAACACTTCTAGGGTCGGCCCGATCACATCGGTGATGAGGTGTTGCAGGAAAGCCAGCACGCCGACCCTGCCATAACGCGGGTTCATCAGCATCCGACTATGACTGAAGAATGTCTCCAGCGCGCCGCGTTGCCAACGCCGCCGCTGGCGCTGCAGGCCGCCCAAGGTCTCCGGCACCTCGGTCCAACACGCCGGCTCGGGAACAAAGCGCACTTCATAGTCACCGCCTGATTCCCGCATATAGCGGTGAATTTTGACGGTGAGTTCAAAATCTTCCCCAACCGTGCCCGGCGAATATCCGCCACACAACACGACGACATGGCGCTTGAAGACACCGAAGGCGCCGGAAATCAGCATGAGGGCGCCGACCTCGCTCCAGCCGAGGCGCGCCATCAGAAAGGCCCGCAGGTATTCCATTGATTGCAACAACGGCAAAACGCGATCGGGCAGAGCTACGCTGACAATGCGGCCGTGCCGAATTGCGCAGCCGTTGGCGACCCGGATCGTTCCACCCACTGCGGTCATGCGGTCGGGCTGTTCAACGAAAGGCTGCAGCGCAAGACGCAGCGCATTGCCTTCAAGTATGGAATCGACATCTATCGCGCAGAAGAATGGATAACGGGAGGCATTGATGCCGGCATTGAGCGCATCGCCCTTGCCGCCGTTTTCCTTGTCGATAACGACAAGGTTCGTATAGCGATCCGAGACATAGACCTTGCGGATCGGCGCGTGGGCAAGGCGCGTCTCGACGGGCATGTGGTCCGGCCGCAGGCCGAAGACCTCGATCAGCCGCGCCAGGGTTGCATCGGTCGAACCGTCATTGATGACGATGACCTCAAAGCGCGGGTAATCAAGCGCGAGCAGCGCTTTCACGCTTTCAACCACGCTGAGCTCTTCATTGTAGGCCGGGGCCAGGATCGAAACCGGGAGCGCCGTTCCGTACATCGATGTCACATGGCGGTGCGGGCCGCTTTCCCTGCGGATCGCCGCGGCACGACGCCTGAGCGCCAGATAGGCGAGAACGGTCTGGCTGACGTAGACGAGATTTTGCAGCGCTCCGGAAGCGATGATGATCGCCACCACCACCTGCAAGCCCGCCAAGAGCGGTTCCCTGAACGGCGCGAGGATTTCCGGAAACATCAACGCACCCCCTTTTCCGACAGCGCAATACTGGCCGCCCGCCCGGCACGGCCCGCCTGATTCGAAACCGCGCGCAGGATTTCGAGTCCGACATCGCCAAAGGATAACAGAGCCTGGGCGGCGCGGTACCGCACCCACCATTTCTGGTGATTGAGCAGCCTCTCCAGATTGGGCAGATATTCCCCGGCGCCCAGTCGACCCGCGCAAAATGCCGCCTGAAGGACGACGAACCATGACCCGTCGTAGAAGGCAGCCGCCAGGAGCGGGCGCGCTTCCTGCGCACGCAGAACCCCGAGAATGCGCAGGGCCTGGGCACGAATATCCGCGTTCTCGTGGGCCGCAGCGTGGAGGATGGCGCGGATGTTTTGGGGCTCGGGCCGGTGTGCGAGCGCGTGGATGCCTAGAATCTTCGCTCCGCCGGAAGCGCTTGTCTGATCGATTTGGTGCCGCCAGAAGGAATCGTTTGGCGGCAGGCGCCGGAACAGGCCCTCGGCTTCGATGGACGGCCGTACCTCGCCGATTTCGAGCGCCCGCATCAGCCAGCGTGCCGACGGCACCTCGCCCCAATCGAGCAGCAGCGAGATTGCCGCCACGCGGATCTGGTGCTCCGCCCGGACGGCCAGCACGTAGAGTTTGTCGCAAAACGTCCGGTCGCCGGTCTTCCGCAGAAAACCGATCGCGTCGAGCTGCAGCCCCGGTTCGCCACTGTCCAACTCGCGCCAGATTGCTTTTTTGAGGCCGAGTCGCTCAAGTTGCTCCTGCATCGCCCCGCGATTGACGCGGCGCACGGCATCGAGGGCCTTGATGGCAAAATCGCAAGACAAGTCCCCAAAATACCAGGCTCCGGATTTCTTGACCGCTTGCAAGGGATCGGGGCTTTCGACGACGCGCGCCATCGCGTTGATCATGGTTTTTTGCCGAGCCGATCGATGTCGCGCGACAGCCCGGTCCAGCCAGCGCCTTACGATCAGAGCGGCGAGGAGCATCGTCGCCGCGCCCGCAAGGACAAGCGACGACAGCCATATGCCCTGCAGGACCGACATGATCAGAACCGCCGCCTCAGTCCCAGAGTAATGGCGTTACGGATGTAGGACCTTTCACGGTCTTCGCGCAGGATATCCAGACGCACTGTCGTCCGGGGATCGATATCCCAGCTGATCCCGGCGAAAATGCTGCGGTTGTTCGACGTTGTGGAATTCTCGGTCTCCGGAGCCACCGAGCCGCCGATGGTGGCCGCAACGCCCTCCGCCACGGCTGCGCGAGCGCGCACAAGCCAGCCGTCCCTCCACCTGTCGTCTTGGCCGAGCACCTGAATCGTCATCGCCGTCAACGACAGCCTGTCAGACAAGTTCTGCTCCAGCCCGATGCGAAGGGTGCGAACATCACCTGATGCATAGTGGTCGAAAACACCTTCGGCAAGGCCGACCAGCGCCGGAAGCCCAAAGGCCGACCGCTGCAAGAGCCGGGCACTGCTATCGACGCCCGCGGTGAAGCGCGGGCGGAAGTCGGCGTCGGGCGTGGCTCCCGCGAAGAAACCGTAGCCGAAAGCGGGCGAGACGCCATGCGCCCCGGTGATCTTGAACGTCTGATCGTCGCGCCGGAAACGGGAATAATTCTCCAGTCGCCCGCCGAGGCGAAGGCCTTGTTCGAGACGATAGGACAACGCTACGTGCTCTTCATGCCATTCCGCCGCATCTCGGCGGGCGAAGCCGGAATAGCCGCCTGACAAGTCGGCCTCCCAGGAACTCGCGGCCTTTTCGGCCTCCGACAATCGCCCTCGCAAGGCACGGTCGCTTGCATCGGCCGCGAGAGCCTCGCGGTAAAGATCGCGCGCGGGCCGCGCCTTGCCCTGCGCCATCAGGACATCGGCAAGCGCGATCATCGCGTCGCGGTCGCCGGGCCTGAGAGCAAGAACGCGCAGGAACAGGGTTTCCGCCGCGGCCGGGATTTGCCGCGCGAACAGGAGACGGCCCTTCAGCATCAGCGCGTCGGGATTGTCGGGGGCGGCGGCGAGAACGGGCGCGAGACTGCGTTCGGCCGCCTCGATACGACCACCCCAGAAATCGGTCTGGGCAATCGCCAGCCGGATATCCATGTCGTTCGGCCGCAGGATGGCGGCGCGGTCGAGCACGGCAAGGGATTCGTCATATCGGCCGGCGAACGCAAGGGCGCGGCCGAGCCGGTAGAGAATTTCCGGATCGTCCGGACGCCGGTTGCGCAGGCGGGCGAGAATTTCGATGGCTCCATCGAATCGCCCGGCACGTAACGCGTCATCCGCGCGACGCAGCGAGTCTTTGATGTCCGGCGGCGCGCCGATATCGGGAGTCGCCTGCGCGCCGGCCGCGCCGGGCCCCAACGTGCCCGCAACCAGGAGAAAAACGGCCGTTACCCAGCCGCAAAACGCCACTTTGAGGTCCGAGCGCCAAGTCATCGTGATCCCCCGTCCAGCCATATTAGACGGCAATGGCATTGGGAGGAAATGGGTGCCGGACAGGGCGTCAGACGGGGAGGGGCAAAGTTCACGAGCGGCGTTGCGCGCGCACCTTGTCGAGGAGCAGACGGAAAGGTTCGAGAACCCTGTCGGTCAGGGTATCGTCGCCTTCCAACGTCGCCAGAGCGAGTGCCGCCGCCTCGATCGTGGAAACGCTTTCCTTGCGCGGCTCCTTGCGCAGCTTGCCGTAGAGCGACGGGCGCGAGGGTTCGAGGACGAGGCGGCGGCATTTCAGCAGCCACGCATTGCGCCACCACAATGCCTTGGCCTGCTGCCAGCTTCCGTCGAGCACGATGATGCCTTCGAGCGCGCCGAGGATTTCGTCCTGGCCGGGCAGGGCATCGCCTTTCTTGCCGACCGCTGTCACGGGCCGTCGCGGTCCACCGCCGCCCGTCTTGGCCGGCCCGAGATAGAGCACGCCCCAGCGCTTGGGATCGGCGGCATGGCCGACCGCCTTGGCCAGGTTGGGCCAGGACAGGCCGGTGAGGAGCCGCGAATTCTTCAATTGCAGCGTGGCAATGTGCGCCGTGCCGAGAATACGGTCCTGCTCCTGCGGGTGGCGCAGGATGAGAACCGACACGCGATTGTCGATCGGCGAAACAGCCGCACAGACGCAGAGATCGAGCGGCTTTTCGCACGTGCCGCAGGTCTCGGGCTGATCCATCGTTTCTTCGTCCTTGCGCCAGATCGGGGCAGGCCCTGAACGGCGCCCGGCCCCGCATTCGCCCCTTCTATCACAGAGCCGGGCGGGGCCGGAAACAAAGCGGATTTGCGGCCCCGCCCCTTCCCCGCCGATTGCCAGCGCCCCTGCCCGGGCTTACCCTGCATGACGGCCTGACCACAGGGAGGACAAATCCCGCGCCGGCCCCCCGCCGGGGGCAAGGGCGGCAGGCCGACACCCCCCACGACGAGCACGGGGGGCATGAGGGAGGACGCCATGAAAACCCGCAATCGCGCCGCGGCATCGCCGCCTGCGCGGCGAGCCGCCGCATAGGCCGCCAACCCTATTCTTCATCGTTATCAACAAGCATCCGTCGTTCAGAGGAGACAAGTTCATGGCAACCGCCCGCAAGACCGGAAAATCGAAGACGGCCAAGGCCGCAAAGGGCAAGGGCGCGACGAAGGGCGCGAGCGACGTGAAGCGCGCCGCGGCCCGCGTCGAAGCGCCGGTCAGGACGAAGAAGCCGAACCGGCCCGAATACGGTTCCGACGCGGTGGTGGAACTGCTGAAGGGGATGGGCTTCGACTATGTCTTCCTTAACCCGGGGTCGAGCTTCCGCGGCTTGCAGGACTCAATCGTCAACTACAACGCCAACGTGAAGCCCAAGGCGATCCTCGGCCTGCACGAAGACGTGGTGACGGCGATGGCGCAGGGCTACGCCACGGCGTCGGGCCGCCCGGCGTTGTGCATCCTGCACAATCTGGTCGGCCTTTTGCACGGCGCGATGGGCGTGTTCAACATGTACTGCGCCGGCATGCCGGTGCTGATCCTGGGCGGCTCCGGCCCGTCCGATATTTCGCTGCGTGGACCCGTCGACTACACCCATTCGGCCAACACGCAAGGCGAGGCGGTGCGCTCCTACGTCAAGTGGGACGACGAAGCGACGACGGTGCCGGGTGTCGTCGATTCGGTGCTGCGCGGTCACAAGATCGCCAACACGGCGCCCAAGGGCCCGGTCTATATCGCCTTCGATTCGGGCCTGCAGGAACAGGCGCTCAAGGACGGCATCGATCTGCCCGACGTGCGCGCCGCCTGCTTCCAGCCGCCCGAACCGCCGGCCGCGCCCGAGGCAGTCGTGGAAAAGGTCGCCGACATGCTGGTCAAGGCGCGTTATCCGGTGATCGTCGGCGGGCGCGTGGGTTACCTGCCGGCGGCGACCGAACCGGTGCGCGAACTGGTCGAGCTTCTGGGGGCGGCCTATACCGACGACCGCACCTTCGTGTCGATGGCGACGCGCCATCCGCAGAACCTGACCGGATCGCGGGAGGTGATGAACAAGGCCGACGTCGTGCTGGCCATCGACTGCTTCGACGTCCACTGGACGACGGGCGGCTACGGCGGCGCGCGCAGCAACGTCTACAAAAAGCTGGAGGCGGGCGACCGCAAGGTGATCGACCTGTCGATGGGCGAAGCGTGGAGCAAGCGCTGGAACCGCGTCGGCGGCGCGCTCGCCAACACGGCGGTGCAGATGATGGCCGATCCGTTGACGGGGCTCGCCCAGATCACCGCGGCGGTGAAGCGCCGCATCAGGGCCGAGCGCAGCCTTGCATCGACCTTTGCCGCACGCGCCAGGGCGATCGCCGCGGACAAGGCGGCCCTGGTCGAGGCGCAGCAGAAGCGGCTGAAGGCGCGCTGGAACGAGCGCCCGATCTCGCCCCAGCGCATGGTCGCCGAGCTGTGGCAGGCGGTGAAGCGCAAGCCCTGGTACCTGACGCTTCGCAACCACCGCTCCTGGCCGGAAGGCATCTGGGAATTCGGCGGCGCGGGTCAGTACGCGGGCCATTCTTCGGGCGGCGGGCTGGGCCACGGGCCCGGGGCCTCGGTCGGTGCGGCGTTCGCCTGCCGCGACGACGGGCGTTTCCCGGTCGGCATCATCGGCGACGGCGACTTCATGATGGCCACCGGGGCCACCTGGACGGCCGTGCACTACAAGGTGCCGCTCCTGATGGTGGTCAACAACAACACCTCCTGGTTCAACGACGAGGAACACCAAGCGAAGATCGCAAAGATTCGCAATCGCCCCGTGGAAAACGCCCATATCGGCACGACGACGCGCGACCCGGCCGTCGACATCGCCAAGGTGTCGGAAGGCTACGGCGCCTGGGTCGAAGGGCCGATCACCGATCCCGACGACCTGGCCGGCGCCTTCAGGCGCGCGGTCAAGGTGGTGGAAGACGGCGGCGTCGCCGTACTCGACATCCGCACCTCGAACCTCTGAACGGGGAACCGGTCATGGCCTCGAAGATCAACCACGTCGCGATCATGAGCGGCAATTACGCCCTCGAATCGAAGTTCTACGAGGCGGTGTTCGGCATGAAGACGTCGCCGCGCTCGCGCCCGACGCGGGCCGTTTCCATCGGCGACGGCTATGTCGGCATGAACATCAACCCGCGCCGGGCCGGTCGGCCCGGACGGCTCGATCACTTCGGCATCCAGGTCGATGATCTGCCGGGGGCCATCGCGCATATCGAGAAGACCTATTCGACGGTGGAAATTCTCAAGCGCCCGGCGAGCCGCCCCTTCGCCGCCGTCACGACCCACGATCCCGACGGCAACGTCTTCGACATGACCCAGGCCAAGGGCGAGAACCTGAAAGACGTCTATGCCCATAACGACTGGCAGGCCGAACGGTTCATCAGTCACATCGGCATCCGAACGCTCAACCCGGAAACCTGCGCGGCCTTCTACATGGATGTGTTCGGCCTCAGGCCGGCCAACCTGCCGATCGAAGGCGCGCATGGCGTCACCGACGGGCGCGTCACCATCATCCTGATGCCGTGGGACATGATGGACTACCGGGGCGCTGGCATCGTCGGCCCGGGCATGGACTATATCGGCTTCAAGGTCGAAGACATCGAGAAGGTGAAGGCCGATATCGTCGCGGCGGGCGACGCCAATCCGCTGCTCACGCCCGCCCCGCTCGGCACCGGGCCCGAGGGCGAGGCCTTTCTCGCGCTGTTCGAGCGATCGAGCCTGGGCACCCTGCACATCGCCGATCCCGACGGCGTACTCCTCGATATCGTGGCATGAGGAGGCGCCGGAAATGACCGCCGCGATCAGCCACCTGACGATATTGAGCGAGAACAATTTCGCGCTCGAACATTTCTACGCGGGTTTCTTCCATATGCGCAGGGTCGAAACCGACGGGCCGCTCGGCGATCCGGTGCTGAGCGACGGGCGGATCAGCCTCGTGCTTCGGCCACGCATCGCCGGCTACCGGGCGCAGCTCGACCAGTTCGGCATCACGGTGGACGATCTGGCCGAAACCCGCGCCCGCATCGGCAAGTTTGATCCGAAGGCCGCATGGATGGAGCGCCCGGCAGGGCACGTTTACGCCGCTGCCTGTTCCCACGATCCGGGCGGCACGGTCTTCGCCCTGTCGCAAGGAAACGGCCGTGCCGCCGACAGCAGCACCCGCCCGCCGCGCCGTATCGATCACATCGCGATGCGCGCCATTGAGGCGGAAAGGGTCGCCGAGTTCTACGCAACCGTTTTCGGTTTCCGCGAACTCGACCGCCCAAGCGAGGCGAAAAATTTTTACCTTTCGGACGGCAATATCACGCTGGTGATCATCCCCTGGCGCATGAGCGATTTTCTCGGCACCGGGATTTCCTCGCGCGGACTCGATCATATCGGATTTCGGGTCGAGAGCATCGACGCGCTCAAGGCCGACGTCGCGGCGGCCACAGCGCGCAATTACCGCTTCCAGCCGGGCAACGTCGTGGTCGGACGCGGCAGGGAAGGCGGCACGCGGCTTGAGATGATCCGCCGCACCTGCCCGCTGGGCCGGTATCACTTCGCCGACTCGGACGGGCTTATCCTCGATCTGGTCGAATAGCGCGGCCCGAGAAGAAAAGGCCCTTCACTCGGCCTTCTTTTTCCCGCCCTTCTTGCCCTTGCGGGCGTCTTCTGCGGACTTGGTCCAGTAGGAATTCCACGTTTCCAGCATCGCCTTGTGCAGGGGCCCGCCGAGAAGCTCCTCGTCGCGCACGACGGAAGGCTTGCCGACGATCGTATCGGCGAAGGGCACAAAGCGGCGATGCTGCAGGGCCTTGTGGCTCGGCACCGAGGAACTCGTGACGAATTGCAGGAGCTGGCCTTCGGCGCTTAGCAGCCAGTTGATGAAGATGCGCGCGCCATTCCTGTTCGGCGCCTTTTCCAGCATGACGATCTGCGACAGCGTGATCGGCACCGGTTCGGGACAGTGATAGCTGATCGGCGCGCCCTTTTCGGCGTAAGTCTCGGTGCGCCGTTCCGGCGCCGGAATATTGGCGTGGAATTCGCCCGCGACGGCGAGCGCCGTCGTCGACATCATGCCTTCCTTGCGCTGCTGCGGGCCGAGATCGGCGAAGAGCCGCCGGGTGAAGTCGCGCCCCCAGGCTTCGCCCTTCGCCGCCCACAGGGCCAGAAGCCAGGAATTGGGATGGTTGGACAGGGCGAGCTTCTCGCCGCGCCAGCGGGCCGAGCGCACCAGATCGTCCCAGGTCCCGGGCAGGTCGGTCCTGGGCACCAGTTTCGTGTTGTAGCCCATGCAGCGGAAGGCCACCTTGTAGGCGGCCCAGGTGCCGTCCTCGGCGACGTAATTGGCGGACAGGTTGCGGAAACCGGGCAGTTCGCGCAAGTCAGCGAAGGCCTTGGCCTTCTTGAACTCGGTGTAGGAGTCGGCAACGCTGGTGATCACGTCGGCGATCACGCGACCTTCGCGCAGCGCAACGACGACCTTGATGCCGCGGCCCGACGTGCTGGCGCGGTCATAGGCGAGCCTGACCGACGGATAGCGTTCGGAAAACGCACGCACCAGGTCGCGGAATTCCTGGTCGCGCCATGTACCGAGGATGACCACCGGCTTTTCCTTCGCGGCACCGTCGATCCAGGCCTTCGGCACGACCAGCTCGGCATCGAGGCCGGCAAGGACGGATGCGTCGAGCTTGAGATCGGCCAGCGCCTTCTTCGTCGCAACGGGCAGATCGGCGGCAAGGGCGGCGATCGGCGCGGCGATGGCGCAGACCAGCACGAACAGGGCGGCAAAAAGTCTTTTCGTCATGGGCAGGGGCCCTCCCGTAATCCGGCGCTCGGGCGATTTTCGACCGCCTGGTTATCTTCTGACTTATTTCTTCTTGCTCTTCTTTTCGCCGAAGCCGATGAGATCGGCGAGCCGCTTCACCTCCGCCGCCGGCGTCGACACGGCGTCCGTGACGATCGCCTCCATTTCAGCGCCGTTCATCGCGTTGATCTCGAGGTTGAGGCGTGCCGCTTCGGCAAGGAAACCCTTGTCCGTCACCATCGCATCGAAGGCGGCGCGCAAGGCGCGCGCGCGATCGGCGGGGACCGCGGGCGTCGAAACCACCGGCCGGCCCATCGCCGCGGGGGTGGACAGCAGCTTCAGCAATTGGCGGTCCTGCGGATTGCGCGCGAGGTCCATGAGAAGCGGCACGTCGGGCAGTTCCTTTTCCCTGGCAAGGCCGATCTGGGCGATGACGTTGATCTTGCGATCGCGCAGCCAGTCGCCGTTCAGCGCCTTGAGCGAAGCCCATGTGTTGGTGCGCCCCGCCACTTCGCCGCGCTCCATCGCCAGGTTGATCTGGCTGCCGCCCTGATAGCCGAGGATGATGCGGAACTTCGTTCCGACCAGGGCGTTCATGGCGCGCGGATACCAGTTGGAACTGCTGCCCGTGGCACCGATGGTGATTTCCCTGGCTCTCGCCTCTTCGATCGTCCTGACGCCGGCCGTGTGCCAGACGAGCACGACATTGGTGCCGGTCACCAGATTGCCGATCCACAGGAGCTCGCGCATGTCGAGGTCGAAGCCCTTCTCGCCCATCGCCTGACGCAGCGGCAGGGACTGGTCGATGGCGCCGATCACGCTGCCGTCGCGCGGCGCGATGTTGGCGACGAAGCTGGCGGCGCGGCGGCTGCCCGCGCCCGGCATGTTCTGCGGCACGATATTGGGCCGCCCGGGAATATGGTTCGCGAGGTGCCGGCCGGCGATGCGCGCGTAACTGTCGTAGCCGCCGCCCGCATCGAAACCGATGACGATCTTCATCGCCCGGCCCTTGTAGAAATCCTGCGGCGAATCCGCCGCGAGCGCGGGCAACGGCGCAATCAGCGCCGCGGCCAGGGCGATCGCAGCCGGCCCGGTGCCGGGTTTCAGAGAAACGAGATTTTTCCGCACGATGCCTCCCCCTTCCGTCCAGGGTCTGCCGCCCTGAAAATGCGGGTTCGCTCGCACGCCCGCTTGAACGGAAGGATAGACCAATCGCGGCGCCCGGGCGGCAAAAATCGTGCCCGAAAGCCGTCCCGGCCGGCGTCAGGCTGCGGTGGATAAATGACCGCCCCTGTGCTTTTTTTATCAGGTCGCATTTTTCAGCCCCGGTCCGGTCTGGTAGCGATCGGCGTCGGCAAACTCCCCGTTCGGGCAAAGCGCGAAGGAATTGGAACATGGCCAGGATCGTTGGTGGGCTCGGCGCCTCCCATTCGCCGACAATCGGTTTCGCCAAGGACACAAACAAGCAGAACGATCCCGCCTGGGCGCCGATCTTCGAGGATTTCGCCAGGGTCCGCCGCTGGGTGCAGGACAGAAAGATCGACGTCTTCTTCCTGATCTACAACGACCACGTCACGTCGTTCTTTTTCGACCACTATTCCGCCTTCGCGCTCGGCGTCGGCGACATCTACCACCCGGCCGACGAAGGCGGCGGCCCGCGCAAGGTGGCGCCGCTCAGGGGTCATGCGGAGCTTGCCCGCCACATCGGGGCGGCGATGGTGGCCGACGAATTCGACATGTCCTTCTTTCAGCGCAAGGCGCTCGATCACGGCTGCCTGTCGCCGCTGTCGATGATGGGCGACGAAAACGGCCCCTGGCCCGGACGCATCGTGCCGCTGCAGGTCGGCGTCCTGCAGGTGCCGACCCCCAACGCGCGGCGCTGCTACAGGCTGGGCAAGACGCTGCGCAAGGCGATCCGGAGCTTCCCCGACGACAACCTGCGCGTGGCGATCTTCGCCACCGGCGGCCTTTCGCACCAGGTACACGGCGAGCGCGCCGGGTTCCTGAACGAGGCGTGGGACAGCGAATTCCTGCATCTTCTGGAGACCGCGCCGGAAAAGCTGGCCGAAAAGCGCATCGCCGAATACGCGACGCTGGGCGGCATGGAAGGCGCCGAGGTGATCACCTGGCTGATCATGCGCGGCGCGCTGTCCGACAAGGTGCGCAAGGTCCATTCGCACACCTACGCGCCGTCGGTGACCAACCTCGGCACACTGGTTTTCGAGGACCTGGGGGACGATCCGGACCCGGCCGAGATGGAAGCCTACCGCAAGCACATCGGCCACGAATTCGCCGGCGCGGACCAGATCAAGGGCACCTATCCGTTCACGCTGGAGCGCAGCTTCCGCTGCTACCGCATCAACGACTTCCTGCATCGCATCGTCGAGCCCGCGCATCGCAAGCGCTTCCTCGAAGACTTCGAGGGACTGGCCGACGAATACCAGATTACGCAAGAAGAACGCGCGCTGATCCGCGACCGCAAATGGATCGAGATGATCCGCATGGGCGTCAGCTTCTTCGTGCTGGAAAAGATGGCGGCGCTGATCGGGGTATCCAACCCGGAAATCTACGCCAGCATGCGCGGGGAAACGCTCGAACAGTTTCTCAAGACGCGCAAGGTGCCGATCCGCTATTCGGTGGCGGGGGGCGACAAGGCGCAGGCGCTGGACGCGAACAAGCCGGCGCCCGGCAAATAGGCGGCCTCCCCCGATCGCAGGCTGCCCTAGACCTGCGGCAGCAGGACGACGCGGCCGATGGCGCGTCGCAAACGCACCTCGGTCATCGCCGCGCGGAACTCGGCGAGCGGATAGCTCGCGTGAACGGCGGGCGCGATCCTGCCCGCCTGCCACCAGTCGACGAGCTGGCGCCACAGCGCCTGGGCGCGCGGCGCGTAAAACGCCCGGTTGTCGCCCGGCGACCAGCCGATATAGAGGCCCCAGTTGAGCCCGGCGACGGCGATATTCTTGAGCATCAGGATATTCGCCGCCGCTTCCGGAATACGCCCGCTGACGTAGCCGATGCTGACCAGCGTGCCGCCTTCGGCAAGACACCGCAGGCTTTCGTCGAAGACGTCCCCGCCCAAGGGGTCAAGCACGGCCTGCGTACCGCCGCCGCTGATCCGCAATACATCATCGCGGAACGCCGGCGCGGCGCTGTCGATCGCCGCATCGGCGCCGCGCGCCTTGAGCAACGCGTGCTTGTCCTTGCCCGCGCGCGCGATCACGCGGGCGCCGAGCGCCTTGGCGATCTCGACCGCGGCAAGCCCGACGCCGCCGGCCGCGCCGTGAATCAGAATCCAGTCGCCCTTGCCCAGGCGCGCGCGCCACATGAGCGCGCTTGCCGCCGTGCTGTAGCTTACCGGCAGCGCGGCGGAGGCCGCGAGGTCGAGGCCGTCGGGCAGCACCGTGGCGTGGATCGCGTCGACCACCGCCTGTTCGGCCGACCCGCCCCAGTCGACGGGCGCAAAGACGCGGGTGCCCGGCGGCAGACCTTGCACGTCGGGGGCGGCCTCGATCACCGTGCCGGCGATATCGGTGCCGGGCACGAATGGCAGCGGCGGCTTGCGCTGGTACTTGCCGGCGACGACGATCTGCGTCGAATAGCTGACGCCGGCCGCTTCGACGCGCACGCGCACCGTGCCGGGCCGGAGTTCCGGCGCGGGGAAGTCCCGAACCGTCAGGTCGTTGTAGTCGCACCAGTGATCGCAGACGAGCGCGCGCATGCCTTCTCCCTTCGCCCATTGCCCGGGGCCCGGCGCATGATGCGCCAGGGCAATGCGATCGGATGGAAACATCTGATCGCGAAAAAATCAAAGATATAGCGCGTTGGCCCGCGCCCCTGCCGATCCGCCGGCGGGCGGGCGAATCGCTTCTTCTTTCGCGGGCGCGCCTATTGGGCGGCGTTGCTCGACATGACACGCCGCACGAAACCGGGCCCGTCCTCGTCGTCGCCGACATAGGCCGCGGTACAGATGAAGTCGCGGTAGAGGCCTTCGGCCGGGTTGCGGATCAGGCCCGGCGCCTCCTTCCCGTCCTGCATCTGCCTGATCGCCCGCTTCAGCGTCGCGCGCACGGCGGTGATCACGACGTCGCTCGATCCGAGCATTTCCCTGGTGCGGTCCTGGATGGAACCCTGTGTTTCGATGGCGAAGGCATCCTGCGAGGGGAAGTGCAGGCCCATGCCGCTCCAGCTGCCCGATCTCATGCTCTCGCGGTCCTGCAGATAGCGATTGTCGATGCGCCGGATATGGCGGTGATCGGGCGCGACGTTGGCCTCGCGGTTCTTGCGCATGCGTTCCTTGTCGATCGGCTTGTTGGGGTTGCAGAAGAACTCGAAGCGGTAATGGCAGTGATCGTCGACAGGCACGTAGATGCGTCCCTGATAGGCGACGTCGCCGCGGTGCGCGTCATCGCCGCCCGACTGCGAGGCGGTGGTGCCCGACGGATAGACGTAATTGTTCACGCGCAGGTATTTCTTGCCGCCCGGCGCGTTGTGCAGCGCGTAGATGCGCGTGCCGAAGCTGGTGTTTTCGGTGCTGATGGCGGGCGGCTCGGCTCCACGGATGGCGCTGACGTCGGCGCCCGAACGCTCTGACTTGATCCCCGGCGGCCTGCGGTGCAGGAACGTCGTATGCGCGGGGTCGGTGGAGCTTTCGAGACCCTGCAACCAGTTGCACATCTGCTTGACGCGGAAGTTGAGGCGGTTGGGTTCCGGCACCATCAGGAAGCCGAAGTCGGGGATCTGCGGCGGCGCGCCCTCGCCCATGTAGGTCCAGATCGCGCCGCCCTTTTCCTGCACCGGGTAGCTCACCATGCGCACCTTGTCGCAGAACTTGCGGCCGGGCGCTTCCGCCGGCTGGTCGAGGCACTTGCCGTGGATGTCGAACAGCCAGCCGTGATAGAGGCAGCGGATGCCGCCGTCCTCGATGCGGCCATACGAAAGATCGGTGCCGCGGTGCGGGCAGCCCTGCTGGATCAGGCCGAGACGGTCCTGATCGTCGCGGAACAGGACCAGATCCTCGCTCATGATGCGGATCGGCAGCGGATCGCCGCCGGGCGGCAGTTCTTCCGAAGACGCGATCGGCTGCCAGTAGCTGCGCAACAGCTTGCCGCAGGGCGTGCCTGGCCCGGTCTGCGTCAGAAGATCGTTGTCGGCCTGCGTGAGCATGATGTTTCTCCCTCAACCTTCAGCGAAATTGTGCCCCCGGAGGCGTCCATATGAAAGCGTCTTGTGTCGCTCGGCCGCGCCGGGCGGGCTGGTCAACGCTCGCGCCGCGCCGAGCGCCGATTGGCCGCTTCCGGGAAAAACTGAAAGCATCTCCTGAACGGTTTTGACCGGAAAACGCCGAGCCATCGACGGCATTCGCCCTGCCCCGTGCGGTTGCATTCAATTCGCATCTGCCCTAGCGTC
>CAXRES010000010.1:0-6041 GCA_964229575.1 Alphaproteobacteria bacterium
ACGTTGGCGGGGTTCACCCCGAGCCGCCTGAGGCCGTCCATCAGCCAGTTGACGTGCGCCGTCGGCGGACGCAGGTCCTCGCCGTAGATGATCAGCGTGTGCTGGGCGAGATCCTTCATCGTCTGCGGCATGCCGTGGGCCTTGAGGTATTCGGGCGCGGCATAGACGTGGTTGTGCATGGTCATCAGCCGGCGCTGGACGAGATCGGGCTGCGTCGGCGCGTTCAGCCGGATGGCGACGTCGGCCTCGCGCATGCCGAGGTCCATTTCGTCGTCGGTGAGCAGCAAGGTGAGCCGCACGTCGGGATAGCGTTCCATGAACTGCTTGACGCGCGGCGTCAGCCAGATCGAGCCGAGCGCCACCGTCGTCGTCACCTTGAGCACGCCGCGCGGCCGTTCCGTCGAATCGGTCAGCATCGCCTGGGCATTGGCCAGCCGCTGCACGACGTCGCGCGTGGTGGAATAGAGCAGCTCGCCCTGTTCGGTCAGCACCAGGCCGCGGGCATGGCGATGGAACAGCGCGACGCCGAGATCCTGTTCGAGCGCCGAGACCTGGCGCGAGATCGCCGATTGCGAGAGATTCAGGTTCTCGCCCGCGTGCGTGAAGCTGCCGGCTTCCGCCACGGCGTGGAAAATCCTGAGCTTGTCCCAGTCCATGAAGTCTCCACCGTGGCGCGGCCTTCCGGCAGGGCGGCTGTGCCGCCGCGCCGGCGCCGGTCCTTATTCGGCGGCCTTCCGGCCGCCCGCCTGTTCATGCGCCGCGAGAAAGCGTTCGGTCTCGATCGCCGCCATGCAGCCGGTGCCCGCCGCGGTGACGGCCTGGCGGAAAACCTTGTCCTGCACGTCGCCCGCGGCGAAGACGCCGGGCACGTTGGTCGCCGTCGAATCGGGTTTCGTCACGAGATAGCCTTCGGCGTCCATGTCGAGCTGGCCCTTGAAGATGCCCGTGTTTGGCGTGTGGCCGATGGCGATGCAGACGCCGTCGAGCGCAAGCTCGCTCGTCTTGCCGGTCTTGACGTTCTTCACGCGGATGCCGGTGACGCCCGGCGGGTTGTCGGTGCCCGTCACCTCGTCCAGCGCGTGATCCCACATGACGCTGATCTTCGGATTGGCCAGCAGCCGATCGACCATGATCTTTTCCGCGCGGAAGCTGTCGCGCCGGTGGATCACGGTGACGTGCTCGGCGTGGTTGGTCAGGTAGATTGCCTCTTCCACCGCCGTATTGCCGCCGCCGACGATGGCGACCTTCCTGCCGCGGAAGAAGAAGCCGTCGCAGGTGGCGCAGGCCGAAACGCCGAAGCCCTTGAATTTTTCCTCGGACGGCAGGCCGAGCCAGCGCGCCTGCGCGCCGGTGGAAACGATCACAGCGTCGGCGGTGAAGCGCGCGCCCGAATCCGCTTCGAGGACGAACGGGCGTCTTGAAAAGTCGACCCTGACGATCAGGTCGTTGACGAAGCGCGTGCCGACCTTCTCCGCCTGCTTCTGCATCTGTTCCATCAGCCAGGGGCCCTGGATGACGTCGGCGAAGCCGGGATAGTTCTCGACATCGGTGGTGATCGTCATCTGGCCGCCGGGCTGCATGCCGGCGATCAGGATGGGGGCGAGGTTGGCGCGCGCCGTGTAGATGCCCGCCGTCAGCCCCGCCGGCCCCGATCCCAGAATGACGACTTTGGCGTGGGTGGCTTCGCTCATGGCAGGCTGATCCGGCTCGGGTGGGATGGGCCCCTAACATAGAAACCGCCCCCCCGCGTCGCAAGGCCCGCGGCCGGTGCATGGCTGGGAATCCCGGGGAAAACTCTGGCCTTGCCGGGGCCGGTGCGCGGCGCCTCCGCGGGCCGCCGGCCGCCCTTTCGTTGAAATATTATTTCGCAGGGCCTATAAAGGGGGCGTCGGGCAGGGGCCCCGCCTTTCCCACATATAAGGCCGCCGCCTGCCAAGGGAGTTCCCCCATGCAGCGTGTCCGCCTCGACCGCATCGATCACCGCATCCTGGCCGATCTGCAGGAAGACGGCCGCATGACCAACGTCGATCTCGCCAAGCGCGCCGGCATCTCGGCGCCGCCGTGCCTGCGCCGCGTGCGCGCGCTCGAGACCTCGGGCTTCATCAAGGGCTACCATGCCGAGCTCGATTCCGAGCTGCTCGGCTTCAGGGAGATGTTCTTCGCCCTGGTCGGCCTCGATTCCCAGGCCCAGGACGTGCTCGCCGGCTTCGAGCAGGCGGTCGCCGACTGGGCCGAGGTGCGCGAATGTCACATGATCCGGGGCGGCGGCGACTTCCTGATCAAGGTGGTGGCGCGCGACAAGTCGCACCGCGACGCGCTGACCATGAAGCTGACTTCGACGCCGCACGTGGCCAGGGTCCAGACGCTGGAGACCATCCGCACCTCGAAGGACCAGCCGGGCGTGCCGGTGCGCGCCGACGACAAGCCCTGATCGGCGCCCCTGACTTGCCGGTTCAGCCCGTCAGTCCGGCGAGCCGGGCGAGGATGCCCGCGGCGCCCCCCGCCAGCACGATCCACGGAATCGATATCTTCGTGTGGGTGAGCGCGATCAGCGCCGCGCCCGCGAGCCCGATTGCGAGGCGATCGGGAGTCCAGTCGCCCTCCGCCCAGTGCGGAAAGATGCTTGCCCGCCCGATATAGACGCCGAGCGAGGCGATGACCCCGACCACCGCCGCCGTCACCGCGCCGAGCGCCGCGCCCGCATAGGCGTTCCGCGCGATGCGTTCGACATAGGGCGCGCCCGCCAGGATGAACAGGAAGCAGGGCAGGAAGGTGACATAGGTGGTGAGGCCCGCGCCGAGAATGCCCGCGGCCAGGGGCGTCAGCGCGCCCGGCTGGTTCCAGCCGGCGAACCAGCCGATCCATTGCGTGACCAGGATGAGCGGCCCGGGCGTGGTTTCGGCCAGGGCCAGCCCGTTGATCATGTCGCCCGCGGCGAGCCAGCGGTAATGCTCGACCGCTTCGCCCGCCACATAGGGCAGCACCGCATAGGCGCCGCCGAAGGTGACGAAGGCCGCCTTGGTGAAGAGCTGGGCGATGCCTTGCCACGGATCGGCGCCGAAGGTGCCGATGACGAAGAAGACGGGCGCCGCCCACAGCGCGGCGAAAACGACGACGAGGCGCACGATCCGTCCCGCCGACGGCGCGGGGCCTGCATGGCCTGCCGGCTCGTCCGCTGCGCCGGGCACGCCGTGTGCGTGGGCGAAAAGCCCGGGAAATCGTCTGGCGCTTGCCGCGCCGATGAGAAGTGCGGCGACGATCACCAGCGGAAAGGCGGCGTGAAACACGACGAGCGCGGCGAAGGCGCCGAGCGCCAGCATCCAGGCGGCGCCGCTTTGCAGGCTGCGCTTCGAAAGCCGCCACAGGGCGGCGGCGATGATCGCCACCACGACCGGGCGGAAGCCGTCGAACAGCGCGGCGACCCACATGGTCTCGCCATAGGCCGTAGCGAGCCAGGCGAGCGCGCCGAGAAGCAGGGCGCCCGGCGCGACGAACAGGATGCCCGCCGCGAGCGCGCCCCGGAGTCCGTGCAGGCGCCAGCCGATGTAGGTGGCGAGCTGCTGCGCCTCGGGCCCCGGCAGCAGCATGGCGAAATTGAGCCCGGCCGAAAACGCGCGCTGGCCGATCCAGCCGCGGCGTTCGACCAGTTCATGCTGCATGATGGCGATCTGCCCCGCCGGCCCGCCGAAGCTGACGAGGCCGAGATGCAGCCACCAGGTCAGGGCCTCGGAAAAGCTCGGGCGCGGCGCCGAAGCGCGGGCCGAAGCGTCCGGCGTCGCGCTATTTATAGCTCACCTTGAGGACTTCGTAGCCCTTCGAGCCGCCCGGCGTCGTGACTTCGAGCGTGTCGCCCTTTTCCTTGCCGATCAGCGCGCGGGCGAGCGGCGCGGTGACCGACAGGCGGCCCTTGGCGATATCGGCTTCGTCCTCGCCGACGATGGTGTAGGTGGCTTCCTCGTCGGTTTCGTCGTCGACGATGGTGACGGTCGCGCCGAAGCGGATGACCGATCCGGACATCTGGCTGATGTCGATGACCTCGGCGCGGGCGATCTTGTCCTCGAGCTCGATCAGCCGGCCCTCGATGAAGGCCTGCTTTTCGCGCGCGGCGTGGTATTCGGCGTTTTCCGACAGGTCCCCGTGCGAACGCGCTTCCTCGATGGCGCGCACCACCGCGGGGCGCTCCACCGTCTTCAGGCGCTTTACTTCTTCGACCAGGTTTTCGTACCCGGTCCTGGTCATGGGAACCTTGTTCATCGATCCGTCCGCGCAGTCATACCATCCGCGGGGCAGCTGGAACCTGCCCCGTCGGTGAAACTATAGCGCAAAGAGAATCGGGGGGAATCAGGAAAAAAACGACTGGAGCGGCCGCACGTCGAGTTCGCCCGCCTTGACGGCGGCGATGCCGCGGGTGGCCGCGAGCGCGCCGGCCACCGTCGTGTAATAGGGTATCTTGTTGAGCAGCGCCGTGCGCCTGAGGTCGAAGGAGTCGCGGATCGCTTCGGAGCCTTCCGTCGTGTTGAAGACCAGCTGCACTTCGCCGTTCTTCATCGCGTCGACGATGTGCGGGCGGCCTTCCAGAACCTTGTTGACGATGGTGCAGGGCACGCCCTGCTCGATCAGGTACTTCGCCGTGCCGCGCGTGGCGATGATCTTGAAGCCGAGCGCCGCCAGCTCGCGCGACGGCGCCGCCATGTGGACCTTGTCGCGTTCCTTGACCGAGATGAACGCCGTGCCCGAAACCGGAACCTTGGTGCCGCCGCCCAGCTGGCTCTTGGCGAAGGCGCGATCGAAGGAGGAATCGATGCCCATGACCTCGCCGGTCGATTTCATCTCGGGGCCGAGGATGATGTCGACGCCGGGGAAGCGGGCGAAGGGGAACACCGCTTCCTTGACCGCGACGTGCGTGGCGCGGGTCTGGTCTTCCAGGAAGGACTTGAGCCCGAAGGAAGCGAGCTTCTCGCCCGCCATGACGCGGGCCGCGATCTTGGCGATGGCCTGGCCGGTCGCCTTGGCGACGAAGGGCACCGTGCGCGAGGCGCGCGGGTTGACTTCAAGGATGTAGACGACGCCGTCCTTCACCGCGTACTGGACGTTCATCAGCCCGATGACCTTGAGCGCCTTGGCGAGCTTCACCGTCTGGCCGCTGATGTCCTTGATCACCGCGTCCGACAACGAGCGCGGCGGCAGCGAACAGGCCGAGTCGCCCGAATGGACGCCGGCTTCCTCGATGTGCTCCATGATGCCGGCGATGATCACGGTCTTGCCGTCGGCCAGCGCGTCGACGTCCACCTCGATCGCGTCCGAAAGGTAGCGGTCGACCAGCACCGGGTTGTCGCCCGACGCCTTGACCGCGAATTTCATGTAGCGTTCCAGTTCGGCGTCGTCGTGGATGATCTCCATGGCGCGGCCGCCCAGCACATAGCTCGGGCGCAGCAGCACCGGATAGCCGATGCGGCGCGCGATGGCGAGCGCCTGCTTGGCCGATGTGGCGATGCCGTTGTCGGGCTGGCTCAGCTTGAGCTTCTCGCACAGATTGGCGAAGCGATTGCGGTCCTCGGCGACGTCGATGGCGTTCTGGCTGGTCCCCAGGATCGGCACTTTTGCCGCGGCGAGAGACTTGGCGAGTTTCAGGGGCGTCTGGCCGCCGAACTGCACGATGACGCCGAGGAGGGTGCCCTTGGCCGTTTCCTCGCGCACGATCTCCAGCACGTCTTCGGCGGTCAGCGGCTCGAAGTCGAGGCGGTCGGATGTGTCGTAGGCCGTCGACACGGTTTCCGGGTTGCAGTTGCCCATGATCGACTCGTAGCCGATGTCGGCCAGGGCGTAGGCCGCGTGCACGCAGCAGGAGTCGAACTCGATGCCCTGGCCGATGCGGGTGGGGCCGCCGCCGAGAATGATCCCCTTCTTGCGGTCGCTCACGTCCGATTCGCTCTCGGCCAAGGTCAGGCCGGCGCCTTCGTAGGTCGAATACATGTAGGGCGTGAGCGAGCGGAATTCGGCGGCGCAGGTGTCGATGCGCTTGTAGACAGGATGGATCTTGA
>CAXRES010000011.1:0-4422 GCA_964229575.1 Alphaproteobacteria bacterium
GATGCGGCCCTTCGGCAATGCCATGACGAGCGGCTGGTTGTCGCGCACGTGCCTGTTCCCGATATCGAATTTCCGGTCCCGGCCCCCGGGGCCGAAAGCGGGCTGTTTTAGCGCGTTCCGCCCGCCGATGCCAGCCCGGGCGGCCCGGCCCGCCGGAGGGGGCCGGAATGCCCGGATCTAGCCGGTTTCGCCCTCGAACGGGTGGTGCGGCCGCCACAGGGTGGGCCACGGCTCGCCCACGTCCTGGGCGAAAATTTCGATCCGCTCGACCTCGAGCCGCACGGCAACCTGCCCGGCGAAGACCAGCGTCAGCACGGCCCCGTCCCTGCCTGCCCCGGGCAGACCCTCTGCGGGCAGACCCTCTTCGGGCAGTATGGAGAGTACCTCGAACAGGCGCTCGTTGTCCGTCGCGCCCATGGGATCGAAGCCGCGCGCCTGAACGCGCCTGACGTGCTCGATGGAAAGCCCGCAGTGAACGCGCTCGAAGGGGCCCTTTTCGTCCTCTCCGGCGGCGGGAGCGGCCGCGGGATCGAGCGCAGTGGCCGGCAGTTTTTCCCAGCAGAAGCGGTTGGCCACCAGCACGAAACGCTTTTCGGCGGGCAGGTAGCGCATGTCGCTCGCCGGCACCAGCGCGTCCTGCAAGCAGGCGGCCAGAACCGCGATGTCGTCGGCGTCCATGGCGCGCAGCTTGAGCGGGGCGGACACGGCGGCTTCCCTTCCCTCAGTCCTTGATGCGCTCGATGTCGGCACCGCAGGCGCCGAGCTTTTCCTCAAGCCGCTCGTAGCCGCGGTCGAGATGATAGACGCGGTTGATCACCGTCTCGCCCCTGGCGACCAGACCGGCGAGCACCAGGCTGACCGAAGCGCGCAGATCCGTCGCCATCACTTCCGCGCCGGTCAGCGCAGGGACGCCGCGCACCATGGCCGATGCCCCGTGTACGTTGATGTTGGCGCCCATGCGGCCCAGTTCGGGCACATGCATGAAGCGGTTCTCGAAGATCGTCTCGGTGATCATCGAAGCGCCGCCCGCCACCGACATCATCGCCATCATCTGCGCCTGCAGGTCGGTGGGGAAGCCCGGATAGGGTTCGGTCATCACATCGACGCCCTTGATGCGTCCGCGCCCGCGCGCCACGCGCACGCCGCGTTCGGTCGGCGTCACCTTGATGCCCGCCTCGCGCAGCTTTTCGGCCAGCGCCTCGATGGCGTCGATCTCGGCGCCGACGAGTTCGACGTCGCCGCCGGTCATGGCGGCCGCCATGGCGTAGGTGCCCGTCTCGATACGGTCGGCGATGACGTTATGCGTCGCGCCATGCAGCGTGTCGGACCCCTGTATGGTCAGCGTGTCGGTGCCGATGCCTTCGATCTTCGCGCCCATGGCGATCAGGCAACGCGCAAGATCCATGACCTCCGGCTCGCGCGCGACGTTCGACATCACCGTTTCGCCCCTGGCGAGTGCTGCCGCCATCATCAGGTTTTCGCTGGCGCCGACGGAGACGAACGGAAAGACGATATGCGCGCCCTTGAGGCCGCCCCTGGGCGCCTTCGCCTCGATATAGCCCGACTGAACGTCGATGATCGCGCCCAGCTGTTCGAGCCCCTTCAGATGCAGATCGACCGGCCGGTTGCCGATAGCGCAGCCGCCCGGCAGCGACACGCGCGCCACGCCTTCGCGCGCCACCAGCGGGCCGAGCACGAGGACGGAAGCGCGCATGCGGCGCACCAGGTCGTAAGGCGCGGTGGTCGAGGTGATCTTGCGCGCCGTCAGCGCCAGCACGCGGCCGAAGTGGCCGCCGCCCGGCGCATCGCCGTCCATGGTGATCTCCACGCCGTGTTCGGCGAGGAGCCGCGCCAGCGTCGAGATATCGGCGAGGTGCGGCAGATTGCCGAGGCGCAGGGTGTCGGTGGTCAGCAGGCTCGCCGCCATCAGCGGCAGCGCCGCGTTCTTCGCGCCCGAAATGGGAATGACGCCCTTGAGCTTCCTGCCGCCGCGAATCCTGATCCTGTCCATTTACTTGTCCGATCCCACGCCAGATGACGAAAACTTCCAGATGACGAAACTTGGCCCGGCCCCTGCGATGCGCGGACGCGGCATCCGCCTTTGTTACATGAAGCGGCGGGCAGGCTCAAGATATGGGGGGAAATTCTTCGGCACGCCACAAGATCGGCGTGCTGGGCGGAATCCGTCGATCAGCCCTTGGGCTTCGGATCGCGCTCGGCTTCGAGGGCCTGTGCCAGGCGCTCCGCCTCCTTGCGCCGGCGCAGGTTGGCGCGTAGCGCCTCGGCCTGGCGGGCCCGCCGGGCATCCAGCGGGCTGCCGCGTTCCGGCGCGTTGCGGTTCTGCGGCGGCTTGGGCGTGCGTGATTTGCTCATGGCCGCGGAAGCTAGCCCCTTGGCGGCCCCGCCGCAAGCCCGGCGGGGCCCGAAGGCCTTTACCGCGCCTTTACCACGAGCCCTTATAAGGCAGCCGGGCGCCGCCCTTCTGCGGGGTTAACCGTGTTGCACGGGGTAGCGCCATGTGGCATCTTCCGCCCCTCCGAACGGGGCCGCACTAGCTCAGGGGTAGAGCACTCCCTTGGTAAGGGAGAGGCCGTTGGTTCGATTCCAACGTGCGGCACCAGCTTTTCCAATCATTTATGCGATAGTCGCAACAGTGTTCGGTGGTTCAAACGAACCGCCGGGCACGCGGCCCGGCTCTGCATCTTCCTGCGGAACGCCGCCAGGAACCTGCGGGAATTTTCTGGGAAAAAAGTGGAAAAAATGTTGCCGGCCCGTTCTCAAGGCCGGCTGGCAGCAAATCACGCCCGAAGCTAATAACTACTTTATACCCACTTTTTATTGACGCAGGAACAAATGGTATGTATTTTATAACCACCAATTTGACGGGACCGCGATGGTCAAGTCCTTCAACAGCCGGGAAATCGCCAAGCGTCTGAGGGCAGACGGCTGGAGTCTCGTTCGCACCAGCGGCGATCATCACCAGTTCAAGCATCCGTCCATGCCGGGCCTTGTGACACTGGTGCACCCGCGAAAGGACATACCGACCGGCACCCTGCGTTCGATTTTCCGGCAAGCGGGATGGGACTGGCCGCCGCAGTAAAACGCGCGCATGAGCAGGAATGCAGGAACAAGGAGCAAAGCCGATGGCGCGGGAATATATCGCACTGATCCGCAAGGAAGATGGCACCGATTTCGGCGTTGATTTTCCCGACCTCCCCGGTTGCGTGACCGCCGGGTCCACCCTCGATGAAGCCCGCCGCAATGCGGCCGAGGCTCTTGCCCTTCATCTCGAGGGGCTGGCCTCGGCGCGGAAAACCATCCCCACCCCGTCTTCTCTCGACGAGATCATGGCCGATCCCCACAACGCCGGCGCCGTGGCTGTTCTTGTTGCCGCGCCAGCCGTCCATGCGAGGGCAAAGAAAATCAACATCACGCTGAACGAAGACCTGATCGTCGCCATCGACGGCGCCGTCAGCGCAGGCGCGGCACAGAGCCGATCCGGATTTCTGGCGCTGGCAGCCGCCGACAAGATCCATAAGTTCACAGCGCGCGGCGCGGGTGTGGCAAAGGTTCCAAAACGCGAAAAAAAGACGAAACGCAGGACAGTGCGCGCGCCCTGATCGCGGCCCTGCCCGCCCCGAAACCTCCCGGGATCAGGGCCGGGCAGACGAAAAAAACGGGGAAAATCGCGGGGAAAATCCGGCACCCATTTGAAAAAAACGCGCTTGATGCGCCCTTGGCAAGGTAGGGGCCGCAAGCTCAAATCTTACATGCGGCACCAGCTTCATGAATTCTGGTAAAGTCCTCCGGCACCCTCTATCGAGCGGCGGGAAAGTGACTCAATCCGGGCTGATCAGCGATGAATACCGGCAGATGCAGGAAAGACTGCATCTGGATCCGGACTACGGGATAGCGTCGCGGTATTTCGCGGCAACGATCGCGCAGGTCATCAAGGCAAACGACATCAAAGAGCTTCTCGATTATGGCGCGGGCAAAGGCAGACTCGGCGAAACGCTCAAGGAACTCGGTGTCTGCCCAGCCGCGTTGCATCACTACGATCCTGCAATTCCCGGGTGGAGCGCCCCGCCCGCCCCTGCTGAACTGACGGTTTGCCTCGACGTTCTGGAACATATCGAGCCGGACCGGATCGACAACGTTCTCGACGACCTCAGGCGCGTGACGCGCCGGCTCGGGGTTTTCAGCGTTTCCACAACACCTGCGGACAAGACCCTCGACGACGGGCGCAATGCACACCTGATCGTGCAAGGGTCGGGCTGGTGGCTGCGCAAGCTGCTGGACCGATTCGAACTGATCAAGTTCGAAAAAATTCGCGACGGTTTCATCGTCGCAGTCGCCCCGATCGATTCGTCAAACAACAGCTAGATTCCTTCGGCGCAATCGCCGCGCGCCGAAAAAACTTCG
>CAXRES010000012.1:0-12831 GCA_964229575.1 Alphaproteobacteria bacterium
AGGCCCTCGAAGCGGCCGATGCCGAGATCGCCGCGGCGGTGGCACCGGAAGACCCCAAGCCCGAACACGTCAGGGAACTGCTCGAAAAACTCGCCCAGGAACTTTCCTACATCGAAGCATTGCGGGAGAAATTCCTCGACATCCGCCGCATGCAGACGAAGCTCAAGGGAACCTACACGTCCTACCAGGGCGAAAAGGCGGTGGCCGAACAGATCACGCGCTGCAATTCGCTGTTCGAAAAGCCGATCAAGGAATTCTTCGAGAAGTTCGTCGAGTTCGACACCTATGTCGTCGATCTCACCAGCATCCTCAAGCGCTTCGATGCCCAGGTGAACTTCATCCGCGGCGAGCGCGATGCCTTCCGCCAGATCTACCTGCTCTGGCAGCCGCTGCTCGATCGCTGGGAGAAGTTCGGCGGCGGGCGCGGCGAAGAAGGCGAAGCCCTGATTCGCGAAACCTACCGCTTCGCCGCCCAGCACTACGTCCAGACGGTGGACTGGTAGTCGCTAGCGCGACCCCGCGTTACGGGCGCTGCCCGCGACGACGTTGCGCGGGTTCCCCGCGACGAAGGCTTCCAGGTTTTCGATCAGTTGCGCCACCAGGCGACCGACCGCCTCGCGGCTCGCCCAGGCGATGTGCGGCGTCAGGATGAAATCGGCCCGCGCGGCGAGTTTCATCAGCGGGTGATCGGTGGGGGGCGGCTCCGGGCTCGCCACGTCGAAGGCGGCCCCGGAAAGGACGCCCGTTTCGAGCGCCGCCGTCAGCGCCGCCTCGTCCACCAGCCCGCCGCGCGCCGTGTTGACCAGGATCGGCCGGCGGCGCATCAGGGCGAATTCGCGCGCCCCGATCAGGCCGCGCGTCGCGTCCGTCAGCGGGCAATGCAGGCTGACGATGTCGGCCGCCGCCAGCGCCGCGTCGAATTCCGCGTAGCCCGGCCGCGTCGTCTTCGCGCCCTTGCGCTCGACCCGCAGCACGTTCATGGAAAAACCTTGCGCCAGCCGCGCCAGCGCCCCGCCGATGGACCCCGCCCCGATGATGGCGAGCGTGGAGCCGGCCATGTCGTGGATCGGGTGGTCGAAGTAGCAGAACTGGCCGGCCTTCTGCCAGGCGCCGGCCGCCACCGAGCGGCTGTAGGCGGGAAGCGAGCGGCGCAACGCCAGCATCAGCGCGAAAGCATGTTCCGGCACGGTCGTCGTGGCGTAGCCGCGGACGTTGGAAACGACGATGCGCCGCGCCCCCGCCGCGTCCAGATCGATGATGTCGGTTCCCGTCGCCGCCACCGCGATCATGCGGAGCTTCGGCAAGGCCTCGATCATGGCGCCGGTCAGCGGCACCTTGTTGGTGATGACGATCTCGGCGTCGCGGCAGCGCGCCACGACCTCGTCCGGCCGGGTGCGGCCGAAGTCGGTCCATGCGTGATCGAAGGCGGGCCTTCGCACCGGCACGTCGGCCGGGATCGTGCCGCGGTCGAGAAAAACGATGCTATGCGGCATCGCGGATGAGGCGCCACAGGCTTTCGGCCGTCGCCGGCATCGGCACTTCGCGTATGCCGAGCGGCGCCAGCGCGTCGGCGATGGCGCTGCCGATGGCGGGCAATGCGCCGACGTTGCCCGCCTCGCCCGCGCCCTTGACGCCGAGCGGATTGGTGCGCGTCGGCACCGGATTGCTCTCGACGTGCAGGTCGCAGAAATCGGCGGCGTGCGGCATGGCGTAATCCATGAACGAGCCGGTCATGTTCTGCCCCGATTCGGGATCGTAATGGATCTGCTCCATCAGCATCTGCCCCACCCCCTGGGCGACGCCGCCCTGGATCTGGCCGTGCAGCAGCAGCGGGTTGAGCACCACGCCGACGTCGTCCACCACGTTGTAGGACAGAAGTTCCACGCGGCCCGTCTCGGCGTCGATTTCCAGCTCGCAGACGTGGCAGCCGTTGGGGAAGTTCTCCACCGGGGTGCGGTAGACCGTGTTGGCGATCAGGCCGGGCTCCAGCCCCGCGGGCATCGCCTTCGGATTGACGGCGAGCCTGGCCACTTCTTTTATGGTGAGGGAACGGTTGGACTTCGTCGACGAAAACACGCCGTCGGCGAAGGCGACGTCGGCCACATCGACCTCAAGCGCCTTGGCGGCGATGGCCTTGCCCTTGTCGATGATCTTGTCGCTCGATACCAGCAGGGCCGAGCCGCCGATGGTCGCCGAGCGCGACCCGCCCGTGCCTTCGCCCGCCGCGACCTTGTCGGTGTCGCCGCTGACGTAGAAGACCTCGTCCGGACTGAGGCCGAGCCGGTCGCAGACGATCTGCTTGAACACCGTTTCGTGCCCCTGCCCCTGGTTGATCGAACCGACGATGATCGTGCAGGTGCCCGAGCGGTCGAAGCGCACCTCGCCCATCTCGTAGCCCGGCGCCGCGGCGCGCTCGATGGAATTCGATATGCCGAAGCCGCGCAGCTTGCCGCGCTTGCGCGCCTCCGCCCGGCGCTTCTCGAAGCCGGCGTAATCGCCGAGCCCGAGCGCCATGTCCATGTTCTCTTCGAAGTTGCCGCAGTCGTAGGTGAAGGTCAGTCCCGTCCTGAACGGCATGGCGTCGGGCGGAATGATGTTCCTGCGCCGGATCTCGACGCGATCGAAGCCCAGCTCGGCCGCCGCTTCGTCGATGATGCGCTCGATCACGTAGGCCGCCTCCGGGCGCCCGTTGCCGCGATAGGGGCGCATCGGACTGGTGTTGGTGAATACCGTCGTGACGTCGACGAAGATCGCGGGCGTGCGGTAGACGCCGGCGAGCGTGCCGAGGTTGCCGGTGGACGACGTATCGCCGCCGGTCTGAAGGTAGGCGCCGATCGCCACGGTGTTCTTCACCTTCATGCCAAGGAAAGTGCCGTCGCGGGCGAGCGCCAGGCTCACCTCGCTCACGTTGTCGCGCCCGTGCGCGTCGGCCAGGAATGATTCCGAGCGCGTCGCGGTCCACTTGACCGGCCGCCCGACGACGCGCGAGGCCCAGAGGCAGAGCGGAACCTCGTTGTAGACCGCCGACTTGTTGCCGAAACTGCCGCCCACGTCGCGCGCCACCACGCGCAGCCGGCCGACCGGGATGCCGAGCGTCGCGGCCAGCTCGGCCTGGAACTGGTGGGCGCGCTGCAACGGCGACCAGACCGTGTAGCGATCCTCGGCCGCATCGTAGTGGCCGAGTACGGCGCGCGGCTCCATCGCCGCGGCATAGACGCGGCTGATGACGAACTTGCGGGTGACAACATGATCGGCCCCGGCGAAGGCGGCTTCGGTCTTTTCCCGGTCGCCCGCCTGATGGGTGAAGCAGATGTTGCCGGGGCAGTCGTCCCAGACGAGCGGCGCGCCGGGCAGCGCCGCGCAGTCGGTGGCGGCGACGGCCGCCAGCGGCTCGTAATCGACGGCGATGAGGTCGGCGGCGTCCTGGGCCTGGGCGCGGGTTTCGCCGACCACGAGGGCGACGGGATCGCCCACATGGCGCACCCGGTCGGCGACCAGCGCCGGATAGCGCGGGCGGTACATGGTCTTGCCGCCCGGCCGCTTCCAGCCGGCCTTGGAAACCGGCAGGTCTCCGTGACCCGAGGCCGCCCAGTCGGCGCCGGTGCGCACGGCGAGCACGCCGGGGGCGGCGCGCGCGGCGTCGATGTCGATCCGGCGGATCAGCGCATGGGCATGGGGCGAACGCACCAGCACGGCGTGAACCATGCCCGGCATCGACATATCGTCGGAATAGCGGCCGCCGCCGCGCAGGAGGCGCTGGTCCTCGAAGCGGAACACCGGCTGGCCGATGGCGAATTCACCCATGACTGGTCTCCCGGTCTTGCGCGCGGCGAGGCGCTCTTGTGTCTTGTTCGGGTGCGATCATAGCGCGCCGCCCGCCGGCGCGCACCCCCGCGCGACGGTCAGAGGGCGCCGCGGCGCTTGTGCGCGAGTAGGACAAGCGCCTGCACGGCGAGCGAGAACCCGACCGAGGCGTAGACGTAGCCCTTCGGGATGTGGAAGCCGAGACCGTCGGCCACCAGCACCATGCCGATCAGCACAAGGAAGGCGAGCGCCAGCATCTTCACGCTCAGGTGCCGCTCGACGAATGCGGCGACCGGCTGGGCCGCCAGCATCATGACGATGATGGACACGATCACGGCGGCGATCATCACCGGCAGTTCGTCGGTCAGGCCCACGGCGGTCAGGATCGAATCGACGGAGAACACCATGTCGATGAGGATGATCTGAAAGATGACCCCGGCGAAGGTCGAGGCGACCTTCTTCGGCCCCGACGCCGCGTGGCCTTCGATGGTGGCGTTGATTTCGATGGTCGCCTTCGCGATGAGGAACAACCCGCCCGCGAACAGGATGACGTCGCGCCATGAAAAGCCCTTGTCGAGCATATACAGCACGGGCGCCGTCAGCTTGACCAGCCAGGTCAGCGAGAAGAGCAGGAGGATGCGCATCACCAGCGCGAGGCCGAGGCCGATCAGGCGGGCCGTGGCGCGCCGCTCGGGCGGCAATTTCTCGGCGATGATGGAAATGAAAATGATGTTGTCGATGCCGAGAATGATCTCGAGCAGCGCAAGCGTGGTGAAACTCAACCAGATGGTCGGGTCGGACAGGTAGGCGATCATGGTGGCGCGAGGTTACAAGGGTGTCGCCGGCCTGAAAAGCGAAACCGCACGCCGCCGGGCATCGGCAAAACGTCCGGTTTTTCAGCAGATTACCGCGATGGCGGCGGTCTCAGGCGGCGTCGGACCACGCCCGGTAGGCGTCCTTCATCGCCGCCAGCGCCTCTTCCGCCTTGGCGGCGGCGCCCGCATCCTCGGCCAGCGCGTTGTAGCGGTTGCGCGCCTCGACGAAGGCGATCCACAGGTCGGCCTGGCCGACCGCGGTCGAATTGCGGCGCGTGAAGCGGGCGCGTTCCTGGGATTCCACCTCGGCCAGCACCGACTTGAGATGGTTCGCCGTCTTGACCGCGCCGGTGGCATAGGCGTGATTGAACGCCGCCAATATCTTGTCGGTCAGGCGGCGGTCGTAGTTGGGCGTGCCGAGGCGCTCCGCCGTCATCGTTCCGATCATCGCTGCGTTTCTCGCTTTACTCGGTTTCCTGCGGGCTGTCGCCTGGGGCATGGCACCCTCGCCGTTCGCTGCATCCGCGCGCCGCAATCGCACCCGCAGGATATTCCCGCCGGGCGAAGGGGCCGCCACGGTTCAGGATAAGAACGACAGGGTTAACAACTCCTCAACGCCGGCTCCTGATCGCCGGCAACTTGATTCGAAGCTGGCGCGAAAGCCGGGATTTTCCCGTCACGCCGAACCATATTTCCTTGCAGCTATTGTCATAGGTCATAGGTGATAAATTTTATTTCGAATTTTACCGATCGTTTACGACCTTCTCACCATGATCCTTCTCACCAGGGAACGAACATCGGTCATCACGTAGACACCGCGAGGGGGACGATCATGGAATTGTCGAAGAAAAGCGCCGAGGCGCTGCTGGACCTTATCGAGATCAAGTTGAGCTGCATCCAGGTTCTCGACCGCGAGGACGCGCGCGAGGTGAAGACGCTGCAGACGGCGCGCGCCGAACTGTGCGGCCTGCTCGGCATCGAAACCAAGGGCGAAGTCGTGCCGATGAATGCGCTCGCCGAAGCCGCCCGCATGCCGCGGATGCGTTCGCCCCGCCTGCGCAGCGCCTGAGCCTCAGCCGGCCCGCAGTTCAGTCGTTGCGCGGCGGGATGTCGTAGCCCGTCTTCGTCGCGGGACGGGCGGAGATGCGCGCGAACCAGTCGGCCAGCGCCGGAAAGCTCTCGATCACTATGCCGTGCATCGCGTGCCGTTCGGCCCAGGTCCAGGCCGCGATGTCGGCGATGGAATAATCCGCGCCGGCGAGCCACTTCCGCCCCGCCAGCACGCCGTCGAACACGCCGTAGAGGCGCTTCAGTTCGACCCGGTAATCGTCGAGATGCGGCGCCGCCTTGCCCTGCTCCCTGAGCCGCACCAGCCAATGCACCTGCATGGCGATGTGCGTGAACTGGGAAGAGGCGAAGAACAGCCACTTGAGCGCCTCGATCCGCGCCGGCGCATCGGCCGGCAGCAGCCTCCCCGACTTCTCGCCGATGTAGAACAGGATGGCCCCCGATTCGAAGATCGCGATCGGCCCGCGCGCGCCGCCGCCGGGGTCGTTGTCGACGATGACCGGGATGCGGCCGTTGGGATTGAGCGTGAGAAAGGCCGGCGATTTCTGCTCGCGCGCGGCCAGATCCACCGCATGGACGCGGTAGGCGAGCCCCGATTCCTCGAGCGCGATGGAAACCTTGCGGCCGTTCGGCGTGGCGCGGCTGTAGAGATCGATCATCTGCCCCTCACATTCCGTCGCCGCGCGGCGGCACGTTCAGCCCGCGCCGCACGCCGTCGCGCGCGCCGACGCGGCTCGACCACGCCTCCAGGTTGGGAAAATCGCCGAGCGCGATTTCCTGGAAGCGATGGCGGTAGATCCACGGATAGGCCGCGATGTCGGCAATCGAAAACGCATCGCCCGCGAGAAACCGCCTGCCGTCGGCGAGGCCGAGTTCGAGCGCGCCGTAGACGCGGGCGTTTTCTTCCTTCCACACCCCGAGCAATTCATGGGGCCTGTGCGCGTCGCGCAGGCGCACCTGCCAGTGGACCTGCATACCCGTGAAGGTGACGTGGGTGGAGGCGTACATCAGCCATTTCATCGTCTCCGCCCGCTCGCGCGGCGCGGCCGGCAGGAACTTGCCGGATTTTTCCGCGAGGTAGACGAGAATGGCGCCCGATTCGAACACCGTCACCGGCTGACCGTCCGGGCCGTCGTCGTCGGTGATCACCGGGATGCGCCCCTGCGGGTTGAGGGCGAGGAACCACGGCTGTTTCTGCTCCTCGGCGTCGAGGTCCATCGGCCGCACGCGATAGAGGAGCCCGGTCTCCTCCAGCATGATCGAGGCCTTGCGGCCGTTACCCGTCGCCTTGCTGTAGAGAACGATCACCGGGACACCTCCTCGGCCTAGCGCTTCGCGTACTGGGTCTTGCCGAACATGAAGTCCCAGGCCCTGTCGTCCATCGGCGCGCGCGGGATGCCTTCCAGCACCTCAAGTCCGCGCTTCACCCCGGGCCTGGCCGCGACCGCATCGAACCAGCGCTTGATGGCGGGATAGTCCGCCATGTCGAGACCGCGCTTCGGCAGGTCGACGCACCACGGCCAGATCGCCATGTCGGCGATGCTGTAGTCGCCGCCCGCGACATATTCGTGGCGGGCGAGCCGCGCGTCGAGAACGGCGCAGAGGCGCTTCGCCGCGCCCAGGAAATGCGCCATCGCAGCGGCATATTTTTCCTTGGCGTAGAAGTGAAAATGGCCGGAGTTGCCGAACATCGGGCCGAGCCCGCCCATCTGCCACATCACCCACTGGATGGTTTCGGCGCGCCCGCGCGCGTCGGCGGGAAGGAAACGGCCCGCCTTGTCGGCGAGATACATCAGGATCGCGCCCGATTCGAACAGCGAATACGGCGCACCACCCGGCCCGTCGGCGTCGACGATGGCCGGGATCTTGTTGTTGGGCGAAATGGCGAGGAAGGAATCGGTGAACTGGTCGCCCTTGCGGAAGTCGATCGGATGGTCCCGGTGCGCGAGCCCGCATTCCTCCAGCATGATGTGGACCTTGCGCCCGTTGGGCGTGGTCCACGAATAGAGGTCGATCATCGCCCCCGCCCCCGTCAGCCGCCCGAGGACATCTTGCGGATGGCGTCGGTCTTTTCGCCCGATGTCTTCGCCGCCGGCCGCGCGCCCACCAGGTCGAACCAGCGCTTGATGTTGGGATAGCTGTCGAGCGAGCCGCCGAAGCGCGCCACCGTGCCGCAATGCGGCCACAGCGCCATGTCGGCGATGGAATAGTCGGGCCCGGCGATGTATTCGGACTGGGCGAGCCGCCTGTCGGCGACGGCAAGCAGGCGGTTGGCTTCTTTCGTGTAGCGCTCCAGCGAATAGTCGTTGCCGGGCTCGCCCTTGTGCTCGTGGAAGTAGGCCGCTTCCGTGAACATCGCGCCGGGCCCGCCCATCTGCCACATCAGCCACTGCACCACGTCGAACCAGGCGCGCTTGTCCTTGGGGCGGAACTTGCCGGTCTTTTCCGCCAGGTAGATCAGGATGGCGCCCGATTCGAACAGCGCGAGCGGCTTGCCACCCGGCCCGTCGGCATCGACGATGGCCGGCACCTTGCCGTTCGGGTTGATGGCCAGAAAGGCGGGCGACTTCTGTTCCTTCTTGCGGAGATTCACAACGTACTCGGTATAGGCGAGGCCGCATTCTTCCAGCATCATGTAGATCTTGCGGTTGTTGCCGCTCTGCCAGCAGTAGAAGTCGATCATTTGCCCCTCCTCGCCTCGCGCCCGGCGCGAACCTCTTCACACAATGCATTGACCGCGGCAATCGACGACCGCGCGCCGATCTTCGCAAACCACGCCTTCACGGCGGGATAATCGTCGTGATTGAGGCCACGGCTTTCCGGCTCGCGGCACCACGGCCAGACCAGCATGTCGGCGATGGTGAACTCCCTGCCCGCCACATATTCGTTCTGCGAAAGCTGCTTGTCGAGAACCGCCATCAGGCGCAGCGCGTCGCCGACGAAATGCTCGCGCGCCCGCGCATGTTCGGGCCCATTCGCCTTTTCGGTGTAATGGCCTGCCTGGCCGAACATCGGGCCGAGATCGCCCATCTGGAACATCGCCCACTGGATCGTCGCGTAGCGCGCGGCCGGATCCACTGGCATGAACTTTCCCGTCTTGTCGGCGAGATACATCAGGATCGCGCCCGATTCGAACAGCGAATACGGCGCACCACCCGGCCCGTCCTGGTCGACGATGGCGGGGATCTTGCTGTTGGGGGAAATCTTCACGAAGTCGGGCCTGAACTGGTCGCCCTTGCCGATGTTGATCGGGTGCGCGGTGTAGGCCAACCCGCACTCCTCCAGCATGATGTAGACCTTGCGCGCGTTGCCCGTGGTCCAGGAATAGACGTCGATCATGGGTGCTCCCTCGGGCGCGCACTCTTGTCCGCGGCGCGCGCCCGGAAACACTCTAGCAAACCGGCAACGGCGCGGCAAAGCCGCCCCGCCGCCCGCGCGGCCGATCACGGGATTTTGACAGGCGCGGGATTTGGTGACAGCCTTTCGCCATGAGCCTTTTCATGCCAGCGCCCGCCCGGCCGACACCTGACCAGCCGACACCTGACCGGCCGACATCCGCCCGACGGACACTGGCCCGGCCGACACTGGCCCGGATCGCCATCGGCGGCGCGGTCGGCTTCGTCCTCCTCGCGGGTTTTGCCGCCGGCATCGCCGCCGCTGCCGAAAAGGCGAAAGAGCGGGCCAAGGCGACCCTGGGCCGCCTCGAATACGTCGCCATCCGCGAAGCGGGCATCGTCATGGCCGGCAAGATCGATACCGGCACGCAGTCTTCGTCGCTGCACGCGACCGACATCGTTCTGTTCCGCTCGGGCGGGCAGGAGATGGTGCGCTTCACCATCGCCGACATGGACGCCAGGCCGGTGACGCTGGAACGGCCGCTGGTGCGCCTTGCCAAATTCAAGGACAACGGCCGCAACAGCCCGCAGCGCCCGGTCGTCACGCTCGGCCTGTGCGTGGGCAAGCTCTACCGCGTGACCCAGGTCAACCTCACCGACCGCGGGCGCTTCGCCTACCCGCTGCTGCTGGGCCGCCGCTTCCTGTTCGGCCATGCCGTGGTGGACACGGCAAAAAAATACACGGCGGAACCCGCCTGCAAACAGGTCGCCGCGAAGGATTGACGCGCGCCCCCTTTTTTGTCATGCCCCGTCCCCCGTACAAGCCGGGGGATGTCCGGGGGATCAGGCGAGGCATTCCCCTTTTTGTGTCATGCCCCGCGAAGGCGGGGCATCCCTGTTTTTTTCGTCATGCCCCGGCTTGACCGGGGCATCTCTTCGACAGATCGCCCGGACAAGCCGGGCGATGACGTACTGAAATCAATCGCCCGACAGCTTCCTGCGAAGAATTTCGTTCACGGCGGCGGGGTTGGCCTTGCCGCCGGTGGCCTTCATCACCTGGCCGACGAACCAGCCGAGGATCTTCTCGTTGCCGGCCCTGAACTGCTCGACCTGCTTCGGGCCCTGCGCGATGGCCTGATCGACCGCGGCCTCGATGGCGCCGGTATCGGTGATCTGCTTCAGGCCCTTTTCGTCCACCACCGTACCCGCGTCCTTGCCGGAGGCCGCCATTTCCTCGAATACGTCCTTGGCCAGCCGGTTCGACACCGTACCGTCGTTGATCAGGTCGATCAGCCCGCCGAGCGCGTTTGCCGACACCGGGCTTGCGCCGATGGAAAGCCCCTTGTCGTTGAGGTAGCGGAACAGCTCGCCCGTCACCCAGTTGGCCGCGGTCTTGGCGTCCCTGTTCTTGGCGACTTCCTCGAAGTAGTCGGCTATCTCGCGTTCGGCCACCAGTTGCCCGGCGATGTCGGGCGCAAGGCCGAGGGTGTCGCGGAAGCGCTTCGCCTTGTCGTCGGGAAGTTCCGGCAGGCTCGCCTTGATCTTCTCGACCCATGCGGGGTCGAGTTCCAGCGGCAGCAGGTCGGGATCGGGGAAATACCGGTAGTCGTGCGCTTCTTCCTTCGAGCGCATCGAGCGCGTCTCGCCCTTGTTGGCGTCGAACAGGCGGGTTTCCTGCACCACCTTGCCGCCGCCCTCGATCAGGTCGATCTGGCGGCTCGCCTCATACAAAATCGCCTGCTGGACGAAGCGGATGGAATTGACGTTCTTGATCTCGCAGCGCGTGCCGTAGCCTTCGCCCGGCCGGCGCACCGAAACGTTGACGTCGGCGCGCATGGAACCTTCCTCCATGTTGCCATCGCAGGTGCCGAGGTAGCGCAGGATGGCGCGCAGTTTTGTCCGGGACGCGCCCGCTTCTTCCGGCGAGCGGATGTCGGGCTCGGACACGATTTCCATCAGCGCCACGCCCGCGCGGTTGAGATCGACGCAGGTGGCGTCGGGCGCCAGATCATGCACCGACTTGCCCGCGTCCTGTTCCAGGTGCAGGCGGGTGATGCCGATGCGCCGTTCCTCGCCGTCCACCTCGATCACCACTTCGCCCTTGCCCACCACGGGCTGGGTAAACTGCGAAATCTGGTAGCCCTGCGGCAGGTCGGGATAGAAGTAATTTTTGCGGTCGAACACCGAATGCAGGTTGATCTGCGCCCTGAGGCCGAGGCCGGTGCGCACCGCCTGCTCGACGCAGAAGCCGTTGATGACGGGCAGCATGCCGGGCATGGCCGCGTCGACCAGCGAGACCTGCGTGTTGGGCTCCGCCCCGAAGGCGGTGGCCGCGCCCGAGAACAGCTTGGCCTTCGACGACACCTGGGCATGGACTTCCATGCCGATGACCAGTTCCCACGTGCCGGTATTGCCTTGCAGCGTCTTCGGCATCACGCATCCCCCAGCGTGGTCAGCCTGAACGCGGCGCGGTCCTCGATCGCCTGCGCCGCGGCGATCACGGTTTCCTCGTCGAAGGAACGGCCGATCAGTTGCAGGCCGAGCGGCAGGCCGTCGGCGTCCAACCCGGCCGGAACCGAAATGCCCGGCAATCCGGCGAGGGAAGCCGGCACCGTGAACACGTCGTTGAGATACATGCTGATCGGGTCGTCCTGCTTTTCGCCGATGGCGAAGGCCGCGCCCGGCGCGGTGGGTGCCAGGATGACGTCGCATTTTTCGAAGGCCGCGTCGAAGTCGCGCGCGATCAGCGCGCGCACCTTCTGCGCCTTCAGGTAATAGGCGTCGTAATAGCCCGCCGACAGCACGTAGGTTCCGATCAATATGCGCCGGCGCACTTCGGCGCCGAAGCCCTGGCCGCGGGTTTCCTCGTACATCTCGCGCAGGTCTTTTCCTTCCGCGCGCAGGCCGTAACGGACGCCGTCGTAGCGCGCGAGGTTGGAAGACGCCTCCGCCGGGGCGAGGATGTAATAGACCGGCAGCGCGTATTTGGTGTGCGGCAGGGAAATTTCGACCGGCTCCATGCCGGCGTCTTTCAGCCAGGCGATGCCCTGGCGCCACAGTTCGTCGATGCGCGGGTTCATGCCGTCCATGCGGTATTCGGCCGGGATGCCGACGCGCAGCCCCTTGACCGGCCGGCCGCAGGCCGATTCGAAATCGGGCACGGCGCGGTCGACGGAGGTCGAGTCCTTTGCATCGAATCCCGCCATGTGGGTCAGCATGATCGCCGCATCGCGCACGGTGCGCGCGATCGGCCCGGCCTGGTCGAGCGAGGAGGCAAACGCGACGATGCCGAAGCGCGAGCAGCGCCCGTAGGTGGGTTTCAGCCCGGCGACGCCGCAGAAGGCGGCGGGCTGGCGGATCGAGCCGCCGGTATCGGTCGCGGTCGCGCCGAGGCAGAGGCCGGCGGCGACGGCCGCCGCCGAACCGCCCGAGGAGCCCCCCGGCACCAGCGGGCGGTTGTCGCCCTTCCTGCGCCACGGGTTGTGGACGGGGCCGAAGAAGCTCGTCGTGTTGCTCGATCCCATGGCGAATTCGTCGAGGTTGGTCTTGCCCAGCATGACCGCGCCCGCGTCCCACAGCTTCTGCGACACGGTCGATTCGTAAGGCGGCTTGAACCCGTCGAGAATTTTCGAGGCGGCCGTGGTCATCACGCCATCGGTGCAGAACAGGTCCTTGATGCCGAGCGGCACCCCTTCGAGCGGGCGCGCCGTGCCTTCGGCGATGCGCCTGTCGGACTGGGCCGCCGCCCTGCGGGCGGCCTCGGGCGTTTCGGTGATGAAGGCGTTGAGGCCGCGCATCGCTTCCATGCG
>CAXRES010000013.1:0-8086 GCA_964229575.1 Alphaproteobacteria bacterium
GGAAAATCCAGCCCCGCGCGGCCGGGTGGCGACGACCGCGACCGCCCGCTCGACGGTCACGGGCGGCGGCAGGTCCGGGAAACGGGACGCCGGCTCGCGGCGCGGGGCTGGCGCCCGGCGCTGGCGCTGGTTTCCACGGCAGGGCGAACACGCGAAACCTTCGACGGGCTGCGCGCCGGGCTGGAGGCCGAGGTTCCGGCGCGGTTCGAGGAGTCCCTCTACCTTGCCCCCGTCGAGACGCTGATCGAAGAGATCGGCCTGCTCGATGCGGATATCCCCTCGGTCATCGTCATCGGCCACAATCCCGGCCTGCACGAACTGGCGCTGCATCTCGGCGGACGGCACGAGGACACAAAGGCGGCAAGGCTGCGCGACTTTCCCCCCTGCGCTCTCGCCCGGTTCGAGATCGCGGCCGCGGACTGGCGAGACCTTCGCCCGGCCGCCGCACGGCTGACCGACGTTATCTATCCCGGCGACAGGGACTGACGGTCGAGGTCGTCCAGTGTTTCGCGCACGAGCGGCACGGTGACCGCGCGCCGCTCGGACATGGCGCGGGCATCGATCGCGGCGACCAGCGCGCGCGCCGCGTCGAAGCTGCGCTCCATCCGCGCTACCATGTAGGACACGACTTCGGCGCCCACCTGCAACTGGCGGTCGGCGAACAGCTTGACCACGAGCGCGCCGATCAGCGCGTCGTCGGGCGCGCCGATTTCGGCGACCGGCAGCGCGGCAAGGCGCGAGGCGAGATCGCGCAGGCCCACGCGCCAGCGCGCGGGCGGCAGCGCTCCGGTCAGAAGCAGCCGTCCCTTGCCCCCCGCGACGGCGTTCAGCAGGTGAAACAGCGCCCGTTGAGCCGCGTCGTCGCCGGCCACGGCGTCGGCGTCGTCGATGACCAGCGGCACATCCAGCGCGGCGAGATCGCCGACGACGTCTTCGCGCAGGTCGGCGACGGCGACCCGTTGCGCGCCCGTGCGCGCGGCGAATACCGCGGCAAGGGGCGTCTTGCCCGCGGCCCGCGCCCCGGCGATCGCCAGCGCGGGACCGGGCCAGTCGGGCCAGCGATCGATCCAGGCGACGGCCTCCGCATTGCAGGCGCCGACGAGGAAATCTTCGCCGCCGAGGCTCGCGCGCGCGTCGAATGGCAGGGGAAACTGGCTCACGCCCGGCCCGCGATCAGCCGCCGCGGCCGCGATAGAGCGGGCTTTTCAGGTATTCGCCGAGGAAGAAGCGCATCAGCACGCCGATCACCGCCGCCGCCGGCACCGCGAGCAGCACGCCGACGAAACCGAACAGCAGGCCGGCCGCCAGCAGCGCGAAGATCACCCAGACCGCGTGCAGGCGGATGCGCTCGCCCACCAGCTTGGGCGTCAGCACGTTGCCCTCCAGCACCTGTCCGACGACGAACACGGCGGCCACCAGGACCACCGGCAACGGCTGGCCGAACTGGACGATGGCGAAGCCGACCGAGGCGACGAAGCCGCCTGCCGCGCCGACGAAGGGAATGAAGGAGATGAAACCCGCGACCATGCCGATGATGAGGCCGAAATCGAGACCGATCATGCTCAGCGCCGCGCCGTAGAACGCCGCAAGGATGAGACAGACCATCGCCATGCCGCGCACATATCCGGCGATCATGTCGTCGGCTTCCCTGACCAGCCGCCGAACGGTCGGCGCATGGTCGCGCGGCAGCCAGCCGTCGACGGTGCCGACGATGCGGTCCCAGTCGCGCAGCACATAGAACGCCACGACCGGCGAAATGAAGATCAGCGACAGCAGGTTGAGGATGGCCACGCCGCCGGACCACAGCCTGGCGAGCACGCCACCTGCGAACTTGAGCGCGTCGCCCGCGAACCCGCCGGCCGCCGACTTGAGCCGTTCCATGTCGGCAGGCGACAGGCTGGCGGAAAGCTGGGCGATGGCGCGCATGACGCGCTCCTGCAACGCCTTGATGACGTCGGGCGCCTTCTGGGCGAAATCGACGACCTGGGATTGCACCAGCGGCGCCAGCAGCACGATGGCGAGCACGATGGCGGCGAAGAACAGCGTGAGGATGAGCACGGTGGCGAGCGTGCGGTTGATCTTCCAGCGCCCCATCCACACCAGCACCGGATCCAGGAAATAGGCGACCGCGATGCCGACCACGAAGGGCAGCAGGACCGGCGCGAGAAGATCGACCGCCAGGCCGAAAACCACGAGGCCGATGCCCCAGAACGCCAGTTGCCGCGACGCGGTCATCGCCGCTCCTCCATGATTGCCGCCTTGCGAATCCATCCGACCACGTAGCTGGCGCCGGACAGGATGGTGGTCAGCGCGACGATGCCGACCACCACCTGATATGCAATTTCATGGCTCACGTCCATCGCCTGGGTGGCCAGCACGTAGCCGGCGAGAACGATTTGCGCCAGGGTATTGAGCTTGCTGATCAACAGCGGCTCCATCTTCAGCCGCTGGGTGAGCGTGTGATAGAGCAGCGCGCCCCCGATGATGAGCAGGTCCCGCCATACGACGAGGATGACCAGCCAGCGCGGCAGATACCCGCCGATGCCGAGCGCCACGTAGATGCTGACCAGAAGCGCCTTGTCGGCCAGGGGGTCGAGGAAGCTGCCCAGTTCCGAGGTGTAGTTGAACCGCTTGGCGATGAAGCCGTCGACCGCATCGGAAATGCCGGCGATCACGAAGAGCCAGAAAGCGAGCATCATCCGGCCGTCCGAAATCGCCCACACCACGATCGGCACCGACAACAGACGCCCCAGGCTGATCAGGTTGGGCAGGTTCACCGGCCGGCTCCCTCGCGCGGCGCGCCGGAACGAAGGATGAGCGCGGTTGCGCCGCGCTCGATCGTGAGGTCGCTCTGCAACAGGGCGAGGCGCAGTTGTTCCTCGTCGCCCATGAAGTTGAGCCGCACGCGCGCCCCCTTGCGGTTGAGCAGGATGAGGTCGCTGCGCCGGATGAAGGAAATCTTCTCGAGCCTGGATTTTATGTCGATCCACTGGGCGAGCGAGGCGAGCGGCACCTCCACCGTCAACTCGTCGCCCGTGTCGAAGCGCAGCCGGTTGTTGCGTTTCCAGTTTTCCTGGATCTGCTCTGCGATCGCGACGGCGGCGCGCTCCAGCGTCGCTTGCAGACTCTCGCCCCCCTCGGGATAGAAGGCCTCGACGCGGGTCTGCTCCAGCTGGGTCGTGCCGAAGCGGCTCAGGGTCACCTGCAACCAGGGCCCGCTGCCTTCGGCCGGACGCGCGCTGTCGGGGTAGCGCATGCTGGCGCGCGCCACCAGCACGTCCGAGGCGCCATGGCGCGCGGCGATGGCGGCAAGCCGCTTGTCGTCGCCGCGCACGGCCTGTTCGGCGCCGATGAGGGCGACGTCCTGAAGATCGCCATTCGCTCGCACGACCGGCACCAGGCCGTCGGGACTACGGACTTTGGCCCAGGCCTCGCGCCAGGGATTGGGTTCGTCCCACAGGGACAGGGCGCCGACCAGTTCGTAGACCGGCAGCACCAGCAGGGGCCTGGAGCGCGTTTCGGCGAATCCCGCCCCGCGTTCGCGCAGAAGCCCGCGCACCGCATCGGGCTTGAAGCGCACGGTCAGCAGGGCAAGGTAGCGCACGGCCGAGGTCTTTTCGTCGGCGACTTCGAAGTCCCGGACCAGATCGCTCACCGCTTCCGTCGAGATCGCCGGCAGCTTGTCGCGGTCGGAGGCGAGCGTGAGGCGCGCGAGCAGGCGGTTGAAGGCGGCAAGCTGGCCCGCGGCAAGCGCCTGGTCGCGGGCGCGGGCGGCGGTATCGGCGGTGGCATCGACCGCGACGGAACGGACGGTGAAGGCTTCCGGGTCCTCCGCCGCGCGCGCCGCGGGGCCGGCCCACAGCGGGACAAGAACGGCCGAGGCCGCAAACAGGGCGCAAACGCCACGGCGCGCGGCCGCGACCAGGGCCCGCGCGAATCGATTTGGCCATGGAAAAACAGGCTGCGAATGGGTCATTACAAACCGTCGCGGATACATTATGTTGACCGCCGCATGTTGACCGCCGCAGGTGGGCGGGCGCCGGGGCGTCCGGCGAAATCTAACACGGATGGCACGGGGGAAAAGCTATTAAGCGCGTTACATACAAAGATGCGGGCGTCGACATCGACGCGGGCAACGAACTGGTCCGGCGCATCGCGCCGATGGCCAGGGCCACCGCGCGATCGGGCACGGCGGCGGGGCTCGGCGGCTTCGGCGCGCTGTTCGACCTCAAGGCGGCGGGCTACCGCGATCCCGTCCTCGTTTCCACCACCGACGGCGTGGGCACCAAGCTCCGGCTCGCCATCGACACGGGCCGACATTCGACCATCGGCATCGACCTGGTCGCCATGTGCGTCAACGATCTCGTCGTGCAGGGGGCCGAGCCCCTTTTCTTCCTCGACTATTTCGCCACGGGCGGCCTCAGGGTCGATGTGGCCGCCGAAGTCGTCTCCGGCATCGCGCGCGGCTGCACCGAAGCGGGCTGCGCGCTGGTCGGCGGCGAAACGGCGGAAATGCCCGGCATGTACGAACAGGGCGATTACGATCTTGCCGGCTTCGCGGTCGGCGCCGCCGAACGGGAAAACATCCTGACCGGGGAAGCCGTCGTTGCCGGCGACGTGGTGCTGGGGCTTGCCTCTTCGGGCGTGCATTCCAACGGCTATTCGCTGGTGCGCCGCATCGTCGCCGACAGCGGACTCGATTGGGACGATCCCGCCCCCTTCGCCGCGGGCCAGACGCTCGGCGCCGCCCTTCTCGCGCCGACGCGCATCTACGTCAAGCCGCTGCTCGCCGTCATCGCCGCCGGGCGCGTCAAGGCGCTCGCGCATATCACGGGCGGCGGCCTGATCGAGAACATCCCGCGCGTGCTGCCGGGCGATTTGCGCGCGGCGCTCGACGCCCGGTCCTGGCAACTGCCGCCGGTGTTCCGCTGGCTCAAGGCCGAAGGCGGCATCGAGGACATGGAACTGGCCCGCACCTTCAACTGCGGCATCGGCATGGTCGTCGTCGTGGCGGCCGGCGACGCCGACCGGGTTGCGACCTCGCTCGCCGCCGCCGGCGAAACGGTCCAGCGCATCGGCACCATCGAGCACGCGGGTGAAAACGCGGGCGAAGAAGCGAAGAACACCATCATCGCGGGGACGGCTTCCGCATGGCGCGCCTGAAGACCGGCGTACTGATTTCCGGTTCGGGGACCAACCTGCAGGCGCTGCTCGACGCCCAGCGCGATCCCGCGTACCCCGCCGAGGTCGTCCTCGTGGTGTCCAACAAGGCCGATGCTTACGGGCTCGAACGCGCGCGCCGCGCGGGCGTCGCGACGCGCATTGTCGACCACAGGACGTTCGCCGACCGGACCGCCTTCGACACCGAACTGCACGCGGCGCTGACCGCGGCCGGCTGCGAGTTCGTCTGCCTCGCCGGCTTCATGCGGATCCTCACGCCCGGCTTCGTGGAAAAGTGGCGCGGACGGATGATCAACATCCACCCGTCCCTGCTGCCGTCCTTCCGCGGGCTCGACGCCCAGGGCCAGGCGATCGCCGCCGGGGTACGCCTCGCGGGCGCCACGGTCCATTACGTCGTGCCGGAAATGGACGCCGGGCCCATCGTCGTCCAGGGCGCCGTGCCGGTGCTGCCGGACGACGATGCCGACAGCCTGGCCAGGCGCATCCTTACGGTCGAGCACCGCATCTATCCGCTGGCGCTGCGCCTGATCGGCGAAGGCCGGGTAAAAATCGAGGGCGAGCGCGCAATCATCGCCGACCCGCCGGGCGATCCGGCGCGGACCCTGCTGGCGCCGGACGACCAGGCTTAGAGTCCGGCCCGGGGCTTTATTTTTACCTGTCCTCCGGCTATACAGGTCGCAGCGAATTGCGCCGCCGGGGCGGCAAACATGGAGAGGCAAATGGCCGAGTTCGAAGATCTCAAGTCCCACGAAGAAATGTGGAGCAACTTCATCCGCCTGACGGTGTGGAGTTGCGTCGGCATCGCAATCCTGCTGCTGGCGATGCGCGTCTTCCTCGTCTAGTCCGTCGCTTTCCGGACATGAAAAACGGGGCCCGACCGGGCCCCGTTTTGTTTTGCGGAAATCCCGCGGCTTTCAGGCCAAAACCCCCGCGGCTTTCAGCCGACGATTTCGAGGCCGGAAAAGAAGAAGGCGATTTCCTGGGCCGCCGTTTCCGGCGCGTCGGAGCCGTGTACCGAATTGGCTTCGATGGATTCGGCGAAGTCCTTGCGGATGGTGCCGGCAGCGGCGTTGGCCGGGTTGGTGGCGCCCATCAGTTCGCGATTGCGCGCCACGGCGTTTTCGCCTTCGAGTACCTGGGCGACGATCGGGCCCGAGATCATGAAGCCGCACAGGTCGTTGAAGAACGGCCGCGCCTTGTGGACGGCGTAGAAGGCTTCGGCCTGGGCGCGCGTCAGATGCAGGCGCTTCTGCGCGACGATGCGCAGGCCGCCCTTCTCGAAGCGTTCGTTGATCGCGCCGGTCAGATTGCGCCGCGTGGCGTCCGGCTTGATCAGGGAAAGGGTGCGTTCGATGGCCATGGCGGCGCTGCTCCTTGCGGGTTCGGAGGAAAAGTTGGCGGCCTTATAGACGGATCGGCCGTTCCGGGCAAGGCCGGGCGCCGCCTTTCCGGGCAGGAACGAGGGCGGCCTAGATGTCCTGCTTTTCCCAGCCGCCGGCCGCCGTCTGGCGCAGGTAGGTCAGGGCGAAGCCCTGCTCCTTGTAGGCTTTCCAGTGGGCCCTGGCAGCGGCCAGCGCCGCCTCGTCGCGGCCGTCGAACATTTCGAGGCAGCGCGCAAAGCCCGCCATGCCGGCGCTTTCCGCGCCATCGGCCAGCACCAGCACGCCGGCGGCGGCCGGATTGTCGTCTCCCGCCGTCAACCAGACCGGCTGGTCCGGCCCGTTGCCGTCGGCGGCCGAGCCGTGCGGCAGGAAGGAGCCCTGATCGTAGGTCCACAAGTGCGCGTTCAACGCCTCGGCCCGCTCGGCCGAGCCGAGCTTGACCACTGCCTTGAGGCCGGCCGCCAACACCTTTTCGAGCAGCTTCGGCAACGCCGCTTCGAGGCTCGATCGTTCGAGGTGGTAGAAGGAGACCTCGGTCACTGAACCGTCACTTTCCCTCGTAATGGCGGGCGATCAGGCGGTCGAGCAGGCGCACGCCGAACCCGGTGCCGCCCTGCGGCACGGTGGGCGCGTCCTTGTTCGACCAGGTGACGCCGGCGATGTCGAGATGCGCCCACGGCACCTTGTTGGTGAAGCGCTGCAGGAACTGCGCCGCGGTGATCGAGCCGCCGCCGTTGCCCGACGATATGTTCTGCACATCGGCGACTTTCGAATCCATCATGCGGTCGTAGGCTTCGTCGAGCGGCATGCGCCACAGCCTTTCGCCCGTTTCACTCCCCGCCTCTTCCAGCCGCCTGGCCAGCGTGTCGTCGTTGGCGAACAGGCCTGCATAGACATTGGCGAGCGAGATGATGATGGCGCCCGTCAGCGTGGCGAGATCGATCATGAAACGCGGCTTGAAACGTTCCTGGCAATACCACAGCGCGTCGGCCAGGACGAGGCGGCCTTCGGCGTCGGTGTTGAGCACTTCCACCGTCTGGCCGGAGTAGGATTTGATGATGTCACCCGGACGCTGCGCCGTGCCCGACGGCATGTTTTCGACCAGCCCGATGACGCCCACGACGTTGACCCGCGCCCTGCGCCCGGCCAGCGCCTTCATCAGGCCGATGACCACGCCGGCGCCGCCCATGTCCCACTTCATGTCCTCCATCCCCTTGGAGGGCTTGATCGAGATGCCGCCCGAATCGAAGGTCACGCCCTTGCCGAGGACAGCGATGGGCTTGGCCCTGGCCCCGGTCCTGGGCCCGCGCATCCAGCTCATGACGACGAGGCGCGGCGGCCGCGCGCTGCCCTGCGCCACGCCGAGCAGCGCGCCGAAGCCGAGGCTCTTCATCTTCTTTTCGTCGAGCACCTCGACCTTGACGCCGAGCCTGGCGAGCTTGCGCGCTTCGTCGGCAAGGCTTTCGGGGTAGATCACGTTGCCGGGCTCCGACACCAGATCGCGGGTGAAGAACACGCCGTCG
>CAXRES010000014.1:0-21572 GCA_964229575.1 Alphaproteobacteria bacterium
CGCCCCGGCGGCGGTCCCAGGCAGAACACCCGTATCTTGTCCAATCTGCCCTTGGATCATGGCGGAAACAAGGCGTTTTTTTCCCATAAACCCGCGTCGCGCCGTCGGTGGCAAGGACCCGTGCGGCACGGGCGTTTTCACGCGGCAGCGGGGATTTTCCGTCGCGCCGTCCGATGGGCTTGGGCATGCGTCCTGCGCATCGTCGGTCAACCCATTCGTTAACCCAGGTCGGCCCCGCGGCCCCGCGGGGAGGGGGCCGGAAAAAATAAGAACGGGCGGGGGATGGTCCCCCGCCCGTTAAGGTCACAACAGGTAAGCGGATTACGGAACGCGTTTACAAAGCTAGATGGACGGAATGATCTCCTTGAGCGCCGGGAACATGTCGCCCAGCAAAGTCGGAGGCCACGGAATGGTCAGCAGCTGGTCGAACAGCAACCAGGTCATGAACACGACGCCAAACGTCATGCCGAGCGTCACCTTCCAGCCTTCCTTACCTTCAAAGCGCATGAAGGTGATGATGAAGATGGTGGTGGTGATCAGCACGCCGACGGTCGCCATGCTGGCCATGTAGCCGACCAGCCAGCCGAAGAACATCGCGCCACGCAGGCCGATTTCCTTCGCCGTCATGTGATCCTGGCCTTCGGCCTGGATATCCATGTGCAGGCTTTTGGTCACCTGCTGTTCGGCGTCGGTATCGGCTACGGGCGCATGCTCGGTACGCAAAGTCTGGTTCAGCAGGCTGATTGTGCCGAACACCAGGGCACCGGTACCGACGATGACCGGGATGATCTTGGCGTCGTAGTTCCATTCCGAAGCGACGTAGAGCAGCCACGCGATGAGCACGAGGAAGCACACCGTGAACCACGCTTCGCGCGGGAATGAAACCTTGCCGAAGCCCGCAATCATGCCGCTGAAGCCGCCGGAGTTGCGAACTTCGCGCATGAACGGACGGGCAAGACCGAGGATCGCAAGGGCGAACATCACCACCACGACCGGACGGGTCAGCCATTCGGCGCCGTAACGCTCGACCGAAATAAAGAGGTAGCGTTCGATCAGATCACCCAGCACGAAGCCCAGCACGAGCGGCGGACGCGGCCACTTGAGCTGCTTCATCACCCAGCCGACCACCCCGAAGAACAGCAGGGCATAGAGGTCGCCCCACTGGCGCTGGCCTTCGAAGGCGCCGAGGTACACGATCGCCAGAACCGGCGGCAGGATCAGCGTGTAGCGCAGTGTCGCCAGCTTGGCGAACTGCGGGCTGAACGCGTAGCAGATGCCGGCGCCGAGCACGTTGGCCAGAGCCACCGACCACACCATCGAATAGGTGACGTCGAGGTTCTTGCTCAGCATGTCCGGACCCGGGACGAGGCCGTGGATCAGGAAAGCGCCGAGCAGGATCGCCATCGAGGCCGAACCCGGCACGCCGAAGGCGATGGTCGGAACCAGGGAGCCGCCTTCCTTGGCGTTGTTCGACGATTCGGAGGCGATGACGCCGCGCACGTCGCCGGTGCCGAAGGTCTGTTCCGCCCCTTTTTCGGTCTTGAGCGCGTGGCCGTAGGCCACCCAGTCGATGATCGAGGCGCCGATGCCTGGAACCGCCCCGAGAGCGGCACCCAGCCACGAGCAGCGGAGCACCAGCCACCAGTTGCGGAAGACGTCCTTGGCGCCCTGGAGCTGGCCCTTGCGGACGTCAGCGACAGATTCGCCGGAAATGGCGGTGCGGGAGATGAACAGGTCCGCCAGTTCAGGCAGGGCGAACAGGCCGAGCGCCACGGGAACGATCGGCATGCCGTCCCACAGGTACAGCGTGTCGAAGGTCCAGCGCAGCGTGCCCGTCTGCGGGTCGGAACCGACCATCGCGATCATGATGCCGAAGCACGATGCGGCGAGACCGCGCAAAGGCGCCGAACCCGACAGGGCGGCCACCATGCTCATGCCGAAGACGGCGAAGGAGAGCAGTTCGGGCGACCCGATATACAGCATCACCGGGCGCAGGATCGGGATCGAAATGGCCAGCAGCAGGGCGCCGAACAGGCCGCCCATGAGGGAGGCCGTGTAGGCGGCCGAGAGCGCCCGGCCGGCCTCGCCCTTCTTGGCCATGGGGAAGCCGTCGAGAACGGTTGCCGCCGATCCCGCACCCCCTGGCACACCGAAGACGATGGCCGGAATGGTGTCGCCCGTCGCGATCACGGAGCCCAGCCCCAGCAGGAAGGCGAAGGCCGTGTACGGGTCCATGTCGAAGGTGAAGGGCAGGAGAAGTGCGGTGCCCGCCAGGCCGCCGATGCCGGGAAGAATGGCAAAAACGAGCCCGATGACCACGCCGGCGAACAGGATGAACAGTCGCCAGGGGTCGAGCATGATGACGAGCGCCTTACCGGCGGCCGTGACCATGTGCATATCCCAGAAGAGTTCCATGGGTTCAAGTCCTTATGGTTTTGGTGTTTCTTGGCGTCTGACGGCTGCCAGTCTCCCGGTCCCGAAACTGGAAGGCCGTACAAACATTCGCTTTTCCCGCTTTTCAGGGCGGGGAAAAGCAAACAGGCCTCACGATTTCAGTAATTATGGAAAACTTTTTGGGCCCCCACCCATGCCGGGATGGAGCCTGCGAATTACGCTTGGCAGCGCGCCTGATTGCCTCCCTAAGGTTTTTCAAGAAGCGCTTTACGAGGCGCGGATGATATTTTGGGATTTGAACAAAAGACAAGAGGAAGGCCGCGCTCGCCAAAAAATATTTAGGTTGATTTTCCAGAAACGAACCCGCTGTGACCGGGTTCGCAATGGGATCGGGCGCAACTGCCGGGTGATCCCGCCCTCGGCGCTTTCCCACCGTATTATCCCCGGGCATTTCCTTGGCCGGCCGGCCGGCCGGCCGGCCGGCCCGGGTCTTTGCCGGGGCCCGCGCTCGGCGGTGCGTCCCGGCGTGCCTTGCCCCCCCTTCGCCCCGGGCGGGGCGCCGGCTGCGCTACTTGGCATTGAACGGCCGTTTCGTGATACTGGCTCGTTTTCTGATGCCGGGGGCTTTGCTTGACCGGGAGGCGCGAGAGACGTAAGTGCAGGCGCAAACGCAAGATGTAAAGGGGGGATTGGCTTATGGGTGAATACGCCGTTGGTCAGGGAGTGCCGCGTTCGGAAGACCCGCGCCTGTTGAAGGGCGGCGGCCGTTACGTCGACGACGTCAAGCTGCCGCGCATGGTTTACGGCGTGGTCGTGCGTTCGCCCCATGCTCACGCCAATATCCGCTCCATCGATACGGCCAGGGCCCTGGCCGCGCCGGGCGTGCTTGCCGTACTCACCGGGGCCGACTGGAAGGCTTCGGGCTTCGGTGACATCCCCTCGGGCGGCGGCCTGACGCTGCGCGACGGCACCAAGATGTTCGTGCCGCCGACCCCGGCACTGGTGCAGGACCGTGTAAGGCGCGTCGGCGACTATGTCGCCTTCGTCGTCGCCGAAACCCAGTACCAGGCGATCGACGCGGCCGAACTGGTCGAGGTCGACTACGAACCGTTGCCGTCCGTCACCGCGACGGGCGACGCGACGAAGCCGGGCGCGCCGCGCATATGGGACAAGTGCCCCGACAACATTTCCTTCGTGTTCACGGGCGGCGACAAGGAAAAGGTCGATGCCGCCTTCGCCGCGGCCGCCCATGTGGCCAGGGAAGACTTCGTCATCAACCGCGTCGTCGCCGCAGCGATGGAGCCGCGCTCGTGCATCGGCGACTACAATGCGGCAGAAGATCACTACACGCTTTATACGACGGCGCAGGGCGTACACACATATCGCGCGGCCATCGCGGCCAAGGTGGTCAAGGTTCCCGAAAGCCGGGTCCGTGTCGTCGCCCAGGACGTGGGCGGCTCCTTCGGCATGAAGTCGGCCGTCTACAACGAAAACGGGCTCGTGCTTCTCGCATCCAGGCTGCTCGGCCGGCCGGTGAAATGGACCAGCACGCGCGCCGAAGCAATCCTGTCGGACAGCCAGGGCCGCGACAATCTGGTGACGGTCGAACTTGCCCTCGATGCGAACCGCCGCTTCACCGCGCTGCGCGTCACCTCGATCGCCAACCTCGGTTGCACCCTGATGCAGGGCACGCTCAACCCCGCCTACAACAACATCGGCGGCGTTGCGGGCGTCTACAAGATCCCGGCGATCCATGTCGACATCACGGGCGTCTACACCAATACGGTGCCGACGCGCCCCTATCGCGGCGCCGGGCGTCCGGAAGCCTCCTTCATGATCGAGCGCATCGTCGATGTCGCGGCCGATCAGATCGGCATCGACGCCGCCGAACTCAGGCGCGTCAATTACATTGCGCCGTCGGAACTGCCCTACAAGACGGCGCTCACGTTCAACTACGATTCGGGCGAGTTCGAGAAGAACATGGATATCGCCCTCAAGCTCGCCGACTACGCGGGCTTCGAGGCGCGGCGGGCGGAATCGCGCAAGCGCGGAAAGCTGCGCGGGCTCGGCCTGTCCAACTGCATCGAGAAGGCCGCATCTCCCGGCGTCGAAGGGGCGGAGCTTCGCTTCGACCGCGGCGGCACCGCGACCCTGTTCGCCGGTTCCGTCACCACCGGCCAGGGCCATGAAACGGCCTTCAAGCAGATCGTCTGCGAACGCCTGGGGCTTTCCTTCAAGGACGTGAACTATGTGTGGGGCGATACCGACAAGGTCGCCTTCGGCCACGGCTCGGGCGGGTCGCGCTCCTCGGCGCTCGGCGCCTCGGCGGTGCTGCTCGCCACCGAAAAGGTGCTGGCCAAGGCGACGAAGATCGCCGCCCATGCGCTGGAAGTCGACACGGGCGAGGTGAAGTTCGCCGACGGCGTGTTCTCCGGCGCCGGCTCCAACAAGACGCTGACCATCAAGGACGTGGCCAAGCTGTCGCTCAATCCCAAGGCGCTGCCCGCGGGGATGGAGCCCGGCCTGATGGAACAGGCCGTGCACGTCGCCAAGGCGGCGAACTATCCCAACGGCGTACACGTCTGCGAGGTCGAGGTCGACGAGGAAACCGGCAAGGTCGATGTCGTCGGCTATTCGGTGGTCGACGACGTCGGCACCGTGCTCAACGTAAATCTGGTGCACGGCCAGGTCCACGGCGGCATCGCCCAGGGCGCCGGGCAGATCCTGAAGGAAGACATGGCCTGCGATCCGCAGACCGGCCAGCCGCTCACCGGGACTTTCATGGACTACGCCATGCCGAAGGCGGCCGACTTCCCCGACATCCGCGTCACCTGCCACCCGGTGCCGACCAGGACCAATCCGCTCGGCGTCAAGGGCGTGGGCGAGGCGGGCGCGGTCGGCTCCATGCCGGCGGTCGCCAACGCCGTGGTCGACGCGCTTTCGGTCCTCGGTATCCGCAACATTCCGATGCCGGCGACGCCGGAGCGCGTGTGGCGGCTGATCGAGCAGGCCCGCCGCGCCGCCCGGTAGCAAGCGATCACATGCGAAAAGGCCCGGCGCATTGCCGGGCCTTTTTATTTTGCATTCGCTGGTCTGCCGGGCGGAATTACTCTGCGTTTTCCGGGCGACCGCCCGGAACTACTTTGCATTTGCCGGTCTACCGCCCGGAATTACTCTGCGTTTGCCGGGCGACCGCCCGGCGGCGGCGCCGGCAGGCCGGTCGCCTCGCACCAGTAACTCGCATCGTAGAAATGCTCGGCATCGTGATGCGGCGGCGGATAGACGCCGAGTTCGATGCGCAACTCCATGTTCTTGCGGATGGCGGCAGGATTGATCGCGCCCTTGGGCACGACGCGCGCGTAGGCGTGTTCGGCGCGGTCGCGATTCAGTCCTTCCTTGTCCATCAGGAGCCTGATGGTCTCTTCCCTGTTGGCCGGCTGAAGCAGCCAGTCGCAGGATGCCGCCCAGGCGCGGATGAAGCGCACGACGATGTCGCGGTGGCTTTCGACCCATGACCGCAGGCCCCAGCCGCAGGCGAGCGGCCAGTCGGGCACATAGTCCTCGGCCCGGCCGAGCAGCACGGCCCCCTGTTCCAGCACCTTGTCGGAAGACGGCGGGGTGAGCATCGCGGCCTCGACCTTGCCCGCCATGAAGGCCTTGGCGCGTTCCGGCGTGTTGCCGATGATGTCGACCCGGTAGTCGCTTTCCATCAGCCCGTGGCTGCGCATCATCTTCATGCGGATGAGATCGAGGTTGGAATCGCCCGGATCGCCGGCGAGCACCCGCCCGCGCAGATCCTCGATCCGCGCAATCCCGGGCTGGGCCACGAGATAGGCGCCGAGGCCCTCTTCGGCCTGCATGAACAGCACATAATCGACATGATCGCGCGTCGCGCGCGCGATCATGGTGTCCGCCGACGACAGCGTCATGTTCCACTTGCCCGCGGCCATTTCCTGGTTGTGCTCGGGCGCGAGCCTGGCGATGTGGAAAACGACTTCGAGACCTTCGCGCGCGAAGAAGCCCTTTGCGTCGGCTACGACGTGGGGCGGACGCCGCGAATATCCGCTGACGGTGATGCGATCCATGCTGTCCTCCCGGTTTTTTCTTCCTGCGACGATCAGCGCAGCTTGTCGGCGATGCCTGGGCCGAGTTCGCCGACCCACCCGTCCCACACGCGCTCCAGGATTCTCGGGCTTTCGTGAAGCGTGTTGCCGATTTCCATTTCCTTCGGATGCAGAACGCTGGGCTCGCCCAGGCGAAGCGCGTCCATATGCACGCGCGCGTTGTCGCGCAGCACGATGGAGCGGAACACCGTCTCGCGGATGTTCTTGCCGACGACGACGGCGCCGTGATGGCGCAGCAGCATGACCCGGTTGGGGCCGAGCGCCCTGGCCATCGACTTCGCCTCTTCCATCTTCACCACGATGATCTGGGTGTCGCCGAAGTCTTCGCGGTTGTCCCACACGGGCACGACCTGGCCCATCATGCCTCCGATGTGGGTCACGGGCTTGGGCGGGCGGCCGACGTTGCAGAAGGGGATGACCTCGATCGGGTGGCCGTGGCAGACGCACATCACGTCCGGCCGTGCCGCATAGACGGCGGCATGTATGACGCGTTCGCCGTAACCCTGAACCTCGCTGCCGTCGACCAGGTTGCCGTCGAGGTCGAATTCATGCAGGTCGCGGATCGAAACCAGATTGGGGGCGAGTGCGCGGGACAGGATGAACCGACCCGGATCCTCGGGATGGCGCGCTGAAATATGGCCAAGGCCGACCAGGAACCCCTCTCGGGCGAGGATATGGTTGGCCAGCGTCAGTTCGCGTTTCACGTCGTCGATGGTCATAGGCTTGCTTCCGCGTTTGCGACAGGCTTCCGGCGTAACGGCTCCCGCGGCTTGCGTCAATGCGCGGGCGGGTCATTTGACCACGCCCAAGGCAGGGCCGATACTGCGAAAAATGCAGGCGCCCTCCGGGGGCGCGGGGGAGGCCGTCGACATGTCCACTGCCGCGACCGCACGGGAGGCCGAAGCGCCGGGCGCCGAACTTCGTGCGAGGTTAGATCGTCTCGCGCTCGGCTGCCGCATCCTCGAAAGGGAAGGCCACGCCTGCCGCACGCTCGGCCATGCCGCGCTGCGCGATCCGCAGGGCCGGGGCCTGTGGGTCAAGCGCTGGGGCATTTCCTTTGGCGAAGCGCGCGACTGGCGCGATTTTGCCCTGGTCGATTTCGCCGGCCATCATCTTTTCGGCTCGGGCAAGGCGCCGAGCGAATGGCCGATCCATGCGGGCGTGCTCAAGCACCGCCCCGACATTTCCGTCGTCGTCCATTCGCATCCCTTTTATGGCCGGGTGTTTTCCGCCGTGACCGAGCCCTTGCGCCCGGTTTCCAACACCGGTAACTGGTTTCCGGCGCCGCCGCCGCGCTTCGCGCTCACCTCCGAACTCGTGCGCGACGTGGAAACGGGCGATGCCGTGGGCAGGTGTCTCGGCGACAACTTCGCCGTGTTCCTGCGCAACCACGGCGTGGTGTTCTGCGGCACCTCGGTCGAGCAGGCGGTGATGATGGGTATCCAGCTCGAAGAGGCCTGTCGTGAGCATCTGCTGGTCGCCGGCAGCGGCCTTTCCTGGGACTATCCCGGCGAGGAAGAGCGCGCGCGCAAGTTCCGCGCCACCGGCTCGACCCTGCAATCCTCCTTCGACCGCTTCGCCCGCGAGCTGGGCGAAGGCACCGACGCATAGGCGCGAGCATGCATTATCGCCCGTTCGGCAAGACCGGCCTCAGCATATCCGCCATCGGTTTCGGCTGCGGCAAGACGGGCGGCCTGCTGATTTCCGGCTCCGACGCCGATCGCAGGCTCGCCGTGCGGCGGGCGCTCGACGGCGGCATCAACTGGTGCGACACCGCGGCCGACTACGGCGACGGCAAGTCGGAAGAGGCGTTGGGCCGGCTGCGGGCATCCGGTTCGCGCTGGGCTGCGAGGGCGTTTCGACGGTTCTTGTGGGGATCGGCGCGCCCGGCCACGTCGATGCCGCGCCGGCGGCGGAACGGACGGGACCGCTTCCCCGATCGGCGCTCGAAACTCTCGAGTCGCTCTACGCGACCAACTTCGGGCTGGATTGAGGTTCAGCCGCCCTTGGCCTGAATCTTGGCCCAGGCGTCGCGCAGGCCCACCGTGCGGTTGTAGACGGCAAGGCCGGGCCTGGAATCCTGATCGGCGCAGAAGTATCCCAGCCGTTCGAATTGCACGCGTTCGCCGGCCTTGGCGGCGGCCAGCGCCGGTTCGACCATCGCGCCCTTCAGCACCTTGAGCGATTCGGGGTTGAGATCGGCGAGCCAGTCGTCGCCCGCGCCCGCGTCGGCGCTTTTGAACAGGTGATCGTAGAGGCGCACTTCGGCGGGAACGCCATGAGCGGCCGAGACCCAATGCAGCGTGGCCTTGACCTTGCGCCCGTCGGGCGCATCGCCGCCGCGCGTCGCCGGATCGTAGGTGCAGATGATTTCGCGCACCGTCCCATCGGCATTCTTCACCACGTCCTTGCACTTGACGAAATAGGCGTAGCGCAGCCGCACCTCGCGCCCCGGCGCCAGCCGGAAGAACTTGGATGGCGGGTTTTCCATGAAGTCTTCGCGCTCGATCCAGATTTCACGCCCGAAGGGAACAGGGCGCGTGCCGGCGTTCGCGTCCTCGGGATTGTTGACCGCGTCGAGTTCTTCGACCTGGCCTTCGGGATAGTTCTCGATCACCACCTTGACGGGATCGAGAACGGCCATGCGCCGAAGCGCCGTCTTGTTGAGATGCTCGCGCACGCAGAATTCCAGGAACTGGATCTCCACCGTGGAATTTGCCTTGGCGACGCCGATGCGCGCCGCGAAATCGCGGATCGCTTCGGGCGGATAACCGCGCCGCTTGAGGCCGGAAATGGTCGGCATGCGCGGATCGTCCCAGCCCGCCACGCGGTTTTCCCTGACCAGCTGGATCAGCCGGCGTTTGGACAACACCGTATGGGTCAGGTTGAGGCGGGCGAATTCGATCTGGCGCGGCTTCGCCGGCACCGGCAGATGGGCGAGGAACCATTCGTAGAGCGGCCGGTGGTCTTCGAATTCCAGCGTGCAGATCGAATGACTGATGCCTTCGATGGCGTCGGACTGGCCGTGGGCGAAGTCGTAGGTCGGATAGATGCACCACTTATCGCCCGTGCGCGGATGGGGCGCGCGCAGGATGCGATACAGCACGGGGTCGCGCAGGTTGATGTTGCCCGATGCCATGTCGATGCGCGCGCGCAGCACGCGCGCGCCGTCGGCGAATTCGCCCGCCTTCATGCGCCGGAACAGGTCGAGATTCTCGGCGGGGCGGCGGTCGCGGAACGGGCTCGGCCGGCCCGCTTCGGTCAGCGTACCGCGATTCTCGCGAATCTGGTCGGCCGTCTGGTCGTCGACATAGGCGTCGCCGCTTTCGATCAGGTGTTCGGCCCAGGCGTAGAGCCGGTCGAAGTAGTCGGAGGCGTAGTAGAGGTGATCGCCCCAGTCGAAGCCGAGCCAGCGCACGTCCGCCTGGATGGAATCGATGTATTCCTGCTCTTCCCTGGCCGGGTTTGTGTCGTCGAAGCGCAGGTGGCAGCGCCCGCCGAATTCGCGCGCCAGGCCGAAATTGAGGCAGATAGACTTGGCATGGCCGATATGGAGATACCCGTTGGGCTCGGGCGGAAAGCGGGTGACCACACCCTTGATCTTGCCTGCCGAAAGGTCCTCGCGGATCGCCTCGCGGACGAAGTCGCGGGCGGGGGCTGCAGCGTCGGGGGCGGCCGGATCGGCCATCGGCGGGAACTCCTTCATGGCTCGGGTGGCGCTGAGAGTGAAACGGGCCGCCCGCAGACAGGGTTTGCCACAAAGGGCGCGGCGGGCCAAGTCCCGCAAGGCCGGGTTTCGGCAGGATCGGCCACGCCCCGGCGATGGCTTCCCGGCGCGACAGGCCCGCGCGACAGGCCCGCGCGACAGGAAGGTCCAGCGATCCGTGGACCACGATCTCCGCCGCCGGCGAAACCCGATCGAGCGCTTCTTCAAAAAGCTCAAGCACTTCAGGCGGATTGCGACCCGCTTCGACAAGTTCGGCGCGGAACCGCCTCGCTGCCGTCATGATCGCCTCATCCCGCCTGCGGTTGCGGACTTATGGGTCCAGAACCCAGACCCCCTGCGTCGTCCGCGCAGGCGTGCTAGAAAGGGGCCGTGCCCGAACCATGTGGTCGCCGGGCCTTCCGCACGGGAATCGACAGCGCCTTGGCCGGCAGCGAAGACAGCACCTTTCATGACGTCCTGATCATCGGCGGCGGCGGCGGCGGTCTGGCGGTCGCCCTCGAATTGCCCGAGGCGGCGCGCATCGGGGTGCTGGCCAAGGGCGGCCTCGACCAGGGGGCGACCAACTGGGCCCAGGGCGGCATCGCCGCCGTGATGGATCCTGACGACAGTTTCGAATCCCACATCGAGGACACGGTCATCGCCGGGGCCGGTCTCAACAACCGCGAAGTGGTGCGCTTCGTCGTCGAGCGCGCGCCCGGCATCATCGGCTGGCTGGAAGGCTTCGGCATCGATCTCACCCGCGAAAGCGAGGGCCCGCGCCGCGGCCGGCCGCACCTCAACCGTGAAGGCGGCCACAGCGCGCGGCGCGTCGTTCATGCCCGGGACGCCACCGGCAAGGCGGTGCAGGCCTGCCTTGAGCGCGCGGTGCGCGCGCGACGCGTCACCGACCTGTTCCCCGATCACGTCGCCATCGACCTGATCGTACGCCCCGATCCCGCCACGGGCCGGCCGACCTGCCAGGGGGTTTACGCGCTCGATTGCACGAGCGGGCGGGTGCGCCTGTTCCGCGCGCGCGCCGTGGTGCTCGCCACCGGGGGGGCAAGCCGCGTCTATCTGCACACATCGAATCCGCCGGGCGCCACCGGCGACGGCATCGCCATGGCCTGGCGCGCGGGCTGCCGCGTCGCCGACATGGAATTCACACAGTTCCATCCGACCTGTCTCGCCGCGGCCTTCGGCCAGACGCCGCTGATCAGCGAGGCGGTGCGCGGCGAGGGCGGACGCCTGCTTTTGCCCGACGGATCGCGCTTCATGGATCGCTTTCATCCGCGCGCCGAGCTTGCGCCCCGCGACGTCGTGGCGCGTGCCATCGACCATGAGATGAAGCGCCTCGGCATTCCCCATGTCCTGCTCGACATCGCCTGGAAGGGCGAAGCCTTCGTGCGTGAGCACTTTCCGACGCTGCACGCCGAATGCCTGCGCTTCGGCTTCGACCTTGCGCGCGATCCCGTGCCGGTCGTGCCCGCGGCGCACTACACCTGCGGCGGCGTGATGACCGATATTCACGGGCGCAGCGATGTCGACGGGCTCTATGCGGTGGGCGAATGCGCGTTCACCGGCCTGCACGGTGCCAACCGGCTCGCCTCCAATTCGCTGCTAGAATGTCTCGTCTTCGGGCGCGAGGCGGGGCGCGAGATCGGCCACCGCCTCCCCGAATGGCACGAACCTGGGGATATCCCGGCCTGGGACGAAAGCTGGGTGCGCGATTCGGACGAAGAGGTGGTGCTCAGCCACAACTGGGACGAACTGCGCCGCTTCATGTGGGACTATGTCGGCATCGTGCGCACGACCAAGCGGCTTGAGCGGGCGCTCCACAGGCTCGACCTGCTCGCCTCGGAAATCCAGGAATACTATTCCAATTTCCGCGTCAGCCGACCGCTGCTGGAGCTGCGCAACATGGCCTGCGTCGGTGAATTGATCGTGCGTTCGGCGCTCTCCCGCCATGAAAGCCGCGGCCTTCACTACACGCGCGACTTTCCGGCGCCTCAGGATGTGGAAGCCCACGATACCGTGCTGACGCCGCGGCCCGCCGAGCCGGGCAAGGCCGCCCGTCCCGGCCGCCTGTAACGCGCAATTTCTGGCCGGCCTGGTTCGCTTCGCTTTGACCTTCGCGGCCCGATGCGCTAGGGGTTAGGTGCGGTCGGCAAGCGACCGGTGACAAGGACCATGCACGCCATGACTCTCAGCCTCAGAGCGCCTTCGCGGGCGCTGCGCGCGGCAGCCGCCGCGGCGATGGGCTGCGTCCTTTCACTTTTCGTCCTGATGTTTTCCGCCGTGGCGTTTTCCACCGTGGCGTTTTTCGCCGGTGCGGCCGTCGCCCAGGACCGTCCCCAGGACATCCGGTTTCTGCGCATCGGCACCGGGTCGATCTCCGGCGTCTATTTTCCCGTCGCCAGCACGCTGGCGAGCGCGATTTCGAGTCCGCCGGGGGCGCGTTCGTGCGAATCGGGCGGCTCCTGCGGGGTGCGCGGCCTGATCGCCGTGACCCAGGCGACGCTCGGCTCGGTGGCCAATGTCAAGGCGATAGGCTCAGGCACTCTCGAATCTGCGCTGGTCCAGGCCGACGTCGCCCACGACGCCTACAGCGGTTCGGGGGAATTCAGCGGCGCCAATCGCATCCCCGGCCTGCGGGCCATCGCCAATCTCTATCCGGAAGCGCTGCATATCGTCGTGCGCCGCGAATCGCCCATCCGTTCGGTGCGCGACCTGGTCGGCCGGAGCGTGTCGCTCGATCTCGTCGGTTCGGGTACCCGCGACGTGGCGCTTGCCGTGCTCGCGGGATACGGCATCGATCCGAAGTCGCTGCGCCAGGTCAATTCACAGGTCGGGCCCGCCGCCGATCGCATCCGCCTGCGCAATATCGATGCGTTCTTCTTCGTCGGCGGCTATCCGGTAGAGGCATTGACGCGGCTCGCGCGCGAGTCACGCATCCGGCTGATCCCGGTTTCCGGCGCGGACTCCGAAACGATCCGCGCGAAGGAACGCTTTCTCAGTGCCGCCACGATCCCGGCCGAAACCTATCGCGGGGTGGGCGCCACGGAAACCATCGCCGTCGGCGCGCTGTGGGTGGTTTCCGAAAAGGTGGATGCCAACACGGTCTACGGCATCACGCGTGCGCTGTGGCATCCCTCGACGCGACGGATTCTGGATGCTGGCGTCCCGGCGGCGCGCCAGATCCGGCAGGAAAACGCGCTCGACGGGCTGGCCCTGCCGCTTCATCCGGGGGCCGAGCGCTACTACCGCGAAAAAGGCATGCTGAAGGCGGGCACGGGCAACGGCAAGTAGCCGGGGTGCGCCGTTGCGGGTCCGCGCTACTTGGCGTCGGGTTCGAACTCGGGGATTATCCAGGGCTCGCGCCCGGCCGCCGCGTACCATTCAACCATGAACGGCTGCGCGAGGACCGCGGCGACATAGGCCGCCGCGTGCTCGCCGAGCGGCACGCCATAGGTGTCGAAGCGCGTGGCCACCGGGGCGAACATGGCGTCGGCCGCCGAAAAGCCGCCGAACAGGAACGGCCCCGTTCCCATCGCGCCGTTGAATTGCCGGTGACAGTCGCGCCAGATCGACTGGATGCGGTTGATGTCGGCCTGCGCCGCATCATCGAGCTCCGGCTGCGGCAGCTTGCGCCGGATGTTCATCGGCAGGCCGCGGCGCATGGGAATGAAGCCGCCGTGCATCTCCGATGCGATCGAACGTGCATGCGCGCGCGCGATGCGGTCCTTCGGCCACAGAGGCGCGTGCGGATGCTTTTCCGCGAGATACTCGACGATGGCGAGCGACTCCCATACGGTCACGTCGCCGTCGACCAGCGCCGGCAGCTTGGCCGAGGGCGAATGCTTGAGGATCTCGGCGCGGGTATTGGCTTCGCGGAGCGGGATGACGATTTCCTCGTAAGCCACGCCCGCCAGCCGGACGGCGAGCCAGCCGCGCAGCGACCACGAAGAATAGGCCCGGTTGGCGATGACGATGGTGACCGGCTTGTCGGCCATGAGAAATCTCCCGGCGATATGCCATTTTGATACGCGAGGCTTCGGGCGCACGCAAGCGCGGGCTCTGAAAAGCGCGGATTTCCGCGACCTTGACCCTTTTCTTGCGCGCCGCTTCGCGCCATCCTGTGACCCCAAGCCGATGGAGCCAGCGCCATGAAGATCGCCACACTGATCGCCCCGGGAAACAAGGCGGCCGTACCCAGTCACATCGCCCGCCGCGCCGGTTTCGGCAAATGGCTGGCGGGCGAGCCCGCGCGCGCGCGCGCCTGGTTGCGCGCCACCGGCTTCGAAGGCCGACCCGGGCAGTTGAGCCTGCTGGCGGCGCCCGACGGCTCGCTGGAACGCGTCTATCTCGGCGTGCCGGCCGGCGGCGAGGGCGATGCGCCGGTCGATGACGGCGCGGTCTGGGCCTTTGCCGCCTGCCCGGCGGCGCTGCCGGAAGGCGTCTATGCCATCGCCGGAACCCCGGACAAGGAGCTTGCCGGGGATGCGGCGCTCGGCTGGGCGCTCGGCTCCTACCGGTTCGAGCGCTACCGCAAGCCGGGCCGCGCGCCCGCGCGTCTCGTCTGGCCGGCGCACGCCGAGCGCGAGAAGGTGGAAAGTGCCGCTCTCGCCACCTATCTGGTGCGCGATCTCGTCAACACCCCGGCCCAGGACATGGGTCCGCCCGAACTGGCCCGGGCGGCGCGGAAACTCGCCCGCGAATTCGGCGCGCGCATTTCGGTGATCGAGGGCGCCCAGCTTCTGAAGAAGAACTATCCGGCGATCCATGCGGTCGGCCGCGCCGCCGCCAAGGCGCCGCTGCTGATCGACATGACCTGGCAGCCCAAGGGCAGGGGGCGGGCTGCGGACAAGCTCAAGCGCGTCACCATCTGTGGCAAGGGCGTGTGCTTCGATACCGGCGGGCTCGACCTCAAGTCGTCGGGCAACATGCAGTTGATGAAAAAGGACATGGGCGGCGCGGCGCAGGCCTTGGGCCTTGCCCGCATGATCATGGCGGCGAACTTGCGCGTGCGCCTGCGCGTGCTGATCCCGGCGGTGGAAAATTCCGTCGCCGGCAACGCCTATCATCCGCGCGACGTCCTGGCGACGCGCAAGGGCATCACGGTCGAGGTCGGCAATACCGACGCCGAAGGCCGCATCGTCCTGTCGGACGCGCTTGCCGAGGCCTGCCGGGAAGGCTGCGACCTGCTGTTCGACTTCGCCACGTTGACGGGTGCGGCGCGCGTGGCGCTCGGCACCGGCCTGCCCGCGCTCTTCTGCAACGACGACAAACTGGCCGCGCAGGCACTTGAATGCGGCATCGACGCCGCCGATCCGTTGTGGCGCCTGCCGCTCTGGCGGCCTTATCGCGAGAAGCTCAACAGCAAGGTCGCCGACATCAACAACGTGTCTTCCGGCTCCTACGGCGGCGCCATCACGGCGGCCCTGTTCCTCCAGGAATTCGTCACGCCGGGAACGCCGTGGATCCACCTCGATTTCATGGCGTGGAACGACAGCAACCGCCCGGGCCGCCCCGAAGGCGGCGAGGCCCAGGGCATGCGCGCCTTCTTCCGCCTGATCGAACGGCATTACGCCCGGCGTTGAGCGCGCCCGCGCTTGATCGTGGCCGGCCCAGGGTCTAACTTGGTTCGCAGCCGAAACGATTCTGGGGGAAAGCGTGGCGGTTTCTCTGACGGTGGACCAGGCGCTCGACGTGCTGCGCGGCACGGTGATCGAATCGGTGCGCCACGATCCGCGCGACCTGACGCAGCGCCAGATGGCGGTGATCCTTTCGGTGTATCTGTCGGCGACGCCGCTCACGGTGCGGGCGCTTTCCGCCGACCTCGCCATCGGCAAGCCGGCGATCAGCCGGGCGCTCGACCGTCTCGAAACGCTCGGACTCGTGCGCCGCATGGCCGATCTGCGCGACAAGCGCTCCATCGTCGTCGGCCGCACGGTGCCGGGCGCGGTCTACCTGCGCGAACTGGCCGACCGCATGGTGGCCGCCGGCAGCTCGGCCCGCTGAGGTTTCAGGGCTTCAGCTTGTAGATTCGGATGGCGTTTTCGTAGGCGATCTTGCGCGCGATCTCCGGCGGCAGGCGGGACAGAAAAACGTTCGTGCGCTTGCGGATGGCCGCCGCCGCCTGGGCGAACTTGTTGACGAAGCCCCGGTTGCTCTGGGGAACGAAGAACTGGTCGCCGCCGATGACGAAGCGATCGGGGAATTCCTTGAATACTTCCATCCAGTGCGGCTTCAGCCCTTCCGCCGCGAGCGGATTGTTTGCCGCGTGTCCGCCCCGGCCGACGTTGAGCCGGAGCGACATGTAAAGATTCGGATGCTTGCGCAGCATGGCGCGGGTGAGGCCGGCGGTCCACTGGCCGAGATTGTCCGATCCGGCATGGGCCCAGACGATGACGGCCTTGCGATTGTGCGCGAGCAGGCGTTCGAAGCCGTCGAGGTTTCTTTTGAACACCGGCGGGTTGGGCGGCTGGGACAGCCATTCGGCCGTCTTCAGGTCTTTCGCCACGGGGTCGAAGTGCACGTCGATGGGCACGTTCCGCTCGGCAGCGATGTCGGCCAGCAGCAGCCAGAGCGGGTGATCGCCGGCGACCGATTCGAACGTGTGGCCCGGCAGAAGCGAAATGTGCAGGATCGACATTTCGCCGAAGCCGATGGCGCCCTTGGCGAGAATTTCCTCGGCCCGCTTCTTGAACCGTGCCCTGAGGTCGTCGCTCACCCTGCCGTCGGGCGAGTCCATGTGGATCATCTTGTTGAGCGTCCCGCCGCCGCCCATGTAGGCGAGCCGGTCGGGGTGCTTGCGCGCCAGATCCATGAAATCCTCGATGTCCCACGAGCCGCGGCTGCCGGCATCGCCCTGGGGCGTGGGCATGACGATGGCGCGGGCCATGTTGTTGGCCTTCATGGTGGAAAGCAGATCGTCCACGGCGCTGCGGTAGTCGGCATCCTGCCCGATCCCGCCGACGGGATGCACATGAACGTCGATCCATTGAAGCGGTGCGCCGGCCGGTTCCTGCGCGCGCGCGGGTTGGGACAGGCAAAGAGAAAGAGCTGCCAGGGCGGCGGAGCAGCCACGCAGGACGATGTTTATCAAGGGAAAACCTCCTCAAACGGGGGCCTAAATCAATGCATGGCGTCCGAATTCGCGCAAGAGGGGGGCGACGAAAGCGCGGCAGCGCGCCGTCAGTACTGCCGGCCGCGGTCGATCACGCCGGCCATCGGCAGGCCCCGGTGACAGCGGCGGATATTGGCGGCGATTTCACGGGCGGCAGTTTCGGCCAGCGTCACCGCCGCGACATGGGGCGGGATCGTGATCCGCGGGTGGCGCCACAGCGGATCATCGGCGGGCAGCGGTTCGCGCTCGAACACATCGAGGGTGGCGGCCGAAATCCGCCCCGAATCAAGCGCGGCGATCAGGTCGGCGACGACGACGTGACCGCCGCGCGCGCCGTTGATGACGGCCGCACCCCGCGGCATCAGCGCGAATGCCCGGGCATCGAGGATACCGCGCGTGGCATCGGTCAGCGGCAAGAGGCAGACGATGATGTCGGAGCGGGCGAGGAAGGCCGCGAGCCCTTCAGGGCCGGCATGAATCTCGCCTTGCTCCCAGGGTCGCGGGGACGTCACCCAGGCGGCGAGTGGAAAGCCGAAGGGATGAATCGCCTTCGCCGCGGCGCGGCCCAATTCGCCCAGTCCCATGATGCCGACGCGGCGCGCGCCTGCGCGCGGGACGTCGTGGCGCTTCCAGCGGCTCTCATCCTGTTGCGCGGCGTAAACAGGCATCAGCCGGTGATGACGCAGAACGTTCATGGCCACCCATTCGGCCATCTGTTCGGTCAGGGCGGGATCTACCAGGCGCACCAGCGGCACGCGATCGGGCAGGTCGGGATCGAGCAGGGCATGATCGACCCCGGCGCCGAGGGAAAATATGGCGCGCAGGCCGGGCAGCTGCGCGCAAAGGCCGGGGGGCGGGTACCAGACCACGGCGAAGTCGATGTCGGCGGCCCGCGCAAGGCCTGCTTCGGCGCCGATCAGCACTTCTTCGTCCGGCAATTCGGCGGCCAAGGCCGCCGCCCATTCGCCCGTCTTGTCGGCATCGGACAGGAAAAGGATGGCCATGGCGCTACTGCTCGATAGCGTCGCTTTCGGCGACCTTGAGATCGAAGGCGGCGGCCATCAGGGCGCGCGTGTAGGGGGCCCGCGGGTTGTCGAAGATGTCGGCGGCGAGCCCGTGCTCCACCGCCTTGCCGTGCTGCATGACCAGCACCTCGTCGGCGAGCGCGCGCACGACTTTCAGGTCGTGGCTGATGAACATGTAGGCGAGCCTGTGATGGTCCTGCAGGTCGCGCAGCAGGTCGACGATCTGCGCCTGCACCGACATGTCGAGCGCCGAGGTCGGCTCGTCCAGCACGATGAGGCGCGGTTTCAGCACCAGGGCCCGGGCAATGGATATGCGCTGGCGCTGGCCGCCGGAAAACTCGTGGGGAAAACGGTGAATGGCCTTCGGGTCGATGCCGACTTCCTCCAGCGCCGCCTCGATGATCTCCTCGCGCTCCCCGTCGCTGCCGCCGATGCCGTGTACGGAAAGTCCTTCGCCGACGATGCGGCCGATGGTCATGCGCGGGCTGAGCGAGGAATAGGGATCCTGGAAGACGATCTGCATCTCGCGCCTGAGCGGCCGGATGCCGCTTTCCGACAGGCCTTGCAGTTCCTTGCCTTCGAACGTAATGGAGCCGCGCGACCGTTCGAGGCGGAGCAGCGCCACGCCCAGCGTCGTCTTGCCCGACCCCGATTCGCCGACGACGCCCAGCGTGCGGCCCTCGCGCAGGACGAGATCGATGCCGTCCACCGCCTTGACATGGTCGACCGTGCGGCGAAACACCCCGCGCCGGATCGGGAACCAGACGCGAAGGTCCTTCGCCTCCATGACCGTCGGCGCGTCGCGCGCGTCGCGCCCGGGCTGGCTCCTCGGTTCGGCCGCCAGCAGTTTCCGCGTATAGGGATGCTGCGGGTTGCCGAATATGTCGCCAGCCTTGCCCTGCTCGACGATCCTGCCTTCCGTCATCACGCAGATGCGGTCGGCCATGTGGCGGACGATGCCGAGATCGTGGGTGATCAGCAGCAGCGCCATGCCCATCTTCTTCTGCAGGTCCTGCAGGAGCGCGAGGATCTGCGCCTGAACGGTGACGTCGAGCGCGGTTGTCGGTTCGTCGGCGATCAGCAGGTCCGGCTCGTTGGCAAGGGCCATCGCGATCATCACGCGCTGGCGCTGGCCGCCCGACAGCTCGTGCGGATAAGCCGTGAGGCGCTTTTCCGCCTCGCGCAAGCCGACAAGGCGCAGGAGTTCGAGCGCGCGCTCGCGCGCCGCTTCACGCACCAGCCCCTTGTGCAGGATCAGGGTTTCGGAAATCTGCCGCTCGATGGTGTGCAGAGGGTTGAGCGAGGTCATCGGTTCCTGGAACACCATGGCGACGCGGTTGCCGCGAATCGCGGTAAGCGTCGCAGGCTTCGCTCCCACCATTTCCGTGCCGTCGACGAGGATCGAGCCCCCGGGATGGCTCGCCGCGGGGTAGGGCAGAAGCTGAAGGATGCTGAGCGCCGTCACCGACTTGCCCGACCCCGATTCGCCGACCAGCGCCACGGTCTCGCCCTTGGCGATGGCGAAGCTCACGCCCCTGACCGCTTCGGTCGTGCGCCCGGCGGCGCGGAAGCTCACCGCCAGGTCGTTGACTTCGACGAAGGGTTTCGGTCCGTTCATGGCTCAGCCCATCGTCTTGCGCGGATCGAAGGCGTCACGCACCGCTTCGCCGACGAAGATCAGCAGGCTCAGGAGCGCGGCCAGAACGAAGAAGGAAGTCAGCCCGATCCACGGCGCCTGCAGGTTGGCCTTGCCCTGGGCCAGCACCTCGCCGAGCGAGGCGGAGCCGGGCGGCAGGCCGAGGCCGAGGAAATCGAGCGAGGTGAGCGCCGTGATCGACGAATTGAGCACGAAAGGCAGCAGCGTCAGCGCCGCCACCATGGCGTTGGGCAGAACGTGACGGAACATGATGACGATGTCGGAAACGCCGAGCGCGCGCGCGGCACGCACGTAATCCTGCTGGCGGCCGCGCAGGAATTCGGCGCGCACGACGGAAACGAGCGACATCCAGTGGAACAGCAGCAATATGCCGAGCAGCCACCAGAAACTGGGCTCGACGAAGGAAGCGAGGATGATGAGGACATAGAGCCTGGGTATCCCCGACCATATCTCCATGAATCTCTGGAAGCCGAGATCGACCCAGCCGCCGAAATAGCCCTGCACGGCGCCCGCCGCCACGCCGATGACGGTGGAGGCGACGGTCAGCAGCAGGCCGAACAGCACGGAAATTCGGAAACCGTAGATGAGCCGCGCGAGAAGGTCGCGCGCCTGGTCGTCGGTGCCGAGCCAGTTGACCTTGCCGGGGGCGGCCGGTGCCGGCGTGCCGAGCTGGTAGTTGACGCTGGTGTGATGCCAGGGGATGGGCGGGCGGATCATCCAGCCCCTGGCCTCGATCAGCTTGACCAGGACCGGGTCGTTGTAGTCGGCTTCCGTCGGGAATTCGCCACCGAACGCCGTCTCCGGGTACATCTTGAAGATCGGCATGTAGTAGCCGCCGTCGTAATTGACGAGGATCGGCTTGTCGTTGGCGATGAACTCGGCGAAAAGGCTGGCGACGAACAGGATCAGGAACAGCCAGAGCGAGACGAAGCCGCGCCGGTTGGCGCGGAAGTTGTGCAGCCGCCGCCGGGCGAGGGGCGAGACCTTCATGCCGAGGAAACGCTCCTCGCGCGGGGATTCGGCCGCCGCGCTCATGGCGTGCGCTCGGTCGCGTTCATGGCGCGCGCTCGAAAGTGATGCGCGGGTCGATCAGCACGTAGGCGACGTCGCGAATCAGGTTGAAGACGAGCCCGAGCAGGCTGAACACGAACAGCGTGGCGAAGACCACGGGGTAGTCGCGGTTGATCACCGATTCATAGGAGAGCAGCCCGAGGCCATCGAGAGAGAAGATGATCTCGGTCAGCAGCGCGCCGGTGAACAGGATTTCGATCAGCAATTCCGGCGCGCCGGCGATGGGGATCAGCATGGCGTTGCGAAAGACATGCCCGTAGAGCACGCGGTTCTCCGCCAGGCCCTTGGCGCGGGCCGTGATCACGTACTGCTTGCGGATCTCCTCGATGAACATGTTCTTGGTCAGCATGGTCAGCGTGGCGAAGCCGCCGATGACGATGGCGGTGAGAGGCAGCGTGAGATGCCAGAAGTAGTCCGCGATGCGCGCCGGCCACGACAGGGCTTCCCAGTTGTCCGATCTCAGGCCGCG
>CAXRES010000015.1:0-7736 GCA_964229575.1 Alphaproteobacteria bacterium
CGGCCCCGGCGGCGGAGCCGGCGGCACGCGCCGCGATGTCCTCGCCGTGGCGGGCGCCGCCTTCGGCGCCGCCGGCGCAGGCCTCGCTCTCTGGCCGCTGATCGACAGCATGAACCCGGCGAAGGACGTGCTCGCGCTGTCCACCGTCGAGGTCGACCTCAAGCCCATCGCGCTCGGCCAGCGCGTCACCGTCAAGTGGCGCGGCAAGCCGGTGTTCATCGATCATCGCACGCCCGAGCAGATCGCCAAGGCCCAGGCCGACGACAAGGCGGATCTCAAGGATCCGCAGCTCGACAAGAACCGGGTGAAGAAGGCCGAATGGCTGGTCATGGAAGGCGTCTGCACGCATCTCGGCTGCGTGCCGCTCGGCCAGAAGGTCGGCCAGCCCCGTGGTGAATACGGCGGCTGGTTCTGCCCGTGCCACGGCTCGCACTACGACGCCTCGGGGCGCATCCGCAAGGGGCCCGCGCCGAAGAACCTGCCGGTTCCGGCCTATGCCTTCCTCAACGACACCACCCTGCGCATCGGCTAAGAAGAGGTCAGATCATGAGCGCGTCCAGCCAGAGCCAGGGCCCCATCGTCCGTTGGATCGACGAGCGGCTTCCCGTCTTCACCTTCATGCAGCACGAGCTGCATGAGTACCCCACGCCGAAGAACCTGAACTACTGGTGGAACTTCGGGTCGCTCGCCGGCATCGTGCTGGTGATCATGATCGCCACCGGCGTCTTCCTGGCGATGAACTACACGCCGCATGTCGACCATGCCTTCGATTCGGTCGAACGCATCATGCGCGACGTCAACTACGGCTGGCTCATCCGCTACGTTCACATGAACGGCGCGTCGATGTTCTTTCTGGTCGTCTACATCCATATCTTCCGCGGGCTCTACTACGGGTCGTACAAGCCGCCGCGCGAACTGCTGTGGTGGCTCGGCCTCGTCATTCTTCTGCTGATGATGGCCACCGCCTTCATGGGCTACGTGCTTCCCTGGGGCCAGATGAGCTTCTGGGGCGCCACCGTGATCACCAACCTGTTCTCCGCCGTTCCCGGCGTGGGCGAGCCCATCGTCACCTGGCTGTGGGGCGGCTTCGCGGTCGACAACCCGACGCTGCAGCGCTTCTTCTCGCTGCACTACCTGCTGCCTTTCGTCATCGTCGGCGTGGTCGTGCTGCATCTTGTGGCGCTGCATACGTCGAAGTCGAACAACCCGCTCGGCATCGATCCGAAAAGCGACAAGGACACCATCCCGTTCCATCCGTACTACACGATCAAGGATGCGTTCGGTCTCGGCGTGTTCCTCATCGTCTACATGGCGATCGTCTTTTATGCGCCGAACATTCTGGGCGAGGCGGAAAACTACGTGCCCGCCAACCCCCTGCAGACGCCGGCGGAAATCGTGCCGGAATGGTACCTGCTGCCGTTCTACGCCATCCTGCGTTCGGTGCCGGACAAGCTCGGCGGCGTGGTGCTGATGTTCGCCGCCATCTTCGTCCTGTTCGCGTTGCCCTGGCTCGACTGTTCCAAGGTGCGCTCGGCCCGTTTCCGGCCGATCTACAAGCAGGTGTTCTGGATCTTCCTCGCCGATTGCATCGTGCTCGGCTGGGTCGGCGCCCAGAAGCCGGAAGGTGCCGCGCTGCTCATCGGCAGGCTGGCCACGGCCTATTATTTCTTCCACATCCTCGTGCTGGTGCCGCTGCTCGGCAAATTCGAGAAGACCAGACCTCTTCCCGAAAGCATTTCCCAGCCGGTGCTGAAGTAGGCGCGGGGGACAGGACCATGACCATGATCAAATCCGTCACCGTCGCCCTTGCCCTTGCCGTGGCTCTCGCGGTCCCGGCCGTCGCCTCGGACGCGCCGAAGCCGGCCAAGCAGGACTGGTCCTTCAACGGACCGTTCGGCACCTATGACCGCGCGTCGCTGCAACGCGGCTTTCAGGTTTACAAGGAAGTCTGCGCCGCCTGCCACGGCCTGCGCCAGGTCTATTACCGCAACCTCTCGGCGCTCGGTTACAACGAGAACGAGATCAAGGCGCTTGCCGCTGCGATCGAGGTGCAGGACGGCCCCAACGACCAGGGCCAGATGTTCACGCGTCAGGGCCGCCCCTACGACCGCTTCAAGTCGCCGTTCGCAAACGACGAAGCGGCGCGCGCGGCCAACAACGGCGCTCTGCCGCCCGATCTCAGCGTCATCACCAAGGCGCGCCCGCACGGGCCAGACTACCTTTATGCCCTGCTGACCAGTTACAAGCAGGCGCCTTCGGGCATGACCGTTCCTGAGGGCATGCAGTACAACAGCGCCTTCGGCGGCGGCATGATCGCCATGGTTCCGCCGCTCTCCGAAGGCTCAATCGCCTTCGCCGACGGCACCAAGGCCACGGTCGCGCAAATGGCCAGGGACGTCACGACCTTCCTCGTCTGGGCGGCCGAGCCCGAGATGGAAGAGCGCAAGCGGCTCGGCTTCAAGGTGCTCCTGTTCCTGCTGGCGATGACCGGCGTGCTCTACGCCGCCAAGCGCCGCATCTGGAAGGACCTGCACTAGGGTCCGGCTGACTTTCGTTTAAAAAAAGGCCGGGCTCGTCCCGGCCTTTTTCATTTATGATCAGCCACACACGTTCGGCGGAAACCTGGGGAATCGTTATGGCAGCGGGCGCGCTCGGCATCATCGGCGGATCGGGACTCTACGACATACCGGGTCTCAAGGACACGCGCTGGCAGCGTGTCGAAAGCCCGTTCGGCGAACCGTCGGACGAATTCCTGATGGGCGAACTGGCCGGGCGTACCGTCGTCTTCTGCCCGCGCCACGGTCGCGGGCACCGCATCCCGCCGTCCGAAATCAATTTCCGCGCCAACATCGACGCGCTCAAGCGCGCGGGCGTCAGCGAAATCATCTCGGTCAGCGCCGTGGGTTCACTGCGCGAGGACCTGGCGCCCGGCACCTTCGTCGTCGTCGACCAGTTCATCGACCGCACCATCGCGCGCGAGAAATCCTTCTTCGGCACCGGCATGGTCGCCCATGTGTCGATGGCCAAGCCGGTTTGCGCGCGACTGGGCAACGCGCTGGAAGCCGCGGCGCGGGCCGAAGGCATCCCCGTGGTGCGCGGCGGCACGTATATCGCGATGGAAGGGCCGCAGTTCTCCTCGCTTGCGGAATCGGAGTTCTACCGCACGCTGGAGGCGGCCGTGATCGGCATGACCAACATGCCGGAAGCGAAACTCGCGCGTGAGGCCGAGATCTGTTACGCAACAGTAGCCATGGTGACGGACTACGACTGCTGGCATCCGGGACACGACGACGTCACCGTGGACGCCATCATCGCCGTGCTGACGGCCAATGCCGAAAAGGCGCGCGGCCTGATCGGCCGCGTGGCGCCGGTGATCAGCCCGGCGATCAGGTCCTGCCCCGAGGGCTGCCACGCGGCGCTCGAACACGCGCTGATCACGGCGCCGCATGCGCGCGATCCCGAGCTTCTCGGGAAACTCGACGCCGTCGCCGGCCGGGTCCTCAGGAAATAAATGCGGCAAAGCAGAAGGGCCGGCGCCCCGAAACAGGGAGGCGCCGGCCCTTCGTCATGTCGACGATCTTGCCTCAGCCGATGTGGCTCTTGAGGAAGTCGAGGGTGCGGCTCCGCGCCGTCTTGGCCGAAGCCTCGTGATAGGAACCGCGGTGGTCGCAGTTGAAGCCGTGGCCGGCGCCGTCATAGAGATATACGGGAACCTGCGGCTGGCCCGCCTTGATCTTCTCCACCTTGTCGGGGCCGATGCCTTTGTCGTCCTTGCCGATGTGGCAGATGATCGGGCACTTCGGCTTCTCGTTGGCGAAGTCCGCCGCGTTGCCGCCGTAGTAGGAAACGGCCGCGTCGAAATTGCCGCGCGTCGCGCCGATCCAGGCGACCGAACCGCCGAAGCAGTAGCCGATGATGGCGACCTTGCCGGCATCCTTGCGGATGGCTTCGGCCGCCGCCTGGGAATCGGCGAGGCTGTCGTCCCAGTTCAGCTTGGCGCGGGTGGCCTTGCCCTTTTCCTGGTCTTCGGGGCCGTAGCCGAGTTCAAGGTTGCGTTCGACGCGATCGAACAGCGCCGGCGCGATGGCGATGTAGCCGTCCCTGGCGTAGCCGTCGCAGACTTCCTTGATGTGCTTGTTGGCGCCGAAGATCTCCTGAATGATGACGACGCCGCCCTTGGGCTTGCCCGCCGGGTCGGCCCGGTAGGCGCCAAGCTCGAAGCCGTCCTTGGATTTCAGCTTAACCATTTGTCCCATGTTGGGTTCTCCCTGATTTCTTGGTTACAGGTGGATGGAAATTCGGATCGGGGCTTCCCCCGCGATGCCGGCGGATTGTAAAGGCTGGCCCCGGCCTCTGCAAACCCCCCTCGGGGCGTCCGAAAATGGTGATTTTCCCGGTGGTCGGCAATTCCGCCGGTGGCCTCAGACGTTGAAGCGGAATTCCATGATGTCGCCGTCGGCCACCACGTAGTCCTTGCCTTCGGTGCGCATCTTGCCGGACGCCTTGGCGCCCTGTTCGCCGCCGCAGGCGACGTAATCGGCATAGGCGATGGTCTCCGCGGCGATGAAGCCGCGTTCGAAGTCGGTATGGATGACGCCCGCCGCCTGGGGCGCCCTGGTGCCTTTGGCGATGGTCCAGGCGCGCGCTTCCTTCGGCCCGGCGGTGAAATAGGTGATGAGGCCGAGAAGCCGGTAGCCCTCGCGGATAAGCCGGGCGAGACCGGCTTCCTTGAGGCCGAGATCGGCGAGGAACGCCTTGCGCTCCTCCGGATCGACGAGCTGCGCCACCTCGGCCTCGATGGCGGCCGAAATGACGACCGAACCGGCGCCTTCGGCGGCGGCCTTCTTCGCCACCATTTCCGTATACTTGTTGCCGGTGGCCGCCGCCGCCTCTTCCACGTTGCAGACATAGAGCACCGGCTTGCCGGTGAGAAGCTGAAGCCGCTTCAGGCGGATCTTCTCTTCTTCGTCGAGCGCGGATACGAGGCTGCGCGCCGGCTTGCCGTCACGGAGCGCCGGGATCACCTTTTCGACGAGCTTGAGGTCGGCCTCGGCATCCTTGTCCTTGCCGCGCGCCCGCTTGGTCAGTCCGTCGACGCGCTTCTCCAGGCTTTCGAGGTCGGCGAGCATCAGTTCGGTCTCGACGATCTCGGCATCGGCGATCGGATCGACGCGGCCGGCGACATGGGTGATGTCGTCGTTCTCGAAGCAGCGCAGCACGTGCAGGATGGCGTCGACTTCGCGGATGTGGCCGAGGAACTGGTTGCCGAGACCTTCGCCCCTGGAGGCGCCCGCCACCAGACCGGCGATGTCGACGAATTCCAGCTGCGTCGGCACCACCTTCACCGACCTGGCGAGCCTGGCCAGCGTATCGAGCCGTTCGTCGGGCACCGCGACGCGCCCCGAATTGGGTTCGATGGTGCAGAACGGATAATTGGCCGCATCGGCCGCCTGGGTGGCGGTCAGCGCGTTGAACAGCGTGGACTTGCCGACGTTGGGCAAGCCGACGATGCCGCAGTTGAATCCCATGCCTTGTCCTTAGCCGTGTCTCTAGTTTTGATCGGGGCCGCCCGCGGGGCGCGGCGGTTTTGGCGGCGGCGTAGCCGCGTCTTCTGAGGTTGCCGCGCCCTTGCGCGGCGGCGTAGCCGCATCTTCTGAAGTTGCCGCGCCCTTGCGCGGCGGCGGGTTGAGGATGAGGGCGACGCGGGTGGCGAACTTCTGGCCATCGCCCGTGATCAGCAGCGGGAAGGCTTCTGCGACCGCCTCGATCAGCGGGTTCACCCAGGCCATGTCCGCCCTGGAAAATTCGTCGAGTACGTGGTCATGCACGTCCTCGGGCACGCCCGGGTGGCCGACGCCAAGCCGCACGCGCCCGTAGCCGTTGCCGATGTGCGCGTCGATGTCGCGCAGGCCGTTGTGGCCGGCATGGCCGCCGCCCAGCTTGTAGCGCAGCTTGCCGGCGGCAAGATCGATGTCGTCGTGGACGACGATGACCTGCGCGGGCTCGATCTTGAAAAAGCGCGTCGCCTCTGCGACCGCCCGGCCCGAATTGTTCATGTAGGTCTCGGGCTTGAGCGCCAGAACCTTCTCGCCGTCGATCGTGCCTTCGGCGCACTGGCCCTGGAAGCGCGCCCGCCACGGCCCGAATCCGTGGCGGCGGACGATTTCGTCCACCGCCAGGAATCCGATGTTGTGCCGGGTGCGGGCGTACCTGGCGCCCGGATTGCCGAGACCGACGAGCAGACGCACGGACGCTGCCTCCTTCGCGGGAGCGGGCGCCCGGCCGCCCGGCCGAAACAGGGCGGCGGGCACGCCGCCCGGTGGCTACTTCTTCTCGGGCTTCTCGGCGGCGGGAGCGGCGCCTTCCGCCGGGGCCGCAGCGCCTTCTGCAGCAGCAGTGGCTTCCGTGGCGGCGGCCTGGGCAGCCTGGGCGGCAGCCACCGCTTCCAGCGCTTCGTCGCGGACCACGGTCGGCGCGGCGATCGTGGCGACGGTGAAGTCGCGGTCGGTGATCGTCGGCGTCACGCCCGCGGGCAGCGGGATGCTGCTGATGTGCAGGCTGTCGCCGATGTCGAGTTCGGCGAGGTCCGCGTGGATCGAATGCGGGATCGAATCGGCGCGGCACTCCAGCTCGACCGTGTGGCGCACGACGTTCAGCACGCCGCCGCGCTTGATGCCGGGGCACGCCGCTTCATTGTCGAAGACCACCGGCACGTCGACGGTGATCAGCGTATCGGCGCTGACGCGCAGGAAGTCAACGTGCTCGGGACGGTCGGTGACCGGATGAAACTGCACGTCGCGGGCAAGCACCTTGTGGCCTTTGCCGGCGATGTCGAGTTCGATCATCGTCGTGAAGAAGTTGCCGGTGTGCAGCTGGCGGTTGAGCGCCAGCGGATCGACCGAGACGGGGAGCGGGGGTTCCTTGCCGCCGTAGATCACGGCAGGCACTTTTCCGGCGCGACGAACGGCCCGGGAGGCCCCCTTTCCAACCCGGTCCCGCGGCTGCGCGGAAAGCGTAATCACATCAGCCATGGGTATCTCCTTGAAAATGGCCGGCCTCCAGGGGTGCCGGCCCGTTTGCGGGGCCCCATATAAGGCAAAAGGCGGCGTTTGGGTAGCCCCTATCGGGCGGCCCGGCAAAAGGCCCGGAAATGCCTGGAAAAACCGCCCCGGAACGGGGCGCGGGGCTCAGTCGAACAGGCTCGAAACCGAGGCTTCCTCGGCGATGCGCCGCGCCGCCTCGGCCATCAGGGGGGCGATGGTCAGCTGGTCGATCTTGGACGCCAGGCGGACCGCCTCGGTCGCCTGGATCGAATCGGTGACCACCAGCTTGGTGAGCGGCGAGGCCGAAACCCGGCCGACCGCATCGCCCGACAGCACGCCATGGGTGACATAGGCCGAAACCTCCCTGGCGCCCGCGTTCTTGAGCGCGGCCGCGGCATTGCACAGGGTGCCCGCCGAATCGACGATGTCGTCGATCAGCAGGCAGTGCCGGCCGTCCACTTCGCCGATGATGTTCATGACCTCCGACACGCCGGCCTTCGGGCGGCGCTTGTCGATGATGGCGAGATCGCAGCCCAGCTTTTTAGCCAGTGCCCGGGCGCGAACCACGCCGCCAACATCGGGCGACACCACCAGCAGATCGTCGTAACGCTTTTCCACCAGGTCTGCCAGCAACACCGGCGACGCATAGACGTTATCGACGGGAATATCGAAAAACCCCTGAATCTGGTCGGC
>CAXRES010000016.1:0-16265 GCA_964229575.1 Alphaproteobacteria bacterium
TTTTCGGGGTTCGGGGGACCTCCGGCGGACCTTTCCGCCATGTGACGGATGGCGGCGTCCGCCCGGTCAGATCGCGCCTGTCGATGCGACCGAAGGCCGGCATCCGCGCGCGGAACGGATGCGAAGACGCAGTGAAGATACAGTCAGGAGCGAGTTTCGTTGCGCGCCGTCACGCGCGCGCCGACGGCGGCGGTGATCGCCCTGGCGCCTTCGACGACGAGCGCCGCCAGCGTCGCTACGTCGTCCTCGTCCGCGCGCCGTTCCGGCATGGCGAGCGTCAGGCTGGCGAAGATATTGCCGTCGCCGTCGAAGACCGGCGCCGAAATGGCGAACACGCCGCGGTCGAGTTGGGCGCGGCCGGTCAGATAGGGCCGGGCGCGGATATCGCGCAGCCGGGAGCGAAAGCTCACCCAGTCTTCACCGAGGCCCGCCGCGGCGATGGCGTCGCGGTGGTCGCGGAACAGCCGCCTCAACCGGCCTTCGGGCAGATGGGCGAGGATGATGACGGAAGCCGAGCCACGGAACAGCGGCATCGGCCGGCCGCGGGAATAGCTGATGTCCAGGCTATTGGGGTTTGCCGCGAGATAAACCGAGAGCACCGCATCGCCCCGCAGGCCACATATAAAGAGAATGCCTTCGCCGCACCGGGGCAGAAGGCCGGCCAGCACTTCGGCCCCCACGGTCAGCAGGGGATCGGAATGGCGAATCTGGCGGTCGAGTTCGATGATGCGGGGCCCCAGGCTGTAGCCGCCGCCGCCGACGGGGGCGAGCAGCCCCGCCTCGCACAATTCCTTGACGTAGCGGTAGGCGGTCGAGCGGGTCAGGCCGAGGCTTTCGCCCAGCGCATCGACGGTCCATACCGGTTCGGCCTCGGAAAAGGCGTCGAGAACGTTGAGCATGCGTTCGAGACTGGACAGGACGGGGGGCTCCCGGTCGTCTGCGAGGGGCGGATTATCGGCGGAAAAGACATTGCGCTCAATCCCATAATATGGGATTTTTTGTCACGGTGTTCTGTGACGCATATATAAAGAGGTGTGAGCCCCAGATCGGCCCCTTATCCCCTGCCCGCGGCGGGCTGCCGCGCGGGCGAGGACACGGGCGAGGACACGGGCAAAACGGCCCGAACCGCGGCTCGGCCCGGCTACCGGGTTGTAGGGCGGGGTTCAAAGAGACAGAATTTTGCGGCGGAGAGTATCCGGCCAACCCCGGCCGGGAGGACGACGGAAGGAAAGAGCGGCAATGACCACCCCATCCCCCCTGTGGCCCGCGCGGCTGCACCACATCAAGATCACCTCCGACCAGCCGCCGGTGCTCATCGACTTCTACCAGAGGGCGCTCGAACTCGAGACCAGCGAGGTCACCGACGGCGTGTGGGACCTCAAGGGCTCCGAGCGCCGCTTCCTGATCGGGCGGGGCAAGCGCAACGGCCTCGCCTTCTCCGCCTTCGCCATCGACGATGCGGCGCGCCTCGCCGCGCTCAGGTCCCATGTCGAGGGCCAGGGCATCGCCACGGCGGCGGGCGTGAGCCCCCTCTTCAAAAGCGACGGCGCCTTTTCCGTCAGCGATCCCGACGGCCACGTTCTGACCTTCGGCACCCCCGCCGAAAAGGGCAAGGCCGGCGACCGCCTGCCGGGCCGCCTGCAACATTCGGTCAAGGGCACGCCCAACCTCGAAGCGGTCATCGCCTTCTGGCAGATGATCGGCTTCGTGCTTTCCGACGAGGTCAAGAACGACAAGGGCGAGCTGTCCGCCGCCTTCGTGCGCTCCGACGAGGAGCATCATTCGCTCGCCGCCTTCCGCACCAAGGATCCGCGCTTCGACCATTTCTCGATGGAGACCAGGTGCTGGAACGACATCCGCGACTGGGCGGATTTCTTCGGTTCCATGCGCGTCAACCTCGGCTGGGGGCCCGGGCGCCACGGGCCGGGCCACAACCTGTTCTTCATGCTGGCGGACCCGGACGGCAACATGATGGAATGGTCGTCGGAAATCGAACTGCTGCCGCGCGACATGGCGCCCCGCCAGTGGCCGCACGAACCGCATACCCTGAACCTGTGGGGCGGCGCCTGGATGCGCAGCTGACCCGCGGGCCGGGCAATCCCAACCAACACCACTCGATAACCAGAGAGGCAGGACAAAACATGAAACTGGTCAGTTACGCCGCGGGCGGCAAGCATCTCTACGGCGCCGTCGTCGACGGCGGCATCGTCGATCTCTCCTCGCGCATCGGCGCGAAATATGCCGACCTCAAGGCCCTGATCGCCGGCAACGGCCTGGCCGAGGCGGCCCGGGCCGCCGCCGGCCAGAAGGCCGACCACAGGCTGGACGCGATCACCTTCGACCCGGTGATCCCGAACCCGGAAAAGATCATCTGCGTCGGCCTCAACTACAAGGCGCATCGCGAGGAAACCGGCCGCGCGCCGACCGACAACCCGGCGCTGTTCATCCGCTTCGCCGATACCCAGACCGGCCATAACCAGCCGATCGTCCTGCCCAGGAACTCGCACATGCTCGACTACGAAGGCGAGCTGGCCGTCATCATCGGCAAGGGCGGCCGCCACGTCGCGGCCAGGGACGCCCTTTCCATCGTCGCGGGCTATTCGATCTACAACGACGGCTCGATCCGCGATTTCCAGAACCACACGCCGCAGTGGGCGCCGGGCAAGAACTTCCCGAAGACCGGCGGCTTCGGCCCGTGGATGGTCACGGCCGACGAACTGGGCGATCCCACGCAGCTGACGCTGGAAACCCGGCTGAACGGCAACACGATGCAGAAGACCACCACCGACCTGATGATCTTCGACATCCCGACGACCATCGAATACATCACCAAATTCACCGAACTGCGTCCGGGCGACGTGATTTCGACCGGCACGCCGGGCGGCGTCGGCTTCAAGCGCAACCCGCCGGTATTCATGAAGGCGGGCGACACCTGCGAGATCGAGATCAGCAGGATCGGCAAGCTGGTCAACAGGATCGTCGCCGAGTAAGCGCACATTCACCCGGGGCGGCGCGGCCGGACCGCGCCGTCCGCTCTTTGGGGGCACACCATGAGGCTTTCGCTCTTCTCCCTTATCCTGTGGGGGCTCAATCTCCTGTTCCGCTTCTGCGCCTGGCGCTACCCCGCCTTCGCGGCGCGGCTCAGGGAAAAGAGCTTCACCGCCCAGATGAGGACGGCGGACGGCAGCGAGGGCCGCTGGTTCCGCTTCGGCGAGACGTTTTCCTCGGGCGCCGGCATCGCGCCGGACGCCGAGGTGGTGCTGAGCTTCAAGGACGCGCGCATCGCCGCGCACCTGCTGATGCCGCCGATCGACCAGCAGGAACAGATCGACGCGATCAAGGACTTCAAGCTGAAGATGGACGGGCCGGACGAGCTGACGAGCTGGTTCACCCGCACCGTGCTGCTGACCCAGACGATGGGCTGGAAGTACGGCATCGAACAGGCCGACGGCACGATGCGCTATACCTCCATGACCAACGGCGGCCCGGTCTTCGTCTACGTGCGCGACGGCAAGATCCTGCGCATCACCCCCATCGTCTTCGACGACACCGACCCGCAGCCCTGGACCATCGAAGCGCGCGGCAAGACCTACACGCCGCCGCGCAAGACGACGCTCGCGCCCCACGGCCAGAACTTCAAGTCGATCATCTATTCGCCCGCCCGCTGCCTTTATCCGATGAAGCGCGTCGATTTCGATCCCGATGGCGAGCGCAACCCGCAGAATCGCGGCGTTTCGGGCTACGAGCGCATCTCATGGGACGAAGCGCTCGACATCGTGGCGAACGAGATCAAGCGCATGAAGCGCACCTACGGTCCGGGCGCCATCGCGTCATCCCACGGATCGCACCATACCTGGGGCAATATCGGTTATTACCTGTCGGCCAATTTCCGCTTCATGAACGCCATCGGCCACACCGAGGTTCACCACAACCCCGACAGCTGGGAAGGCTGGTACTGGGGCGCGACGCACCACTGGGGCTACAGCTTGCGCGTCGGCCAGTGCGACAGCTACGGCACGGTCGAGGACTGCCTGCAGAACTGCGATATGATGGTGTTCTGGTCGGCCAACCCGGAGGCGACCTCGGGCGCCTACGGCGCCTTCGAGGGCACCGTGCGCCGCCAGTGGCTGAAGAATTCCGGCATCAAGCTCGTCCACATCGACCCCTACTTCAACGAGACCGCCCAGTTCCTCGGCGGCAAGTGGATCGCGCCCAGGCCGACCACTTCGCCCGCGCTCGGCGTGGCGCTCGCCCACGTCTGGATCGAGGAAGGGCTTTACGACAGGGACTACGTCGCCAGCCACACTGTGGGCTTCGACAAGTGGCGCGCCTACATCATGGGCGAAGACGACGGCATCCCCAAGACCCCCGAATGGGGCGAGAAGGAAACCGGCGTCCCCGCGAAGGACATCCGCGCGCTGGCGCGTGAATGGGGCACCAGTCGCACCTATCTCGGTGCGGGCGGCTGGGGCACCGGCCACGGCGGGGCATGCCGCAACGCCACCGGCATCCAGTGGGCGCGCGTCTGCGTCTGCCTGATGGCGATGCAGGGGCTCGGCAAGCCCGGCGTCAACTTCGGCAACCTGCAATGGGGCACGCCGGTCGACTTCAACTTCTATTTCCCCGGCTACGCCGAAGGCGGCATGTCGGGCGACATGGAGCACACGGCGATGGCCGTGCAGCTGTTCCAGCGCATGCCGCAGCTGCCGACCATCAACACGCCGGGCCAGAAGATTCCGCGCCTTCAGTTCCCCGAAGCCATCCTCGAAGGCAAGGCGGAAGGCTACATGTGGGACGGCAAGTCGATCGAGCACCAGTTTCGCAAGATCGTCTACCCGATGCCGGGCCATTCGAAGGTCCACATGCTTTACAAGTACGGCGGCTCGGCCATCGCCACGATGCCCGATTCGAACCGCTGGGTGGCGGCCTACCGCTCGCCCGAACTCGAATTCGTGGTCAACCAGTCGATCTGGATGGAAGGCGAAGCGCCGTTTGCCGACATCATCCTGCCCGCCTGCACCAACTTCGAGCGCCCCGACATCTCCGAATGGGCCGGCCTCGGCGGCTATGCGCATCACGGCCAGATGCAGTTGAACCACCGGGTCATCGTGTTCCAGCACAAGTGCATCGAGCCCTTGGGCGAATCGCGCTCGGACTATGAAATCTTCAACGACATCTGCAAGCGGCTCGGCCTGTCGGCCTACTTCTCCGAAGGCATGGGCGAGCTCGACTGGGTCAAGCGCCAGTTCGACGGCTCGGACATCAGCAAGGCGATCTCGTGGAAGGAATTCATCCGCAGGGGCTATTATGTGGTCCCGGCGGAGCGCAAGGAACTTCGCGCGCCAACCGCCTTCCGCTGGTTCTGGGAAAACCGCAAGAAGGACGTGCCGGAACCCCATCCGCTGCCGTCCGACTACAACGGCGATTACCTGAAGGGCCTGCAGACCCAGTCGGGCAAGCTCGAGTTCGACTGCTCCAGCCTCAAGCGCTTCGACGCCAACGACCCCGACCGCCCGCCGGTCATGCGCTACACGCCCGCCTTCGAAGGCATCCACGACGCGCGTTTCGCCAAATACCCGCTGCAACTGCTGACGCCGCACCCGCGCTTCAGCTTCCACACCCAGGGCGACGGCAAGGACAGCTTCCTCAACGACATTCCGGACCATCGCCTGCTGGTGAACGGCCACTACTACTGGATCATCCGGCTGAACGCGAAGGATGCCGACGCGCGCGGCATCAAGTCGGGCGACCTGGTGAAGGTTCATAACGAACGCGGCGCCGTCATCTGCGCCGCCGCCATCACCAACCGTCTGCCCGCCGGCATCGCGCATGGCTACGAATCCTCGGCCAACTACCAGCCGCTGGGCGAGCCGGGCAGGAGCGTGGACATCGGCGGCTGCCTCAACCTGCTGACGCCCAAAAAGTCGCAGGCGAAGCAGGCCCACGCCATGGCCGCCTCGGCCGCGCTGGTCGAGATCGAGAAATGGGACGGCAAGACCGAATTCATCGCCGAAGCGACCATCGCCGAGGAAAAACGCGCGGCCGCACGCCACGCGGCGGCCGAATAACCGGGCCGCGAGGGAGATACCGATGAAGAAATGGAACCTCATCGTCGACGTGGCCGAGTGCACGAACTGCAACCTCTGCACGCTCGCCACCCAGGACGAATACGTCGGCAACGACTGGCCCGGCGTGGCCGCCGAAATGCCGCGCCACGGACACCGCTGGATCGACATCAAGCGCAAGGAACGCGGCCAGCCGCCGCTGATCGACGTGGCCTTCCTGCCGGTCATGTGCCAGCACTGCGACGACGCACCCTGCATGAAGGCGGCCAAGGGCGGCGCGGTGACCAAGCGCCCCGACGGCATCGTCATCATCGATCCGGTCAAGGCCAGGGGCCAGCGCCAGATCGTCGATGCCTGCCCGTTCGGCGCCGTCTTCTGGAACGACGAAAAGCAATTGCCCCAGGCCTGGCCGTTCGACGCGCACCTGCTCGATGCCGGCTGGACCGAGCCGCGCGCCGCCACCGCCTGCCCGACCGGGGCCATCAGGGCGCTCAAGGTCGAGGACGGGGAAATGGCATCGATCCGCGCCCGCGAGGGGCTGGAAGAACTCAGGCCGGAGGCCGCGGCAAAACCCAGGGTCTGGTACCGCAATCTCTATCGCTTCACCAAGGCCGTGATCGCCGGAACCGTGGCCGCCACCGTCAAGGGCAAGGACGAATGCGTCCCCGGCGCGAAAGTCACGCTCCGCCACGGCGCAACCGTGGTGGCCGAGACCGAGACCGACGCCTATGGCGACTTCCGCTTCGACCGGCTCGATCCCGGCAGCGGCGGCTACACGTTGGGCATATCCAAGGCCGGCCTTCCCGACAGGACGGTCGAAGTCACGCTCGGCGACAGCGTGACCTTGCCCGTCATCCGTCTTTAATCGTCGTTAGGCGTCAAAACTGCCTTTCCGGCCTTGCCGCCAAGGCCCGGACTGTTATCATCCAGCGCCCCGGTGCCGGAAAAACGGCACGGGACATCGAACAGAGGAGAACGTCATGGCGAAAGCCCCCAAGTCCAAGGGTTCCGGGTCGAAGGACCTGTCGGCCCCCACCACCAGACTCGACCGGCCGGTCAAGCTCGGCAACCCGCGCATGGGCTGGGCGTCGGACGCCATCGCCGAAACGGTGCGCAAGCTCGGCTACAAGTACATGGCGCTGGTGCCGGGTGCGAGCTACCGCGGCTTCCATGACTCGATCGTCAACTACCTCGGCAACAAGAATCCGCAGATGCTGATCTGCCTGCACGAGGAACACTCGGTCGCCATCGCCGACGGCTACTCGCGCGTGGCGGACGAACCGATGGCCGTCGCCATCCATACCAACGTCGGCCTGATGCACGCCACCATGGCGATCTTCTGCGCCTGGGAAGGCCGCGCGCCGATCCTGATGTTCGGCGCCAACGGCCCGATCGACGCCCACCTGCGCCGCCCGTGGATCGACTGGATCCACACCTCCAAGGATCACGCCGCGCTGATCCGCAATTACATCAAGTGGGACGACGAACCGCAGTCGGCCCAAGCGGCCATCGAATCGGTGCTGCGCGCCAACCAGATCGCCCGGTCGAAGCCGTGCGGCCCGGTCTACGTCTGCCTCGACGCGGGCCTCCAGGAAGAAGAGCTGCCCGAAGGCGTGACCATCCCCGACGTGTCGCGCTTCGAGCCGGCCCCGCCGCCGGCCGCCGACCGCGCCACCGTGCGCAAGATCATCGCCGCGGTGAAGAAGGCCAAGCTGCCGGTGCTGCTGTTCGGACGCGGCGCGCGCAGCCAGGAAGCCTGGGACAACCGCACGAAGCTCGCCGAAGTTCTGGGCTGCGCCGTGATGACGCACATCCGCGCGGGTTCGGTGTTCCCGACCGAACACCCCTGCCACGTCGTGCCACCCTGCCAGCGCCCGACCGATTCGAACAAGGCGCTGATCCGTTCGGCCGACCTGCTGTTCAACCTCGGCTTCAACGACTTCGCCGGCTTCCTGCGCCTGTGCACCGGCGATTCGCAGACCCAGAAGCCGACCAGCGCCACGGTCGTCAACGTTTCGTTGCAGCAGTACCTGCACAACGGCTGGAACTCCGACTACCAGGCGCTGGCCGCCGTCGACATCAACGTGCTGGCCGATCCCGACATGGTCGTCTCCCAGATGCTCGAAGAACTGGGCGTCAAGGGCAAGCCGACCGGCAAGGCGAAGCTCAAGCCCGCGGTGAAGAAGCTCCAGCACTGGACCAGGTCCGCGGCCGCCAAGGCGAAGCCGTCGAGCGAGACCGGCCCGATGGAAGCCAAGGACTTCCACCTGGTCATGAGCGAATTCGTCTGCGGCGATCCGAAGGTCTCGCTCTGCCACACCTCGACGGGGTGGCCCGGCACGGCCTCGCGCTGGCGTCATCCGCTCGATTACGCCGGCAACGATTCGGGCGGCGGCGTCGGCGCCGGTCCCGGTCAGTCCGTGGGCTCGGCTCTCGCCTACCGCGATGCGGGCCGCATCCCCGTGACCATGATGGGCGACGGCGACACGTCGATGGGCTGCAACGCGCTGTGGACCGCCTCGCGCATGCGGATCCCCCTGCTCGCGGTCGTCATGAACAACCGTTCCTACTTCAACGACGAGGCGCACCAGCACCACGTCGCGGTGGAACGCGGCCGGGCGCCTGAAAACCGCTGGATCGGCCTGCGCATCGACGATCCGGCGCCCGACGTCTGCGGGCTGGCCCGCGCCCAGGGCTTCGAGACCGAAGGCCCGGTCAAGACGGTGAAGGACCTGCGTGCCGCTCTCAAGCGCGGCCACAAGATCGTCGCCGCGGGCGGGCGCTACATGATCGACGCCTGGATCGAAAAGGATGACGCGGTCGGCCGGCGCGCCGCCGACGGCGGCCGCGGCGAAAAGAAGGGCTAGACCCCTTCCCCATCCGCCATTTCCGGCAGTTCTTCCGGCCCTTTCCGCGATACCGCGGGAGGGGCCGGAATGCTATTGTCTCCCCAACGACAAAAAACATTCATCCGGTGGGGGGCCATCCATGAACCTCGTACGCACAACGGGCGTGGCGGCAAAGCCGCCTTCTCTGAAGGTGTCCGCGCTCCGCGCAGCGCTTTTCGGCGGCCTTGCTTTCCTCGCGGCGTCCGGCACGGCGCGGGCCGATGCGATCGCCGATTTCTACAAGGGCAAGCGGATGGGCATGCTGATCGGCCTGTCCGCCGGCGGCGCCTATGACCGCTACGGCCGGCTGGTGGCCCGCCACCTCGGCCGCTTCATTCCCGGCAATCCCGCGGTCATCCCGCGCAACATGACCGGCGGCGGCTCGCTGGTCATGACGAATTACGTCTATAACGTGGCGCCGCAGGACGGCACCCAGATCGGCGCGCCCAACCGCGGCGTGCCGGCGGAACCGCTGGTCGCCGGCGGTCAGTCGCTCGCCAAGTATGATCCGCTCAGGATGCACTGGATCGGCTCGCTGACGCGCGAAACCTCCATCGGCGTCGCCTGGCACACCTCGGGCATCAAGTCCTACAAGGACCTGTACGAAAAAGAATTCGTCGTCGGCGGCACCGGCGGGGCGACCGATTCGGTCACGGTCGGGTACATCTTCTCCAACCTTCTCGGCATGAAGTTCAAGATGATCGTCGGCTATCCGGGCGGCAACGAAATCAACCTCGCCATGCAGCGCGGCGAGGTGATGGGACGCGCCACCAATTCGTGGTCGGCGATCAAGTCGGGCGATTACACCCGGGTCAAGGAAGGCAAGCTGATCCTGCTCTACCAGATGGGCGCGAAGAAGAATAACGACGACATTCTCAAGGACGTGCCTTTCGCGCTCGACTTCGCCAGGGACGAACGCCAGCGCAAGATCCTGTTTCTCAAGTTCGCCATCAACGATTTCGGCTACCCCTACGTCATGGGGCCGGGCGTGCCGAAGGACCGGGTGGCAGCGATCCGCGCCGCCTTCGTCGCCATGTCGAAGGATGCCCAGATGCTTGCCGAGGCGAAGAAGTCGCACATGGACATCGACCCGATCTTCGGCGAGGAAATGGATGATCTTCTGAAACAGATGTATTCGTCCTCGCCCGATATCGTCGCCGGCCTCAGGGACGTTTCGCGGCCCAACGGCAAGACCGAGATGGCCAAGGGCGCGGAAAAGAAAAAGAAGAAGAAAAAGTCGGAAGAATAGGCTCTCAGGCAAATGGAGACAGTCATGACCAATGTCCGCACCATCAGCGTCCTGTTCGCGGCCGGCCTCGTCCTCGCTTCGGCGAGCGCGGCGCGGGCCGACGCGATTTCGGATTTCTACAAGGGCAAGCGGATGACCATGCTCATCGGCCTGTCGACGGGCGGCGCCTACGACCGCTATGCGCGGCTGACCGCGCGCTGGCTCGGCGATCACATCCCCGGCAAGCCCACGATCATTCCGCGCAACATGACCGGCGGCGGTTCGCTGGTCATGGCCAACTACCTCTACAACGTGGCGCCGCAGGACGGCACCCATATCGGCGCGCCGCAGCGCGGCGTGCCGGTGGAGCCGCTGATCGCCGGCAAGGATTCGAAGGCGAAGTTCGATCCGCTCAAGATGCACTGGATCGGCTCGCTGACGCGGGAAACCTCCATCGGCGTCACCTGGCACAGCTCGCCGATCAAGTCCTACAAGGATCTCTACGACAAGGAATTCATCGCCGGCGGCACCGGCGCCACCACCGATTCCGTGGTGACGGGCTACATCTTCAACCGGCTGCTCGGCATGAAGTTCCGCATGATCGCGGGCTATCCGGGCGGCAACGAGATCAACCTGGCGATGGAACGGGGCGAATTGATGGGCCGCGCCACCAATTCGTGGTCGGCCATCAAGTCGGGCGATTACGAAAGGGTCAAGGAAGGCAAGCTGATCCTGCTCTACCAGATGGGCGCGAAGAAGAACAACGAAGGGCTGCTCAAGGACGTGCCTTTCGCGCTCGACTTCGCCAGGGACGAACGCACCCGCAAGATCCTGTTCCTCAAGTTCGGCGTCAACGAGTTCGGCTACCCCTACGTCCTCGGGCCCGGCGTGCCGAAGGACCGGGTCGCGGCGGTGCTCGAAGCGTTCAGGAAGGCCGCCGCCGATCCCCGCCTCAAGGCCGAAGCGGACAAATCCCGCATGGACCTCGATCCCATCTTCGGCGACGAAATGCAGGCCTTGGTCAGGGAGATGTATTCGTCTTCCGCCGACATCGTCGCGGCCCTGCGCGACGCCTCGCTGCCCACCGGCAAGGTCGAGATGTTCAAGGGCGCGGAGAAGAAAAAGAAGAAAAAGGCCGAGGAATAAGCCCCCGCAGCCTGCCGCGGCCTGCGCCGCTCGCGCAAACGAAAACCCCCGGGAGCGATCCCGGGGGTTTTTCTTCGCCGTTCGGCGAACGTCACATATTGAGCAGCTTCATCGCCGAACCGCGCGCGATCAGGTCGCGTTCGGACTTCGACAGACCGGCGACGCTGTCGAGCAGGCCGACCGGGTCGGTCTCGCCCATGTCGTAGGGGCTGTCGGTGCCGAGCATGACGTGTTCGGCGCCGACCAGATCCACCAGATGGCGGATCTGCTGCGGGCGGAACACCACCGTATCGAAGTAGAAGCTGCCGATGTAGGTCGACGGCGGCTGGTCGATATGCACGCGGTTTTCCGCGCGCGTCTTCCAGGCATGATCGAAGCGGCCGAGGTAGAAGGGAAAGAAGCCGCCGCCATGCGCGCCGTAGAACCTGATCTTCGGATAGCGCCGGGGCACGCCCGAATGGATCAGGTGGGAAATGGCAAGCGTGGTTTCGAGCGGGTTCGACACCACGTTCGACATGTAGAAGGCCTTGAACCGCTGCGGGTGCGAAAATCCCTGCGGATGGATGTAGACGGGGATGCCGAGCTTCTCGATCGCCGCCCAGTACGGTTCGAGCTTGGGGTCCGACAGTTCCATGCCGCCGATGTCGCAGGGAAAGCGCATGGCCTTGAGGCCCAGCGTCCTGACCGCGCGTTCGGTCTCCGTGATGGCGAGATCGACGTGCTGCAACGGCGCGATCGCCATGGAGACGAAACGGTCGGGGTGCGCCTTGACCACCGCCGCGGCGTGGTCGTTGATGAGGCGCGAGACGTCCATGGCCAGTTCGGGCCCGGCCTCGTAGAAGCCCTTGGGCGCGCCGGGGCTGAGCGCGGCGAAGTCGACGCCCATGTCGAGCATGTCCCTGATGCGCGATTCGGGCTCCGACAGCACCTTCTCGTTGGCCGAACGCTCGCCGGTGATGCCGACGCCGGCCTGGTTCTTCGCCGCTTCCGTGGCCTTGCCGCTTTCGGCGGCGGCCTTCATGCGCCGGCCGGCCTCGGGCACGTTGAGATGGGCGTGGATGTCGATGACACTGGGCATGGAGAGCTCCCTGGGGTTTCGTCTTGTTGCCGGCCATTATGGCAAAGCCCTCCGCCCCGGTCGAGCCGCCTCCCCCTTGCATCCCAAGGCCTTAAGGGTAGCTCGCCCCTGTTGACTCGGGGCGCCGGAACGACCGGAACAGAATGAGAACAGTTATCCCCCGAACGAGCGACCCATGACAGGTTCGACGGCACGGCACGGCAACGCAGCGGGCACCACGCCGGCGCGTCACGGGATTTTCAGTAGTTCCCGCCCTGCACGAACCTTGCGATGCCTTCGGCGACTTCGCGTTCCTGGCGGTTGAAGCCGTGGGGCGCGCGGCCGACGCAGGCTTTCAGGCTCCAGCCGCCCTTCCAGCCGGGCCCGCCGGTGACGGTGGCCACCTGCTTGCGCGCACTGCCCAACTTTTCGGCGAGGCTCGCCATCTTGTCGGGCGGCGAGCGCGTGCACTTGTCGCCCGCATGGCCGACGACCAGCGCGGGCAGTTTGATCGCGCCGAGGTCGTGGTCGAACACCGAATCGCGCACCCAGGACTTGTTGCCCTTGCCCCCCGCCATCAGCGCCGACGTCAGAACGATGCCGTCGGGCGCCTGCGCCCCTTTCAGGCGCGAGGCGGCGTTGACCGCGGAAATCGAGCCCCGGCTGGTGCCGAGAATCCACACCGGGGCGCCCACGCGCGCGCGCAGGTCGGCGACGATGCGCCCCAAATCTTCGGCATGTTTCGCATCGCTGCGAAAGCCGCGCAGGCCGTCTTCGTCGGCGTTGTGATCGGACGGCGCATCGACCAGCGCCGTGGCGAAGCCGAGCGCGCGGAAAGCATCGGCGCTGCGCACCAGCGAATTGCCTTCGAGCGCGCGGGCGCAGCCGCCGTCATCGAGGTTGAGCACGCCGCCGCCGCCCGCCAGCAGCACCAGTGCCGCCCGCGCCCTGGCCCCCGATTGCGGCGGGCCGAAGGAATAGCGCGTCGTCGTGCCGTCGTGGGTGGCGATGGAGACGACCTCGCCGCAAGGCGCGGCAAACGCCGCGCCGGGGAACGTACAGAGAAGGGCGAGCAAGCCCGTGACGATCCTGCGCATGGGATTCCGCCCCGGGTTACAGCCTCATCAGGGCACGCACGTTCTCGCCCATGATCTTTTCCTTCTGCTTCTTCGTCAGGTCGGTGCGGTCCCTGAATTCGCCGATCATGAAGGGAAAGCCCGCGTCCCAGTGGGGATAGTCCGAGGCCATCAGGAGGCGGTCCTCGCCGATCTGGTCGAGCGCGGCGGAGAGCGATTCGTGCCCTTCACAGGTGAGCCAGCAGTTGCGCCGCACGTAGTCCGACGGCTTCATGGTCAGGTACGGCGCGTAGAGGTCCTTCAGATACTCGTAGGTCTGGTCCATGCGGTGCATCCAGTAGAGCATCCATTCGGTGTTGCATTCGAAGAAGGCGACGCGCAGCTTCGGGAACCGTTCGAACACGCCGCCGATGGTGAGGCCCACCAGCGCCGCCGTGCAGTTGGTCGGCCGCGCCAGCGTGTGCATGATGTAGAAATTCTTGAATCGATTCGTCATCTCGCCGCGCGAATTGGGATGGACGAACAAGGGCACGTCGAGCTTTTCGGCCATCGCATAGAGCGGGTAGAACACGTCTTCATCGAGGGTGTTGTCGAGCGAATAGGCGCCGAGCAGCCCCGCCTTGAACCCGTGAACCTCGACGCAGCGCTTGAGCTCGCCCGCCATCGCCTCCGGCGCGCCGAGCGGCAGGATGGCGACCGGCAGCATTTCGCCGCCGCGGTCCTTCGCCAGCTTAGCCAGCCAGTCGTTGTAGCAGGTGGCGAGAGCCGCGCCGAACCTGCCCCGGTTGAGCACGGCCGGGTCCATGTTGGTGCCGAAGATCACCTGTTGCGAAATGCCCGCATCGCGGAAGGCCTGCAACCGGCGACCAATGTCGCGCGATTCGTCCTGCATGCGCGCAACACGCCCTTCCCAGCGGTTGGGGTCGTAGAGTTCCTTGTGGGCGTGGCCCTTTTCGGCCGCCGCCGGCCAGGGCGAAAGATCGTGCTGGTAGCGACGGCGCGAATAGTCGCCGTCCGAGATCAGCTTCGGCTTGCGGTGGGCGAACTCGCCCTTGAGGTCGTAGACCTCGTCGAGGCAGTAGTCCTCGCGCACATGGGTATCGGCATCGATGAGCATTATCCTGTCCCTTTCCTTCTGCCCGGTTGGCCCGGGCGGTCCGTCTTTGGCCGAATTATACGACGTCGCCGCGCCATTGACAGGGCCAAGGGCGGCCACGTTAAATCGCGGGAACGACAAACGACGCGCCGCCCGGGGCGCAGCAGGGAGACATCAGGCATGAAACCATCCACTTACGGTCCCTTCGACTACGTGCCCCTGCCGAGGCGGCCGAAGATCGCCTGGCCCGGGGGGGCGCGGGTGGCGGTGTGGATCACCCTCAACGTCGAATACTTTGCCCTGGACGCGCCCGTTCCGCGCGGCACCGGGCACACGCCCGACGTCGTCGCCTGGGGCAAGCGCGACTACGGCAACCGGGTCGGCTTCTGGCGGCTCCTCAAGCTGTTCCAGAAGCACGGCTTCCCGGTGACGGCGAACACCAACGCCGACATCTGCGACGCCCACCCCGAGATCATCGAGGCCGGCGTCGCGGCCGGCTGGGAATTCATGGCGCATGGCGAATCGAACTCGCGCCCGATGCACAAGATCGACCCGGCGAGCGAGCGCGAGGTGATCAAGCGCTCCATCGACCGCATCGAAAAGGCCACCGGCACGCGGCCCGTCGGCTGGATGGGGCCGGGCATGCACGAGACGTGGAACACGCTCGATCACCTCGCCGATCTCGGGATGCTCTACTGCGCCGACTGGATCAACGACGACCAGCCCTACATGATGAGGGCCGGCGGCAAGAAAATCGTCTCGATGCCCTACGGCGAGCATCCGCACGACAACGGTGCCATCAACCGCATGCACTATTCCCCGGCGGAATTCGAACAGATGATCAAGGACGCCTTCGACACATTGTACGAAGACGGCGCCGAGACCGGCATGGTGCTGCCCATCGGCCTGCATCCCTTCGTCGCCGGGCCCGCCTACCGCATCAAGGCCATCGACCGGGCGCTCGCCTATATCAACCGCCACCCCAAGGTATGGAAGGCAACCGGGCGCGAGATCGCCGAGTACTACGTGAAGTCGGGGAATACTTTCTAAAAAATCTGCGCCGCCTGATCCCCTTTCGTCATCGCCCCGGATGCGAAGCGATGAATCGCCCGGACAAGCCGGGCGATGACGGAGGTGCGTTGCGGAGCCGGTTACGCCTCCGGTTTCGTCATGCCCCGCGCAGGCGGGGCATCCATGCGACGGACCTGCCGACAATCAATTCCCCGGACATCCCCCGGCTGGTCCGGGGGACGGGGCATGACACAGTGTATTTCCCGGATGCCCCGGCTGGTCCGGGGGACGGAGCATGACGAGTTTTTGACTCTGCCGCCGTCTCAATCGACGCCGAGAGCCTTGCGGATCGCGGCGATGCGTGAATCGCGGCCCTCGAAGAAAAACGCCGCCTCGAAAGCCGGGCGCAGCCTGTAGCGCGCGAGCCAGCGCGAAACGCCCGGCCACTTGCCGGAGGCCAGAAGATCGGGACGCAAGTCGTCGATGCGCTCGGCGAACGGCACGATGGCGATATCGGCGAGCGAGTAACCGCCCGCGAGCCAGTCGCGCCCGTCGGCCAATGCCTGCTCCATGCGATCGAAGGTCGCCGTCATCTCGGCGTAAGCGGCTTCGAATTCTTCCGGCCCGAAGCCTTCCCGCGCGGTGGCCTGCCAGCGCGCGCGCCCCTCGGCCCTCGGCACCGCGTCGAGCCGGCGCCC
>CAXRES010000017.1:0-21800 GCA_964229575.1 Alphaproteobacteria bacterium
GATTTCCGTCCACCAGCCGCGCCGGCCCGGCCAGATCTCGACCACCGTCATGTCGGGCCGCAGGCCGAAGAAGGTCAGAACTTCATAGGGGTGCCGCGCTGTGTCGCGCGCGGCGACGGCCGGGGTGCGACCGGGCGAGGCGATGGCCGCGCGCAAGGCCGCGTCTTCCTGGGCATGAGCCGCGGGCGGATTTCCGAACACGGCGAACAAACCCGCCAGCGCAGCCACGACGGCGCCGGCCCCCAGATGCCGCAAACAGGCATTCATCATGGCGTGACCTCCCCGGATTATCTCTTGCGCCGCACTCTACCTCAGTGTGCCGAAGTGCTAAACTCCGCCGCCATGACGCTGATCGACAGCCACGGCCATCTGGATTTCCCCGAATTCGCCGAGGAACGCGAGGCCGTCATCGCCCGTGCGCGGGCCGCCGGCGTCGCCGGGATGCTGACGATATCGACCCGGCTCGACCGATTCGCCGCCGTCCGCGCCATCGCCGAAGATCACCCCGGAATCTGGTGTTCGGTCGGCGTTCACCCGCACGAGGCGGAAGGGGCCGATGGCCTGGCGCCCGAGCGGCTGATCGAAGAAACCGCTCATCCCAAGGTCATCGGCATCGGCGAGGCAGGGCTCGATTTCTATTACGAACATTCCCCGCGCGATGTCCAGGAAAGGGTGTTCCGCGCCCATATCGCCGCGTCCCGGGCGACCGGCCTGCCGCTGATCGTCCATTCCCGGGATGCCGACGCCGAGATGGTGCGGATCCTCGACGAAGAACAGGCCAAGGGCGCCTTCAGGGGCCTCATACACTGCTTCTCGTCCGGTCCCGCGGTGGCCGAAGCGGCGCTCAGGCACGGCATGTACATCTCATTTTCGGGGATCGTGACGTTCAAATCCGCCTCTCAGGTGCGCGAAGTCGCCCTCAAGGTGCCCGCGAACCGCCTGCTGGTCGAGACCGATGCGCCTTTCCTCGCCCCGGTTCCGGTGCGCGGCAAGCGCTGCGAGCCGGCCTTCACCGCCCATACCGCGGCCTTCGTCGCCGGTCTGCGCGGGGTTGGCGCAGACGCCATTGCCGAGACCACGACAAATAATTTTTTTACGTTATTTAACAAGGCTGAACGAGTTGATCTTTCCGTACTGGATTCGGCTGTCGGGGGGGCCGCCTGATGCGCGTGACCATCCTCGGCTGCGGCGGCGCCGCCGGCGTACCGCTGATCGGCGGCGGCTGGGGCGATTGCGATCCCGCCAACCCGCGTAACCGCCGGCGGCGCTCATCGATTCTCGTTTCAGATCAAGGAACTGTGCTTCTGATCGACACCGGGCCCGATTGCCGCGCCCAGCTCATCGATGCCGGGGTGCAGCGACTGGATGCCGTGCTTTACACCCATACCCATGCCGACCATACCCACGGAATCGACGAGATCCGGCAGCTGAACCGGCTGCAACGCCAGGTTATCGATGCCTGGGGCACTCGGGACATCCTCGATCAACTTACGAAGAAATTTTCCTATATCTTTGATCCGCCGGGGGTATTCAACGATAGCGTGGCCTTTTACAAGCCCTGCCTGCGGGCCCGGGAATACCGCTGGGGCGAGTCTTTCGACTGCCACGGCATCACCGTTCTGCCGCTCGGCCAGGACCACGGGTTTTCCGTGACGACCGGTTTCCGTTTCGGCGACATCGCGTATTCGACCGACGTCGTGAACCTCGACGACACCGCGTTCGAAGCTCTCAAAGGCGTCCGGGTCTGGATCGTCGGCTGCCTGCAGGAGCCCGAGCATCCGACCCATGCCCACCTTTCCCGCGTGCTCGAATGGATCGACAGGGTGGGGCCGGAACGGGCGGTTCTGACCCATCTGTCTCATCGGCTCGATTACGCCGCTCTGGCGGCGAAATGCCCCGGGCATGTCGTTCCTGCCCATGACGGGCTGACCGTCGAAACGAGGCGGGACGGCGTTTCCATCGCGGAAGAGTCGCTATCAGGGAGCAAAATCTGAGCGGTCCGGGATTGGCAGAAAATCACATAAGTTCAATCGGATCCGACTCGTTCCAACATTTACCATAATATACATTATGCGAATTTTAGATCACCCCAAGGCCTGAGATGACGCACCCAAGCGACTGCAACGAAACCCCGATCGCCCGCCTCCTCGCCGTCATGGCGCGGTTGCGCGATCCCGTGACCGGATGCCCGTGGGACCGCGAGCAGACCTTCGCCACCATCGCGCCTTACACGATCGAGGAAGCCTACGAAGTCGCCGAGGCCATAGCATCGGGAGACCACGGCGCGCTCAAGGCCGAGCTCGGCGATCTTCTGGGCCAGGTCGTCTATTACGCCCAGATGTCGCGCGAGGCCGGCGGCTTCGATTTCGACGCCATCGCCGCCCATGAAGCCGACAAGATGATCCGCCGCCACCCGCACGTTTTCGGCGCGGCCGAAGTGGCCGATGCGGCGGCACAGACCAGCGCATGGGAAGCCCACAAGGACGCCGAGCGGCGCTCCAGGGCCGCTCCGGGAACGATGCCGAGCGTGCTTGACGGCGTGGCCCGCGCCCTGCCCGCCCTGATCCGTGCCGAAAAGCTGACAAAGCGGGCGGCGCGCGTCGGCTTCGACTGGCCGTCGGTCGCCGAAGTCATGGCCAAGATCGAGGAAGAGCTGGCCGAGGCCCGCAAGGAAATAGACGCCAACGCGCCGAAGTCGCGCATCGAGGACGAAATCGGCGATCTGCTGTTCGCCGTGGCCAACCTCGCGCGGAAGCTCGACATCGACCCCGAAGCCGCGCTGCGCGCCACGAACGAAAAGTTCGTCCGGCGATTTCACCACATTGAAAAATCCCTGATCCGGCGCGGCCGGACACCCGCCCGATCGACGCTCGCCGAGATGGACGCCTTGTGGAACGAGGCCAAGGAAAAGGAAAACGGCCGAAGCTGAAGCGCTCCGGCCGTCTTGTGGTCCTCTTGTGAAGGTCCGAGCCGCCGCTGTCGCGCGCGGCCGTGCCGAACGACTCTGGCTCTACTGCGCTTCCCGTTCCAGCTTGGTGCACTGGTAGTTGTAGTGGCACTGGAAATCGCCGATGCCGGGGATCGTCAACACGCCCCTGGCGCCGTCGATCGAACAGGTCTTGGCCACGTCATGAACGGTGCCGTCGCTGAAAATGACCTTGGCGAGAACGCCGTTGGCGCCTTCCCAGCCGGTGACCGTGACCTTGCCGGCCGGCACGATCTTTGTCACCTCGCGGCCGTTGCCGTAGGTGCATTGCTTGCGGCCCTGCTCGTCGTCCTCGTCGGGAACGTAATTGCACCCGCCGTTGACGCTCCAGTCCCGGCACAGACGGCAATCGACGCGCTTGTTGGTGAAGAAGGCCCAGCGCGAATTGTCGACCTTGTGCTGCCATTGCCCGGTCAGAAGTTCCAGCTTGCAGGCGGCCGCCCGGGCGGAGCCCGAGGGTACCATCACGGCAAATGCCAGTATCAATGCGGCAGAAAGCGCGCCCAGAACGGACGTGCGCGAGACGCGTGAAAACATGCGAGACCGCCTCCAGCGAGGAAATAGGGGGAAACGGCTTTTCGGGATTGATTCGCGCGCGCCCGCCGGTGGCCGCCGCGTTCTGGATGGCGCAGATACTAGACCTTTGCCGGGGCGGCGAAAAGCCCCGCGTGGCCCGCGGCCGAATCGTCCCTATTATTCCGCCGCGCGCTTCCTGCCGGTGAACATGGCCTTCACCAGATTTTCCCGGTGTACCAGGCTGGCGAGGAGGACGCCGGCGACATGGGCGACCACCAGCGCCATGACGAGGTTGGCGGCAAGTTCGTGAACGCCCTCGATCAGCCGGCGCAGCGGCCTGCCGCCGAACCCGTGCAGTGACGCGAGCGGCCCCACGCCGTCGTGCAGTCCGTAGAGCAGCACCCCGGTACCGACCACGGCGGCAAGGCCGGCCAGCAAGGCGATGACCATAGCCCCGCCCGCCGGGCTGTGGCCGAGATGGCGCGGCGGCCGGCGCAAAAGCAGGAGATCGCGCAGGTAGGCAAACACAACCGCGGGCGGCGCGATAAAATCGCGAAACCGCGCATGTTCGGGACCGACGAACCCCCACAGGACACGCGCCAGAACAAGGGCTCCGACGAGGTAGCCGCTCCAGACGTGAAGCCGCATCGCTTCGTCCTCGGTGGCGAAGGCGACGAAGAACCCGACCGCGACGGTCCAGTGAAACAGCCGGACGAAAGGGTCCCACACGCGGACCTCGGCTTCCCGGGCTGCATGATTCGTCTTGTCCTGGCCGAGCGACGGCATCGCTTTTGCTCCCGGTGGGAGGGATGGAAACTCCGCCCCATATGTGCCCTGCGGCCCCGCCTTGCAAGGCAAAATCCCCGCAAATGCGAGGCAGGAGCGGGCACGCCCCCTCTCCTTCCGCCCTGCTTTCGGCCGGGCTTGGCCCCGCCGTCGGGGCGTGCGAAAATCTCATCGAAATCGAATGATCCGCGGGCCCCGGCAGGGAGAGGCCCGGGAAGCTCAGAAGGAAGGAAGCCATGCGGAAAGTCCATACCCTCAACAGCAAGTCGGCGGCGGTAAAGAAGAAACTCAACTACCCGATCATCGACGCCGACGCGCACGTTCTCGAAGGCGAATGGGCCGTGCTCGATTTCGTCAAGGTCGTCGGCGGCGCCAAGATGGTCAAGAAGCTCGAGAAGCAGGGCCGCCCCGGTTACAACAAGCAGCACCGCTCGATGTTCTGGGCTGCGCCGTCGGGCAAGTACACGATCGACCGCGCCACCTGCATGCTGCCCAAGCTCTATGCGGAACGCCTGGAAGACGCCGGCATCGACTTCGCCGTCGTTTATACGACCTACGGCATCTCGGCCAACCAGATCCGCGACGACGAGGAACGCCAGGTTCTCGCCCGCTCGCTCAACATGCTCTATGCCGACATGTTCAAGGACGTATCCGACCGCATGACGCCGTCCGCCGTGGTGCCGACCTGGACGCCCAAGGAGGCGATCGCGGAACTGGAATTCGCCCACTCGCTCGGCCTCAAGACCGTCACCATTTCCGGCGAAGTGCGCGACGCCGTGCCGGAAGTGGCCAAGGTCAGCAAGAAGCTCGGTGAGAAGACCCAGCGCGTCACCTCGATCTGCATGGAACCGCGCAACGGCTACAACTACGATCCGTTCTGGAAGCGCATCATGGAACTCGGCATGCTGCCCGCGGGCCATGCCGGTTCGCAGAAGACGGCGCGCCGCCAGTCGCCCAACTGCTACTCGTTCAACCGGCTCGGCACCTTCTCGGTCGGCAACGAGTTCTTCGCCCGCTCGCTGATCTTCTCCGGCGTCTGCCGCCGATTCCCCAAGCTCAAGGTCGCCTTCCTCGAAGGCGGCGCGGGCTGGGCGGCGCAGCTCTACAACGACCTGATGGAAATCTACGAGAAGCGCAACATCGACTGGATCTACGAGCACCAGGACCCGTCCAAGCTCGATGTCGGCCTGATGGAAGAGATGTTCGACCGCTACGGCCACCGCCCCTATCTCGACAAGAAGCAGTGGCGCAAGAGCCCGGACCTGCCGCAGTCGCAGAAGGTCGAGACCCGGCCGATGAACGACTGGGAAGCCTCGGGCATCAAGTCGAAGAAGGACATCCGCGACCAGTTCGTGCCGAACTTCTACTTCGGCGCGGAAGCCGACGACATCATGACGGCAGTCGCCTTCAACGACAAGCTCAACCACTTCGGCGTCAAGCTGAAGGCGATCTTCTCCTCCGACATCGGCCACTGGGACGTGCCGGACCTGTCCAAGGTCCTGCATGAAGCCTGGGAGATGGTCGAGAAGGGCCTGATCACCGAGGAAGACTTCCGCATGTTCACCTTCGAGAACTGCGCGGAAATGCACTATTCGATGAACCCGAACTTCTACAAGGGCACGACGGTCGAAAGCGCCGTCGAAAAGCTGATGGCGAAGAAGAAGCAGAAGCCCTCGGCCTCCGCCGCCGAGTAAGCGCTCAGTGCTGGACTGAAACCGAAACCCCCGCGGGCGGCGCCCGCGGGGGTTTTCGTTTGTTCAGGCGCCGGCGCCGCGGATCGAGGGTCCTTCGCGGCAGGCGGCTGCGGCCTGGTCGACAGGCAGACGCGCGTCCCACAGGCTGCCGTTGTAGCGCCCGGCCGTATGCCCGTCCGATTTCTCCGAGCACAGCCAGACCAGCACAGGGTTCATCACCTCGACCGGCAGCAGCGAGCGTCCCGGGCGCGGCGGGCGGTTGGGGTCCGAATCGCAGGCCCCGCCCGGCAGCAGGCAGTTGACGTCCACCCCCTTGCCCTTGAGGTCCTCGGCCCAGATGTAGGTGGATGAATCGATCGCGGCCTTGGTGACGCCGTAGGGGCTCTGGCGGTCCTTGTAGAAGTTGTGGATCGAGGTCGTCAGGTTGACGATCTTCCCGTAGCCCTTGCGGATGAAATAGGGCGTCACGGTGCGCGCCATGTTGAAGGTGCCGACCACGTTGACCGTCACCGTCTCGCGGTAGATGCGCGGATCCGTTTCCCAGAACAGGAGGTTGTTTCCATCCGCCGGGATGCCGGGGCCGCGATGGAAGCGCCTGGCGTTGTTGACCAGCACATGCAGGTCGCCGAAGGCGTCCAGCGTCCGGTTGAGGCAGTTTTCGCAGGCCTTGAGGTCGGTGATGTCGGTCGGCACGGCGAGCGCATGGCCCTTGCCCGCGATGTGCTCGATCTCGTGGGCGACGGCATCGAGGCCCGCCGCATCGGGCGAGGCCACGGTGATGCGCGCGCCTTGCTCGGCCAGCGCCAGGGTCATGGCGCGGCCCAGGCCCCGCTCCGCCCCTGTGACGATGACGACGCGGCCGGTCAGGTCGATATCCGGCAGTTGGATGGGCGGCATGGCGGCTACTCCCCGGGCTGGAATTATTGGTTGGTATTTGCCGAAAGAATACTACGACCCCCGCTTGACCGGCAAAGCCCCCGCGCTATCGTGGCGCAATGTCGCTTCGCCTCTCCTCCGTCCTCGCCGGCCCCCTTGCGCTGCTTGCCGCCCTCCTGCCGGCCGGCGGCGCCCGCGCCGATGCGCTGGATTACTGCGAGAGCTTCTCGATCTTGGTCGAGAACGACGTGTTCACCGGCACCGACCGGCACTACACCAACGGCTTCCGGGCGAGCTGCCTGTCGGCCGAGGGCAAGATGCCCGCCTACGGCGAATGGCTCGGACGAAACCTGCCGGTGCTGGCCAGGGACGGCGCCAAGCGCATCGGCTTCGCCATCGGCCAGAACATCTACACCCCGGAGAACATCGCCTTGGCCCCGCCGCAACCGGCCGAGCGTCCGTGGGCGGGCTGGCTCTACGGCGAGGTTTCGGTGGTTTCGGAAACGCGCGAGCGGCTCGATTCGGCGGCCCTCTCTCTCGGCGTCGTCGGCCCGTGGTCGGGCGCCGAATTCACCCAGAAGAACTGGCACAAGCTGATCAACGTGCAGGACCCGAAGGGCTGGGACAACCAGCTCGACAACGAACCGGCCCTCAACCTGACGCTCGACCGCCAGTGGCGCTACCTGGCGTTGCCCAACCTGCTCGGGCTGAATGCCGACGTGACGCCGCACATGGGCGGCGCGCTCGGCAACGTGATGACCCATGCTGCGATGGGCGCCACCTTCCGCTTCGGCGAAGACCTGATCGACGATTTCGGCGGGCCACCGCGCATCCGCCCGTCCCTTCCCGGAACCGCGCATTTCAAGCCGCACGACGGCTTCGGCTGGTATGTGTTCGCCGGCCTCGAAGGCCGCGCGGTGGCGCGCAACATCTTCCTCGACGGCAACACTTTCGGCGGCGGCCCGCGCGTCGACAGGCGACCGCTGGTCGGCGACGCCCAGGTCGGCGCGGCGCTGATCTTCCCGCGCTTTCGCGTGACCTACACGGTGGTGTTCCGTACCAAGGAATATTACGGGCAGGACGAAGGCGACATGTTCGGCGCCGTCAGCGTGACCGCGCGGTTCTGAACAGCCGATTCGCGGTCAGGCCGCGGGCTTGTAGGCCGGGTCGTAAAAGGACTTTTCGCCGATCACCGTGGTGCGGTGCATGCGCCGGATGTCGGGCAGGCCATAGCCGCCGGTCGCGCGATGCAGCGTGCAGCGGTTGTCCCACATCACCAGATCGCCGTCGCGGTACTTGTGGCGATAGTGGAAGGACCGCTTGCGGTCGGTGACGTAGGCAAACAACCGGTCGAGTATCGGCTGGCCCTCGGCGTCGTCCAGTTCGGCGATGCGCAGCGTGAAGCGCGGGGACGCGTAAAGCGCCTGGCGGCCGGTTTCTTCATGGGTGCGCACCAGCGGCTGCAGCACTTCCGCGCGGTTCTTCGCCTGCGTTTCGTAGAAATCCTTGGCGCCGGGGCGCGACGGCGAAATGGTGACGCGCGGGTTCAGCGCCTTCGACACATGGTGCACGCCGTGCAGGCCGGCGATCCTGCGCTTGAGGTCGTCGGGCAGCGCGTCGTAGATGCGGTACATGTCGCAGAATTCGGTGTCGCCGCCCGTGTTCGGGTTGCGGATGGATTGCAGGATGGTGATCTTCACCGGCACTTCGTGGTGCGAGGAATCCGAATGCCAGAAGTCGCCCGCATCGACGACGCCGACGGCCGAGCCGTCCGGGCGCAGCTCGTTCGACAGAACCAGGACCTTGTCGTGGTCGGGGTGGGCGTGAATGGCGTTTTCCTGCCATTCGAGCTCGCCGAAAATCTCGGTGAAGGCGACCTGCTGGAGCGGCGTCAGATTCTGGTCGCGGATGACCAGCACCTGGTGATCGAGAAACGCCTGGTAGACGGCGTCCTTGATCTCCTGCGAGGGGTCGGAAAGGTCGATGCCGGTGACCTCGGCCCCGAAATTATTGGCGAGAGGGTTGATCTTCATGGCTTTCCTCATGGGCGGCGCTCCCGGCGCCGATCCTTCGATTTCTTATAAATATAGGATCACCCGCCGGCAGGGTCAAACCCCCGCCCGCGACTGCCGACCCCTTGCTATCTAGCGCCGCGCAGGCGGATTTAGTGCATCGCCGCGCCGCCGTCGACGACCATCGTCTGGCCGGTCATGAAATCGCTGTCGGCGGAGGCCAGGAATACCGCCGCCCCGGTCAGGTCTTCGGGGTATTCGTGGCGCTTGAAGGCGCGCGTCGAAGGCGTATTGGAATTCAGGTAGAACTCGCGCTCGGCGACCGCTTCGGACAGCGTCATGCCGGGAGCGAGCGCGTTGACGCAGATGTTGTCGGGGCCGAGTTCACGCGCGATCACCCGCGTCATGGCGACGACCGCCCCCTTGGAGGCGACGTACTGGCACAGCCCCGTCGTGCCCTTGAACACGGTGCCCGAGGCGATGTTGACGATCTTGCCGTACTGGCGCTTGCGCATGTCGGGAACGACGGCGCGGATACATTCGAAAACGCCGCGCGTGTTGATCTGCATGACGCGGTCCCATTCCTCCGACGGAATGTCCATGAAGTGACGGCGCTCCAGGTTGGCGAACAGGGCGGCATTGTTGAGGAGGATGTCTATCTTTCCATAAGCCTCGATCGCGCGGGCGGCCATCGCGGCCACGGCCTTCGCGTCGGTCACATCGGCGCGTACACCGATGGCCTCGCCGCCGGCCTGCCTGATGGTGTCGACGGTGGACTGGGGATCGAGGATGTCGGCGCAGACGACCCTGGCGCCCTCCTCGGCATAACGCTTGGCGTAGGCCACGCCGATGCCCCTGCCCGCTCCCGTCACGATCGCCACCCGGCCCGCCAGTCTGGTCATGCTTTTCTCCTTTGCCATGAGGTCCGGCGAAGAATATAACGACAAATAACCACAAGCCAATCAGGGAGATGCAGATGGCGCGCCCGAAAGTCTTCGTTTTTGCCCCGATCATGGAAAATCTGGAATGGCAGGAGGCCTTCGAGAAGGCCGGCCTCGACCTCGTGCTCGGCAGCGCGGACTGGCACAATCCGCAGGGAAACAACGAAGCGGAAATGATGAAGATGGCCGAAGGGGCCGTCGCCATGATGGGCACCTCGATCCGTTCCTCGCCCATCTCGAAGAAGATCATGCAGGCGGCGGGCGACAATCTGCGCATCGTCGCCAAGTGCACGATCGGCGTCGACGACGTCGACCTCAAGGGGGCGACCGAGCTGGGCGTTCTGGTCACCCATGCGCCGACCGAATCGAACTGGGGCGGCGTCGCCGAAGGCACCATCGCCATGATCCTGACGCTGCTCAAGAACGTGCGCGAGCGCGACGAGCGGATGAAGGCCGGGCTGTGGCGCGATCCCGACCTGCAGGGCCTCTACCTCGGCTCGCGCGAGATGGACGATTATCCCGGCCTCACGGTCGGCATCGTCGGGCTGGGGCGCATCGGCGGGCGCGTGTCCAAGCTGCTCAAGCCCTGGGGCTGCAAGATGATCGGCTACGACCCCTACATTCCCGATTCGCGGTTCGATGAACTGGGGGTGCAGAAGGTCTCCTACGACAAGCTGCTCGCGGAATCGGACATCATCACTTTCCACGTGACGCTGACCAAGGAAACCACCCACATGTTCGACGCCAAGGCCGTCGCCAAGTGCAAGGACGGGGTGATCCTGATCAACGATTCGCGCGGCATGGTGGTGAGCGAGAAGGCGCTCTGCGACGGGCTCGATTCGGGCAAGATCGCCAAGGCGGCGCTCGACGTGTTCGAGGACGAGCCGCTCAACAAGGACTCGCGCCTTCTCAAGATGGGCCACAAGATCCTGATGTCGCCGCACATGGTGTCGTCGAACCTGGCCTCGGGCCTGCATCCGGGCCTGATCTGGGCGACGAAGTGCGTGATCAACGCGCTCAAGGGCGTCACCCCGGACGCGGTGTTCAACAAGCAGGTGATCCCGGTCTGGGAACAGCGTTACAAGTCGAAGCCGATCATCTAGGCGGCTTTCTTGCAGGCATGAAAAAGGGGCCCGTAATTGCGGGCCCCTTTCCATTCAGCCGCAGGATGACTATTCGGCGGCCTTCTTCTCTTTCTTCGGCGCTTCGCACAGCGACTGGTCCTTGACCAGCGCCTTGCAGTCGAACACGGCGCCCTTGGTCATCGCCGCCTTCACGAGTTCAACGATGTCGGGCGGCGCGGTGACGATGTTCTCGACGATCTTCTGCAGGTCCTCGCCGCCCACGATGTCGATGTCGAGCTTGGCCTTGTTCGCCTCGTCCATGAATACCTTGTCGCCCGGCAGCTTGCGGAAAGCATCGCGCAGGAGCTTGACGCGATCATCCGGCACGCCCGGGGTCGTCAGGATCGGACGGCCGATGTCGGTGCCCGCCGAAATCAGCTCCAGCACCCGGCGTTCCGCCGGATTGCGCGCAAGATCGATCAGCAGAGGTACGTCGGGCAGGTCCTTTTCGCGCTGCAGGCCCATCTGCAGGATGATGTTCACCTTCTTTTCGCTGATGTAGTGCGGCGTGTTGGCCTTGATGCTGGCCCAGGCGTTCGAGCCGCGGCCCTGCACCTCGCCGCGCTCGATGGCGAGGTTGAGTTCGCTGCCGCCGCCGAAGCCGGCGATGATCTTGAAGCGGGTGCCGAACATGTTGTTGAGCACGCGCGGATACTGCACCGAGGTCGATGTTTCGCCGGTGGCGGAGGTGTAGACGTCCTTCTTCTTGGCGTCCTCGATCGACTTGATTCCGGCCGTGTGCCAGATCATCACGACGTTGTTGCCCCGGTTGATGTTGCCGATCCACAGGAGCTTGCGGGTGTCGTACTTGGCCTTCTTCGGATTGAGCGCCTGGTCGAGCGGCAGGTTCTGGCCGAGCGTCGCCCACACCGTGCCGTCCTGCGGCGCGCTGAAGGTCAGATACTGCGCGGCGCGCGCCGAGCCCGCGCCCGGCATGTTCTGGGGCACCACCGTCGGGCTGCCCGGCAGCAGGCGGGCCATATGGCGCGCCACGATGCGGCCATAGACGTCATAGCCGCCGCCCGGGCCGTAACCGACGATCATCCGCACGGTCTTGCCCTTGTAGAAATCTTCCGCCTGGGCCGGGCCGCCGGCCAGCGTCGCAGTCAACGCGAAGCCGGCAGCGATAACGCCGGCGGTCATGAACTTCATTCGCATTCGGGGACTCTCCATGATTGGCGCCGCCCGGAGGGAGGGGCGGCTAGATCAAAAATATTATACCGCAAACGGCGGCCCCGCGCGCCAGGGAGAATACGCCCCCGAGCCTCTCACTCCTCGCCGCTCACCGGGGGAAGCTCCATCATCGTGCCCCGGCCGAGAGCCAGCGCGCGGCGCCAGGCGCAGGTGGCGATGGCGAGATCACCGATGCCCATTCCGACGTTGTTCTTGTGCAGCGTGATCTGGTCGCGCGATGTGCGCCGAGCACGCCGGCCCAGGCCGATCTCGCCCAGTTCGGCGAGATCATCGAGCCTGATGATGCCCTTCTGCATGGGCTCGAACAGGTCGCCCTGCTCGTCCTGCACCACCGCCTCGCGGGAATTGACGGCGATGACGTCGGCGCGCGCCACCACCTCGTCGTCGACCTCGCGGCGCGGCCTGTCCAGCCAGCCCGCGCGCACCAGCGCGATGTTGGAGCCGACGATGGACGATACATGCTGTCCCGGTTCCAGCCATTCGCCCTTGAGCACCGGAACGTTCGTGTTCGTGGCGCAAATGACGACATCGACGCCCTTTACCGCCTCGCGCGGGTCGTCGACCGGGGCGATCTCGATCCCGAACTTCGGTCCGTAATACTGCGCGAAGCGTTCGCGGCTCTCGCGCGAGCGGGTGTAGAGCCTGACGCGCTCGATGCCGCGCACCGACTTGAGCGCGAGCAATTGCGTCACCGCCTGGTTGCCTGCGCCGAACAGGCCCGCCGTGCGCGCGTCCTCGCGCGCGAGGTAACGGTAGCCCACGCCGCTGGTCGCCCCGGTACGCAGCGCCGTCTGCGTCGTATAACCGAGCGTCTTTTCATTGAAGGCGCCGATGATGACGGCGAGAAGGCGCGAATCGTTCGAATCGTGCAGCAGGCAGATCTGGTGCTCGCGGTTGCCGAAGTGCTGCACCGGTCCGTCCTGGGTCACGACCTCGGCGTGGGACGCGAGCCCGATCACGCCGAGCGCATGGATGCCGCCCGGGAAGGTGTTGAACCGCACGCTCGCCGGCGAATGGATGCGCCGGCGCGGCGCGTTGATCACCGGAAATTCCGCGGCCCCGGCATAGGCCTTTTCGATGGCGTCGATGGCGTCAGCCATCGTCACCAGCCCGTCGAGGTCCTGCGGATGCAAAAGCAGGTAGCCCAAGGTTCCCTCCCCTCGTTCAGCCGCGCGCGCCTTCGATGGCCTCGCGCAGGGCGTCCAGTTCAAGCCAGCGGTCTTCCTTCTCCGCCAGTTCCGCCCTCGCCGCTTCGAGCCGCGCGGCGGCCTTGTGAAACGCTTGCGGATCGCGGCCGAACAATGCGGGATCGGCGAGCCGTTCTCCCAGCCTTTCGATTTCCTCCTCGATCGCGGCAATCTCGCCCGGCAGAAGTTCGAGGGCGCGGGAATCCTTGTACGAAAGTTTCTGCGGCTGGGCGCGCGGCCTTGCGGCGGCATCCGCCTCCGCGCGCGGACGCGGCTTGTCCGCCGGTGCGGGCTTCGCCGCGCGCGTGCCGCGCTGGCGGATGTAGTCGGAATAGCCGCCGACGTATTCGCGCACCTCGCCATCGCCCTCCAGCGCGATCACGCTGGTCACCAGCTTGTCGAGAAAGTCGCGGTCGTGGCTGACCACCAGAAGTGTCCCTTCGTAGGCCTCGAGCGCGTCCTGCAACTTGTCGAGCGTATCCATGTCGAGATCGTTGGTCGGCTCGTCCAGCACCAGCAGGTTCGACGTCTGCGCCAGAACCCTGGCCAGCATCAGCCGGTTGCGCTGGCCGCCCGACAAGGTGGCGATCAGAGAGCGCGCGTCGTCCTCGTCGAACAGGTAATCCTTGAGATAGCCCACCACGTGGCGCGGATGGCCACGCACGCTGACGCGGTCGCCGCCCTGCGGGCAAAGGAATTCCCACGGCGTCAGCTTGGGGTTGATGTCGCGCCGCGACTGGTCGAAATAGGCGACCTCCGTGCGGCTGCCCATCTTGACGCGGCCCGCGTCGGGCTGCTCTTCGCCGAGCAGCATGCGCAGAAGCGTCGTCTTGCCCGCGCCGTTGGGACCGATGATGCCGACCCGGTCGCCGCGCACGATGCGGCAGGAAAAGTCGCGCGCTACGTCGATGCGCCGGCCGCCTTCCCCGGTGAAATGCTTGTGGACATGGTGCATCTCGCAGACCAACTGGCTTGCGGGCGGCCCCTCGCCCGCCGCCAGGTTGACCCTGGCGCCGATGACGTCGCGCTGGCGGCGCGCCTCGCGCAGGTCCATCAACCGGCGAAGGCGGCCCTGGTTTCGACGCCGCCGGGCGCTGACGCCGCGGTGCAGCCATTCGGTCTCGCGGTCCAGCGTGCGCGACAGCTTCTGCTGCTCCTTGAGTTCCAGTTCGAGGATTTCCTCGGACCATTTCTCGAACTCTGAGAACGGCTTGTCCATGCGCAGCAGGCGCCGGCGCTGCAACCAGATGGTCGAGGTCGATATGCGCCCGAGGAACGCGCGGTCGTGACTGATCACGACCATGGCGCCGCGAAAGCGCCCGAGCACCCCTTCCAGCCACTCGATGGCGGCGAGATCGAGGTGGTTGGTCGGTTCATCGAGCAGGAGCACGTCCGGATCGCGAGCGAGGGCGCGCGCGATGGCCGCGCGCCGGTGTTCGCCGCCCGATAGATTCTCGCCGTTGCGCGACGGATCGAGGCCGAGCGCGGCCAGCGCCGCTTCCGCCTTGTGACGGGCAAGCGGCTCCACAGCCGCGCTCACGCCCGGCGCGACCACGCCGTCGGGCCGCGTGACGAAGTCGAGGATGGTTTCCTCGGCGCGCACTTCCGCGTCCTGCGGCACATGCACGATCACGGTGCCCGGCTTGACGAAGCGTTCGCCGGCGTCGAGTTCGAGCGCCCCCATCAGGCATTTCATCAGGGTCGTCTTGCCTGTGCCGTTGGCGCCGATCAGCGAGATGTGGTCGTTCGATCCCAGGAACAGGGAAAGATCGTCGAACAGCCGCTTGTCGCCGAAGGCGAGACGCGCTTCGCGCAGGCCGAGGATGGGTGGGGCCGACATTCCTACTCAGGCCCTTCCCGTCCGTTCGCACAACATCCGGCATATCCAGTACACCGCAAGCGCGGCCAGGACATGTTTCAGCGTATGGCCCGAAATCGCGCGATTGGTGAAGGCATAGATCTGGTGATCGAAGCGCTCGAAGATAATCGCCGCGCCGTAACTCAGAAACGCCGCCAGCACAAAAGCTTTCTGGTGAAACCGGCTGTCAAACGCGATCAACAGCCAGAGGCCGCCCCCGAAAACGCCGACCTGCACGGACAGATAAAGCGCAAGGTCGTCGGTCATCGTCCAGTAGACTACGCTGGCGGCGCCGAACAGCACGAGCGGCACGAGCAACCAGCGTTCGAGCCTCGCCGCCACGTATTCGCCGAGCAGGGCAGCAAAGGCCGCCATAAAGGCGATGGTGATCGGCAGCCGGTCCCAGACGAGCGTCCTCGGGTTTGGGTCGAGGTGATAATGGGCAGACCCCAGTGTCACCAGAACGGCGCCTGCGAAAAATGCCGTCCATCCCCACACCGCGCCCGGCGGGCGGCGCTTCCAAAGGGCATGGAGACCCATGCCTCCGGCAAGCAGGAAGGCGAGATTCGACACCACATCGGAAAAATTGACGATTCCGTAGATCGTGCGCCTGTCGGCATAGTCATAAAACGTGTGTGACTGGCGGATCGGCCCCACGGCCAAGAGCACCGCTACTGCCAGGAGTGGCAGCGCGATCAGGACGAGGTGGCGCGGAGAACGCAAAAAGTCTGGCATCGGCAAACCGGTCCGTTTTCAGGTGGCGCCAACCTAGCGCAGGCGGGCATGAGAATAAACAGGCCGCAGCCGCCGCGGGCCAAAAGGCGCTTTTGGTATTAAGATATGATGCTATGAGCCCGAACGATACCCAGGCCGACGTCGTCGCCTTTCTTGCCGATCCGGCCAGCCACGGCCTCGGCCCGGGCGGCGTGCGCCACATCCGCACCCATATTTCGGACCTTTTCCTGGCCGGCGAGCTTGCCTACAAGCTCAAGCGCGCCGTCGCCTACGCCTTCGTCGACTTCACCGCGTTGGCCGCGCGCCGGCGGGCCTGCGAGGCCGAGATCGCACTCAACCGCCGCACCGCGCCCGAAATCTATCTGCGCGTCGCGGCCGTCCGCCGCGACGATAGCGGGCGCCTCGACATCGACGGCGCCGAGGCGCCGGCGCCGGGAACGCCCGTCGACTGGCTGGTCGTACTCAGGCGTTTCGACGAAGCCCTGACCTTCGACAGGCTGGCGGAACGCGGCGCTATCGAACCCGCGCACATCGACGCCATCGTCGATGCCGCGCTCGCCTTCCAGTCCGCTTCCAACCCCATCCACGATCCGTCTTTCGGCGGCGCGGCGGCGCTTGCCCGGGTCATCGCGGAAAACGCCGCCGACATGGCAAGCCTGCCCGCCTCTTTCCCGCCGGATGTCGCCGCGGCGCTGACCGTGGCATCGAAGACGGCCCTTGCCGCCGTCGCCGGGCTTCTCGACCACCGGCGCGAGGATGGCTTCGTGCGTCGCTGCCACGGCGATCTGCACCTCGGCAACATCGTGCTGTGGCAGGACCGGCCGGTACTTTTCGACTGCATCGAGTTTTCCGAAGACATCGCCACCATCGACGCCGCCTACGATATCGCCTTCCTGCTGATGGACCTGTCGCTGCGCGGATTGACCGTTTTCGCCAACCGGGCACTCGCGCGCTATGTCGGGCGGACGGGAGACACCGGGTTCCTTGCCGCCCTGCCCCTGATGATGGCGATGCGCGCGCTGGTGCGCGCCAAGGTCACGGCCATGGCCATGGCAAAGGCCGGGAAGGACGAGGTGCCGGGCCTCTCTTCTCACCTGCGCGCGCTGACGACTCTTGCGTCCCGTTTTCTGACGCCCGCGCCCGCGCCGCGACTTGTCGCGGTCGGCGGCCTGTCGGGCAGCGGCAAATCCACCCTCGCCGCCACGCTCGCCCCCCGCATCGGGCGCGCGCCCGGCGCGCTCCTGGTGCGCAGCGACGTCATCCGCAAGCGCCTGGCCGGCCTTGCCCCCGAACAGCGCCTGCCCGCCGACGCCTATACCCCCGCCGCCAACGAAGCCGTCTATACCGCCCTGCGCACCGATGCCGAAGCGGCGCTCGCCGCCGGGTCGAGCGTGGTGGTGGACGCCGTGTTCGCGCGTCCCGAAGAACGCGGGCGCGTCGCCGCAATCGCCCGCGAGGCGGGCGTGGCCTTCGACGGATTGTGGCTGAGCGCGCCGCCCGATGTCCTCATGAGCCGCGTTTCCGCGCGCCGGCGCGACGCCTCCGACGCGACGGCCGATGTCGTGGAAGGCCAGCTCGGCTTCGAGATCGGCGTCATGGACTGGAACGAGATCGACGCCTCTGGGCCGCCGCCCGAGGTGCTGGCCCGTTGCCGGACGCGGCTGCGCCTTGAGGACCCGGACTGAAACCCGCGCCCTCGCGCGCCAAACTGGAAGGACACCTGCGCATGGACCATCGGCTGGACGAGCTTGCGGGGCGCCTGAGGGCATTGGAGGAGGAATTCGAACGCGAGATCGATGCGCGGCGCGCCCGATTTCACTACAGCGTCGCGCGCGGTCGCGTCGTCTTCGAGGCCGGAGTGCGCCGCGAACACGCCCGCCTTCGCAAGAGGACGCTGGCCTTCCTGCGCGATTCGCCGCTCGGCTCGCTCGTGATCGCGCCCTTCGTCTACGGGCTTGCGCTGCCTTTGCTGCTGCTCGATGCGGCGATCTGGCTCTATCAGCAGGTATGCTTCCGGGTGTGGGACATCGCCCGCGTGAAGCGCGGCGACTATATCGTGCTCGACCGCCATCACCTCGGCTATCTCAACGGCGTGCAGAAGCTCAACTGCCTCTATTGCAGCTACGCCAACGGGCTGGTCGCCTATGTCGAGGAGGTCGCTGCGCGGACCGAGCAGTACTGGTGCCCGATCAAGCACGCGATCCGCGTCAAGGCGACGCACCGCCGCTACCGCGACTTCGCCGAATACGGCGACGGAGCGGCGCGACGCGACCGCCTTGCTGACTTGCGCCGCGCCCGGAGCGCGAAACGGAACGCCTGAGTCCCGTTTCGCGCTCAGGTTCGCCGATCAGTCGATGCGGGTGGCCGCCCAGATCGAACCGTCGGCCCGCCTGCCCATCATCGTGTTGCCGTCGACGCTGCCCGTGTGAGCAACGCCGTCGACCGTAAAGGAAATTTCCGCGCCCTTCATCCTGGCCGCGGAAATCGGCTTGCCGCCGAGGTCGCCGCTCAGCATCTGGAACGTCTGCGTCAGCTTGAGCTGCCTGTCGCCCAGCCGCCAGTTGCCCTGCACCTTGGCCGGCACGTACCACAGAAGCGTGGTGCACCAGTTGTCGCAGTTGCCGGTGACATGCGAGGTCTGGTCGGCGGCCCATTCGCCCATGGTGAACGTGTTGGTGACGATGCGGGTGCCCGGCTTCATGTCGAGAATCTTCGGGCGCAGGCGCTGGTTGATTTCTTCTAGCAGGAACATGGTCAGCACGTTCGCCTTGGAGAAATCCGTGACGAAGATGTCGCCCTGTTCGAAGGTGGCGCTGTCGGCCACCCCTTCCTTGGCCGCGTTGGCCTTGGAAAGCGCGACCATCTTCGGGTTGTACTCGATGCCGTGCGCCTTGAGTCCGCGCTTGGCCGCGGCGATCACCGTGCGACCGTCCCCGGATCCAAGGTCGATCAGGTAGTCCTTCGGCGTGACCTTGGCGATCTCGAGCATGCGCTGGACCAGCGACATCTCGCTCGGCACCCAGACGACGTCCTTGCCCTCCTGCCCGACCTCGGGCACGAACTGGTCCTGCGCGGTCTGCGCCGCGGCGAGACCCGGGACCGAAAACGCGACGAGAAACGCGAGCGTCCCGAACAGGCGCGTTTTTCCCTTGTACGACTGACTATGCATCGATGTTCCTCCCGATTGGCGTCGTTCTTGGCCCGGCCGCGGCGGAAAAACGTCACCGACACTGGCCGACTGGCACGGATGCTTGCCGACAAAAAAGGCTTTTTGGCGACAGCAATCGCCGGATTTTAAGGGAATAACCCGCAAAGGGAATAACGAACCCGGCGCGGCCTTTGAAGCCGGTAAAAAATGGGCATCCATTACGTTAGGTCCAAAATATCCGTCATTTTCTTGTACTTGCAATGACATTATGGCTTCCGACGATGTCGGTGTCTTTAAAAAATGTTGTTGATCGTCATCGCGTGTATACCCGCCCCCCTCCTTGCGCGGCACTAACTCGGACCGAACTGACGAAGTTCATTACAACACCACGTCTTTCCCAAGATTGCTGCCCGGCAGGCCAGCGAGAAATTCCATCCTCATTGAAAGACCTCGCATTTGAATAAAGCTCGTCACGCAGTGTAAACTGCGGCCATCAATTAACATCCAAACGAACAGTCTTTTTGCGCATGGAAATCACCTTCGAAGAATATGAGCGGATCGAACCCCGGTGTGCTGTCGATCATCAGGGCAAGAAGATGGTATTTTCGACCCCAAACTCCACAGCGCTGTGGCGAGTCAAGACGCTATTCACAAAGGAACCCGGCACGCTTGAATGGCTGAACGAAATTCAGGCAGGCGAATTCCTGTTGGATATAGGCGCCAACGTCGGCATGTACACGGTGTGGGCGGCTGTCCTCCGCGGGGCACGCGTTGTAGCGATCGAACCGGAATCCGGCAATTACGCTCTTCTCAATCGCAATATCCGTAATAACAACATCGATCACCTGGTTAAGGCGTACTGCATGGCGCTATTGGATAAAGAACAATTGTGTGATCTCAACATGCACCAGACACTTCCCGGCGGATCGAATTATGCGGCGGGCGAGGCCTTGAATTTCGAGCTTCAGCCAATGAACCCGGTTTTTAAACAAGGTTGCTATGCGCGGCGGCTTGACGATCTTGTGAGCGCCGGCATGCTGCCTGTGCCCAATTACATCAAGATCGATGTCGATGGTTTTGAATACAAGGTCGTAAAAGGAGCACAAATGGTCATTGCGAATCCGGCATTGCGCTCCCTTCTGATTGAAACCAACCCTGCTCTTGCCGAACATCGTGAAATGATCAACTGGCTCATGTCTCAGGGTTTTAGCTACTCCGGAGAACAGGTCGAAAAAGCCCGCCGCAAAGAAGGCGAATTCAAGGGTATGGCCGAATATGTTTTCAGACGCTGAAACACACCTGGCTTACGCCATCGGCAACGCAGCAATCCGCCCCTATCCGTACCCGCATCTCTATATAGAAAATGCGTTCCCGGATGACGTCTATACAACCATCCTGCAAAACCTTCCCGCTCGGGAGGAATTGGCGCCGATTGCGCAGAAGCGGCCCGTGACGGGTTACGAAGAACGGTTCGTCATGTGCTTCGACGACGACTCGTTGTCAGAGATCAATGAAAAACGCCGCGAGGTCTGGTTGGCCTTGCGCCACGCCTTCATGGGGGGGCTTGTCGGCACCGTGACCATGGCGAAGTTTGCATCGTATGTGCGGCAACGCTTCAATGACCCGTCCAAGGTAGACTTCTACAACGAATTGCTGCTGGTGCAGGACAACACCAATTATTCGATCGGCCCCCATACGGATTCACCGCGCAAAGTCATTACAGCGCTGTTTTATCTGCCTTCAGACAACTCACAGGAAAAACTTGGAACCTCGATTTATTTGCCGAAACAGCCATTTACATGCCCGGGCGATCGACATCACAAGTTCGATAATTTCACCCGGTTGAAGACGATGCCGTTCAAACCAAATAGTGCGTTCTTTTTTTTCAAGTCCGATACGTCCTTTCACGGCGTTGAAAAAATAGTTCAGGAGAAAACCCGCCGCTGGGTCCTGCTTTACGACATCAATCACCATGCAAAAGAAAAATGATAAATCGCCTGGCGGGTACGGGCGGAAGACACGCCGGCGGATGATCTGACCGCGTGGCTGATGGTGAAGCGGTGGACAGAAACATGCTTCAACCCGCACTCTCTCCCCGCTTAACCGGCGCATGATCAGAAACATTGGTCAAAATGCAGCCCGGCAAGACGGCTTTCGCCGTCGGCCGAGGCTTCAAAAGCCAAGGCCGGACCAACATTCACTGCGGAAGGAATGGCGACCCCAACGGGATTCGAACCCGTGTTACTACCTTGAAAGGGTGGTGTCCTAGGCCTCTAGACGATGGGGTCGCAGGGCCGCGGCCGGAGGGCCGTTTCAGGCCCGCCTCGTTTAAGGGGGAATGGCCGGGAAATCAAGGGCTATCGGCCGCAACCCCGGTTTTCCGGGGCTTTGCCGACTGTCAGCCGACCGGGGCGGCGTCGTCGATCAGGAGCTGGACGTCGTCGCGCCCCATCCAGGTATCGGCCCTGAGCTTGCCCGCCACGTGCAGCGGCAGGCCGCCCGCCTGGAGCAGCGCGCGGCCGAGCGGCTTGTCGGCGGCGCGGAACGCTATCCCCTTGAGCCGCCCGCCGTCGCCGCCCGAGAGAAACACCCGGACGTGGTTCTCGCCGACCACGTCCGCCTTGCCGATGCGCACCGCCGGCAGGACGAAGCGCGGCTCGGAATTGCCCTGGCCGAAGGGCGCGAGCGCCGAAAGCCGGTCGATCAGTTCGGGGGTGGCGGCGCGGGGCGCGAGCGCCCCGTC
>CAXRES010000018.1:0-24585 GCA_964229575.1 Alphaproteobacteria bacterium
AGCCGGGCGTCACCAGCAGGCCCCTGGCGTCGATTTCCTCGCGCCCCGATCCGCCGACCGTGCCTACCGCCGTGATCCTGCCGCCGTCGATGGCGATGTCGGCCTCGACGGGCTCCTTTCCCCTGCCGTCGGCGACCGTGCCCTTGCGGATGACGAGATCGTGCTGCGCTGCCATGTGTCGTTTCCCCGGTGTCGTTTCCCTGCGATGCGAAGCCGCCCCTCGCGGCCCGTTCGATCCTCGGCCTTCAGCCTTAGTCCTTGCCCTTGCCTTTTTTCGGCTTGAGCAGCGCGCGGACTTTTTCCACCACGGCCTGCGGCGCCGCATAGGCGTCGCCTATGATCTTTTCGATCTCCTCGCCCGACAGCGCCTGAATTTCGAGCTTCGACCGCTTCGCTTCGGCCAGAAGGTCGGGTCGTTTGAGGGCCGCGAGGAAGCTCTCGCGCATCAGCCTGACGCGATCGGCGGGGACCCCCTCCGGCATGACGAAAGGCCGTCCGAACAGGCCGCTGCCGAAGATCAGCTCGACCTGCTTGCGGTCGTCGCCCGACACGCGGTCGAGCAGGAGCGGCACGTCCTTCATGTCCGGGTGCTTTTCGAGCGCCAATTGTGCGATGATCTTGATCTTCTTCCCGGCGATCCAGTCGGGATGACTGGTCGCGAGCGAGGAATAATACATGCCCGTCGAGCCATGGACCTCGCCGCGCTCGATGGCGAGCGAAAGTTCGGCGTTGCCCTTGTAGCCGTAGACGATCCTGAACCTGGTGCCGAGCAGCTGGTTCATCAGCTGCGAGTTGTAGGAACTCGAGGTCGACACGCCGCTCGATCCCACCAGCACCTCGCGGGTCTTGATGTCGTCGATGGTGTCGACCGGCGCGGTGTGCCACAAAAAGACCGCGGCCACTTCCTTGTTGGCGCTGCCGATCCAGTTGAGCCGGCGCGAATCGTAGAGCGCGTTGTCCTTGCCGTTGATCCTGAGGATCGGCTCGAAGGCCATCTGGTTCTGCACCGCGCCGATGACCGTGCCGTCCTTCGGCGCGGCGTTGGCGACGTAGTTCATCGCCTTGAGGCTGCTGGCGCCCGGCATGTTCTGCACGACGAAGCCGGGTTTGCCGGGAGCGGTCTGTTCCCAGGTGCGCGCCATCAGCCGGGCATAGGCGTCGTAGCCGCCGCCGGTGGTCGAGCCGACGATCAGGCGCACGCGCTTGCCGGCGTAGAAATCCTCGGCCCCGGCCGGCGGAACCGCCAGCAGGCCCGCGCACGCGCAAAAGACGGCGGCATTCAGTAACCGGACCATCGCGTTTTCTCCCCTTCCGGCCCCGGCTTTTTCGCCGAGTATTTTCGCCAGTTATTTCTTGTGGCCGGGGCGGCGATTTTAGTGCGCCCTTCGGGGCGATGCCAGCGCCCCTTGCGGCCCGCGGTCCGGGCCGCGGCAAGGCCCATATTATTCTTGGCAAACGGCCCGCATCCTGCCATCTAGCAGGGTCTCGGGAACCGGCCCGCCCGGCGCCCGCTGTAGCCCGCCGGCCCAGGCTGCGCCGCACCAGGCCGCGCCGAAGTCGCGCCAAAATCGTAAAAGCAGGTTCCCGCCATGAATGATGCAGTGTTCGACGTCCTGATCCAGTCCACCAGGTCCGAAGCGAAGGGTGTGCTTTCCTTCGATCTGCGCGCCCCGGACGGCGCCGCGCTGCCCGCCTTCACCGCCGGCGCGCACATCGACGTGCACCTGCCCAACGGCATCACCCGCTGCTATTCGCTGGTCAATTCCCAGGCCGAACGCGACCGTTATGTGATCGCCGTGTCGCGCGATGCCAACAGCAAGGGCGGTTCGCGCTTTCTGTTCGAAAGCCAGCTGACCGGCCAGGTGATCAAGGCGGGGGGGCCGCGCAACAACTTCCGCCTGGTCGAGGACGCGCCGCACGTGGTGCTGATCGCCGGTGGTATCGGCGTCACGCCGCTGCATTCGATGATCTTGCGCCTGGAAGAACTCGGCAAAAGCTGGGAGCTGCACTATGGCGCGCGCGAACGCGCGGCGGCGGCCTTCCGCGCCGAGTTCGAGGCGCTGGAGGCGAAGCGCCCCGGCCGCGTGCATTTCAACTTCGATCTGGAAGACGGCCGCTTCCTCGATGTCGCCGCCGTCGTCGCCAAGGCCGCGCCCGACGCGCATCTTTACTGCTGCGGCCCCGCGCCGATGCTCGAGCTTTACAAGTCCGCCTGCGCCGGACGCAATCCCGAAACCGTGCACCTCGAATACTTCGCCGCCCCGGTGGTCGAGGCTTCGGCCAATACCGGCTTTACCCTGGAACTCAAGGACAGCGGCCAGACCTTCGAGATCGGTCCGGACCAGTCGATCCTCGACGTGCTGCTCGATGCCGGCATCGCAGCCCCCTTTTCCTGCGGGGCGGGCGAGTGCGGCTCCTGCGTCGTCGAGGTGCTGGAGGGCGAGCCCGAACACCGCGACTGCGTGCTTTCGGACAACGAGCGGGCCGGCGGCAAGCTGATGATGATCTGCGTGTCGCGCGCCAGGTCGAAGAAACTCGTGATCAACCTCTAGGCCGCGGAAACCCGGGCGTCCCCTCGCGGCCCCTGCCGCCGCCCGGCGGCATCGGCTCCGTGATCTGGCGCGTTGTGCGCCCGAACGGGCGCAGGCCAACGCGCTATCTTGTTGATAGCGAGCAACCTGCGATCAAAAGATTCCATCTGATCGCAAGTTGCTCTAGCATCCCTCAAAGGCCGCGCGTTTTGGCCGGGCATGGTCCTGTCCGGCAAACAAGAATCGCTCCAGGCAAACATGCCGGGGCCAGCCCGCGGGCCGGGGAGGGTCGCATGAAGGTTTCTCAACACGCTCGTATTCTGTCCCTTTGTCTCGCCGCCGGTTTGTGGACGGGGGAAGCGGCGCGCGCCGAAACGCCGGCCGAGTTCTACAAGGGCAAGAACGTCACCTTCATCGTGTCGTCCGTCGCGGGCAGCGGATACGACCTCTATGCGCGGACCATCGCCCGGTCCTATACCAGGTATCTGCCCGGCAATCCCGGCATGATCGTGCAGAACATGCCCGGCGCCAGCGGCGTGCGCGCGATGAATTATCTCTACAATGTTTCGGCCAAGGACGGGCTTTCCATCGGCGCGCTGCCCAACTTTTCCGCGCTCGCGCCGTTCTACCAGATCAAGCAGGCCCAGTTCGATTCGACCAGGTTCAACTGGCTCGGCTCGCCCAGCGAAGAAGAAAGCGTCTTCGTCGTCTGGCACGACGCGCCGATCGCCGCGGCCAAGGACATGAAGGGCAAGGAGATCATCCTCGGGTCCGCCGGGGCGGCCGGCACCGGGGCGTTCTATGCCCGGGTGCTGGGCGAGGTGTTCGGCATCAAATTCAAGCTGGTGCAGGGCTATTCGGGCCTCAGCGGCGCGATGATCGCGATGGAGCGCGGCGAGATCCAGGGTTATCCCTCGGTGTTCTGGAATACCTTGCAGTCGACCAAGGGCGACTGGATCAAGCAGGGCAAGATCAGAACCGTGCTGCGCTGGAGCGAGCGGCCCTCGCCCGAACTCAGGAACGTGCCCTACGCGGGCGAGCTTGCCGCCAATGACGACGACAGGCGCATGATCGAAATTGCCGCCGTGCCGCTCAAGCTCGGCCGCCCGGTGGCCGCACCCCCCGGCGTCGCCGCCGACCGCGTGGCGGCGCTCAAGAAGGGCCTTGAGCAGAGCTTCAAGGATCCCGGCTATCTCAAGGATTGCCGCCAGCAGAAGCTCGATTGCAGCGCTCCGGTGACGGGCGAGGAACTCTCGGCCGTGATCGGCCGCGCTTATTCCGCGCCGGAATCGGTGCGAACCCGGCTGATCGCGATCTATCAGGCGGGCCGCCAGAAAAAAAGCAAGCAGTAGCCGGAAACCGAAGATCGGGGAGGAACACATGCCGACGATCGACGCCGACGCCCATGTCATAGAAACGCCCGCGACCTGGTCCTACATGCGCGAGGACGAGCAGGACTTCCGTCCGCAGATTTTCGTGCGCGACGTCAATGACGGCGCGCCCAGCGGTCCCAACATGCGTAAGGAATTCTGGGTGATCGAGGGCCGCCTGCAATCGAAGGGCAGCAACGTCGGGAAGGACGTGCCGAAGGAAGCCGGCACCATGGCCGACATCACGGCGCGCCTTGCCCACATGGACGAGACCGGCGTCGATGTCCAGGTGCTGTTTCCCTCTCTCTTCCTGCGTCCGCTGACCCGCGAGCCGGACCTCGAACTGGCGCTGGCGCGCAGCTACAACCGCTGGCTCGCCGAAATCTGGAGCAAGGACAAGGCACGCCTGCGCTGGGTTGCGGTGCCGCCGCTCGGCTCGCTCGTCGACAAGGCGCTGGTGCGCGAAGAACTGGAATTCTGCAAGGCCAATGGCGCCTGCGGCATCTTCATGCGCGGCATCGAGCAGGAACGCCTGCTCAACCACCGTTATTTCTTCCCGCTCTATGCGATGGCGCAGGAGCTGGACCTGCCTCTTTGCCTGCATGCCGGCCTCGACAGCTTCGGTTATCACAACATGACGCTGCCCGTGTCCTCGCTGATGACCTTCAAGTTCCCCGTCGTCGGCGCCTTCGAGGCGCTGATCGAAAGCGACGTGCCCAGGCGTTTCCCCGGCTGCCGCTGGGCCTTCATCGAGGCAAGCGCGCAGTGGGTGCCCTATGCGCTGGGCGAAGCGCGGCTCAGGCTCGTCGGAAAAGGTCGCCCGCGCGTGGATTTCGGCCGCATGCTGGCGGAGAACAATTTCTACATCACGACGCAGTGGACGGACGATCTCAGGTGGCTGCTGTCGGAGCTGGGCGATGAAGGCCTCATCATCGGCACCGATTACGGCCACCGCGACACGGCGACGGAAGTGCTCGCGCTCAAGCGCCTGAGCACGGACGGCAAAGTTCCCGCCGCCGCGGTCAAGCGCATCCTTGAGGACAATCCCTGCCGGCTCTACGGCATTCATTAGAAAGAAGATTGGAGAGCGACATGGCGTTGCGCGTTGGACTGATCGGCGTCGGCCTGATGGGAACGGCGCTCTTGTCGCGCCTCAGGCTGGCGGGACGCGAGGTGCAGGCCTTCGACATATCCGCAGACCGCATGCGCATCGCGCGCGAGCAGGGGGCCGACCCGGTCGCCAGCATCGCCGAGGCGGCGCGCGGGGTCGACTTCGTCCATGTCTTCGTGCGCACCGATGACGAATTGGCCGAAGTCATGACCGGCAAGGGCGGCATTCTTTCCGCCGCCAGGCCCGGCGCCATCGTGTTCATGCATTCGACCGTGATGCCCGAGACCAGCCGCAGGATCGCCGCCGCCGCCAGGGGCCTGCGCGTCATGGACGTGCCGGTGACCGCCGTGCCGCGCGTGGTCGCGGCAGGCAACGCCGTTTTCCTGATGGGCGGGGCGGATGCCGATGCCGCCGTCGCCGTGCCTTATCTGCAGCCGCTCGGCAAGGGCGTGCATCATTTCGGGCCCGTGGGCAGCGGCAACGTCGCCAAGATCGCCAAGAACCTGATCAACGCCAACGAGCGCGTGGCGCTGTCGGAGGTCGCGGCCATCGCCGAGGCGGGCGGCATCAGCGTCAAGCAGTTCTTCGAAATGGCGGCCTCGGTCGACCAGGGCTCCACCGTTTCGCGCTGGCAGTCGTCCTTCGAGGTCGAGGGCAACCACGCAGCGCCCCGCCCGGCAAGCAACCTGTTCAACAAGGACGTAGGGCTCGCGGCCGAACTGGCCCGGGCGCTCGGACTGAAGACGCCGATGACCCAGGCCGCCGCCGACACCGCCGCCGTCTGGGTTGCGGGCTGGGAAAAAGCAGGCAAGTAACGACGCGCCCGCGCCGGGAGGCGAGGCGATGGCGCAAGCGCCGTCCCGGACATCGGTGCTGATCGCGGGCGCGGGCCCGGTCGGCCTCGCGCTCGCGGCCGAATTGGGCCGTTTCGGCGTCCCCTGCGTTCTGGTCGAAAAACGCGACGGCGCCGTTCGCGTGCCGAAGATGAGCCAGGTCAGCCTGCGCAACATGGAATTCTGCCGGCGCTGGGGCATCGCCGATGCGGTACGCAACGCCGTGTGGTCGGAGAACCACCCGCTCGATTTCGTCTATCTGACGAGCCTCAGGGGGCGCGAACTTGCCCGCCACGCGGTTCCGTCCTATGCCGCGCGCGGACGGCCCGACCTTTCGCCCGAAGGCGCCTGCCACTGCCCGCAGATCTATTTCGATCCGATTCTCGCGCGTCACGTTCGCGGCCTGCCCGGTGTCGCGCTTCGCTACGACACGGTGCTCTCATCCTTCGAAGAGATCGACGGAGCGGTTCGCGCGACGCTGGTCGATTCGCGCTCGGGGCGGGAAGAAACCGTGGATGCGGATTTTCTCGTCGGTTGCGATGGGACCGCCGGCATGGTGCGCGATGCGCTCGGTATCGCGCTTGCGGGCGAAGGCATCGTCGCCGACAGCGTCAACATCTTCTTCCGCTCGCCCGAACTTCCGTCATGCCACGACAAGGGCTGGGCGCGTTTCTACCGTTCCATCGACGCGACGGGCTGCTGGTCCGAACTCATCCCCATCGATGGACGCGAGTTGTGGCGGCTCACCGTGTTCGACGAAAAGGGCCCCGCGTGCGCGGCGGCCGATTACCTCGATCGCATGGCGGGCGGGAATGTCCCGCGCGAGATCATTTCGGTCAGCCGGTGGGAGCGGCGCGACTGCGTCGCCACGTCCTATCGCCACGGCCGCGTGTTCATCGCGGGCGACGCGGCGCACCAGTGTTCGCCGACGGGCGGGCTCGGCATGCACATGGGGGTGGAGGAGGCGGTCAACCTCGCCTGGAAACTCGCCGCCGTGCTGGCGGGCTGGGGCGGGGAAGGGCTGCTCGACTCTTACGAAACAGAACGGCGGCCCGTGGCGCTCGCCTATGTCGCGATGTCGACGACGGCCTTTCGCGCCATCGCGGAAATCCCCGGCCTCGCGCGCGAGAGCGAGGCCGCGGTCGGCGCCTATATCGGCGCACGCCTGCGCGGCTTCTCGGTCGGCGACGAGGCCAAGATCGGCTACGATTACCAACCATCGCCCATTTGCACGGACGCGGCCCGGGCGGAGGGCGCGCCGCCGCGACCCGGCCCCCTGCGACCCGGCCCCCTGCGACCAGGTTTACGTGCGCCGCACGCCTGGCTCGCCGACGGCCGGTCGATCCTCGATTTGTTCGGACGGGGCTTCGTGCTGCTGCGGTTCGCCGATGAGCCGGCCTCGGCAATGCTTGCCGCGGCGCGCTCGCGCGGCGTGCCGCTGATCGACGCCTTCATCGCCGAGGACCGGATCGCAAGCCAATACGGCGCGCGCTTCGTGCTTGTGCGCCCGGACGGCCACGTCGCCTGGTTCGGCGATTCGTTTCCGGCCGATGCGGGCGCGCTGGTCGATCGCGCCCGGGGCGCCGTCTCCGCACTGTCCGCGCGCCATTAACCGGTTCCGGCCAAAAGACTTTTTACGGATGGACGGAAAATTGCCGTGATCCTATCTTGGACCGGTCGCGGCGTTTCCGCCGCCCGCATGAACCGACTGAACCGGGGAAAAATCATGGTGAGGCTTTCCAGATTCGCTCTTGTCGCCCTCGTTGCCGCCGTCGCGTCCGGCGCCGGCCTGCCTGTCGCCGCCCAGCAAAGTGACGGCGCCAGGCGCCAGGTGACGATCACGGTAGGATTTCCCGCCGGCGGCACCTACCACGCGATCACCATGCTGATGAGCCGCCACATGGGCCGCCATCTCGCCGGCAACCCGACCCTCGTTGTGCAGCCCAAACCCGGCGCGGGCAGCCTGGTCGCCGCCAATTACATCGCCAATGTCGCGCCCAGGGACGGCAGCGCGCTCGGCGTGGTGGGCGGCGGCATCATCCTGGAGCCGATGTTCGGCAACAAGCAGGCCAAGTTCGATCCGCGCAGGATCAACTGGCTCGGCAGCTTCTCCACGGAAGTCAGCATCTGCGCCGTCTGGCACGCCTCGCCGGTGAAGACGCTGGCCGACGCGCAGGCGCGCCAGGTGGTGGCGGGGTCCTCGGGCCGCGGTTCGCGCACCTACAGCTATCCGATGTCGATGAACGCCACGCTCGGCACCCAGTTCAAGGTGATCTCCGGCTTCAAGGGGGCCTCGGGCATCGAGCAGGCCTGGCAAAACGGCGAGGTCGACAGCTTCTGCGGCTACGGCTGGGGCGGCATCGTCGCCCGCCATCCCGACTGGATCCGCGACAGGAAGTTCAGCATCCTCGCCCAGTTCGGCTATGCCAAGCACAAGGACATTCCCGACGCGCCGCTCATCCTCGACCTGATGAAGACGAAGAAAGACCGCGACGCGATGAAGCTGCTGGTCGTCGACACCTATGTCGCCTGGCCGATGATCGCGCCGCCGGACCTGCCCGCGGCGACGCTTGCATCGCTGCGCAAGTCCTACCTCGACACGCTCGCCGACAAGGCGCTGCTCGCGGAAGCGGCAAAGCTCCGCTTCGAGGTGGACCCGGTCAAGGGCGCCGACATCCAGGAGCGCGTGAAGGAGGTTTTCGCCACGCCCGGGGACGTCGTCGATCACGCCAAGAAAATCTCCGGTCTTTGAGCGCGGCGGAGCCGTTCCATGGATGAGCCCGAAGGTGGCGGAAAGAAGTGGGTCGATTACAACGGCCCGCACAACGACCTGCGCGAATTCCTCGAACGCGCCGACCGCATCGGCGAGGTCAGGCACGTCAGGGGCGCCAGCTGGGATCGCGAGATGGCGGGGATATCGGAGATGTTCGGCAAGGAACGGCCGGACAATCCGCCGGCGCTGCTGTTCGACGAAATTCCCGGCTACGACAAGGGCTACCGCGTCGTCTGGGGGGCGGGCAACAGCCGCAACCGCGTGGCGTTGACCTACGGCTTTCCGGAACCGGCCAATGTCACCGATCTTGTGCGCGCCTACCGCGACCGCATGCGCGCGGGCTTCAGGCACATCCCGCCCAGGACGGTGAAAACCGGCGCGGTGCTGGAGAACATCGACCGCGACGGGGCGGTGAACCTCGACAAGTTCCCGACGCCGCGCGTGCATGAGGTGGACGGCGGGCGCTATATCGGCACCCACGATCTCGTCATCATGCGCGATCCCGACACCGGCTGGATCAACGTCGGCACCTACCGGGTGCAGATTTACGACCGCAACACGGTGGGCCTGTGGATTTCGCCCGGCAAGCACGGGCGTCTGATCCGCGAGAAATATTTCGCCAGGGGCCAGCCCTGTCCCGTCGCCATCAGCGTCGGCACGGACCCGCTGCTGTTCATCACGGCGGGCAACGAGATCGACTACGGCGTCGACGAGTTCGCCTATGCAGGGGGCCACCGCGGCCGCCCGTTCGATGTGGTGGAAAGCGAGCTGCACGGCCTGCCCATCCCGGCGCACGACGAAATCGTGCTGGAGGGCGAAATCATGCCCGACGACGTGCGCGCCGAAGGGCCGTTCGGCGAATTCACCGGCTACTATGCTTCGGGCGAACAGATGCAGCCGGCCGTGCGCGTCCGCCGCGTCTATCACCGCAACGATCCGATCATCACCACGGCGCGGCCGGGCCGCCCGCCGCACGACTTCATCTACGCCAAAAGCGTGTCCAAGGCCGCGACCATCTGGGACGAGATGGAAAAGGCCGGCCTGCACGGCATCACCGGCGTGTGGTCGCACGAGGCGGGCGGGGCGCGGATGTTCAACGTCGTCGCCATCAAGCAGATGTATCCCGGCCATGCCCGCCAGGCGGGACATCTGGCCTTCGCCTGCCATGCCGGCAATTACCTTGGCCGCTGGGTCGTGGTCGTGGACGACGACATCGATCCGACCAACACGTTCGAGGTCATCTGGGCGCTGTCGACGCGCTGCGATCCGGCGACGTCGATCGACGTCATCGGCAAGGCGTGGTCGGGCCCGCTCGATCCCATGCTGCCGAAGGGCGTCGTGGAAAACAGCCGTGCCGTGATCGACGCCTGCCGCCCGTGGTCGCGCAGGGACAGCTTCCCGCCGGTGGCCGAGGCGAGCAAGGACGTCATGGCCGCGACCTACGCCCGGTGGCGCTTCCTGCTCGACGGCTGACCATTCGGAAAGAAGGACCGATGACGCAAGGCAAACCCGTGACGAAGGTTGCCATCGTCGGCGGCGGCATCGCCGGCCTGACGCTCGCCATGAACCTGCACGCGCGCGGGCTGGACTGCATGGTGTTCGAGCGCGTGCCGGACGTGAAGGAGCTTGGCGTCGGCATCACGCTTCTGCCGCACTGCGTGCGGGAATTCGATCGTCTCGGCCTGCTCAAGGCGCTTTCGGCGGTCGCCATCGTCAACCGCGAGAGCCGCTTCTTCAACCGCTTCGGCCAGCTCATCTACAGGGAGCCGCGCGGGCAATTCGCCGGCTACGACTATCCCGAACTCGGCATCCACCGCGGCAAGCTGCACATCGTTCTCTACCAGGCGGCACTGGCCCGGCTCGGGGCGGGCAGGATCGTCACCGGCGCCACTTGCGTGGGCGTCGATCAGGACGAGGCGGGCGTCAGCTTGCGCTTCGCCGATACGGCCTCGGGCAGGGCGCTGGCCCCCGTGCGCGCCGAAATCGTCATCGCCTGCGACGGCGTCAATTCCGCGCTGCGCCGCCAGTTTTATCCCGCCGACAAGGTCGCTTTTGCCGGCATCAACACCTGGCGCGGCGTGACGCGCATGGCGCCCATCCTGGGCGGCGACGTCTACATGCGCGTGGGTTCGATCCGGACCGGCAAGATCGTCATCTACCCGATCGTCGACGACATCGACGGCGGGGGGAAACAGCTCGTCAACTGGATGGCAGAGATCGAAGGCGACCGGCCGACGCAGAACGACTGGAACCGGCCGGGACGCCTCGATGACTTCTTCCATATCTACAAGGACTGGACCTTCGACTGGCTCGACGTCGCGGCGATGATCCGCGGCGCCGAGACCATCCTCGAATACCCGATGGTCGACAAGGACCCGGTCGAGCGCTGGACCTTCGGCCGGGTGACGCTGGCGGGCGATGCCGCGCATCCGATGTATCCGCGCGGTTCCAACGGCGCCGCGCAGGGCGCGATCGATGCCCGCGTGCTCGCCGATTGCCTGGCGCGCGAAAGCGACCCGGTCGCCGCGCTCAAGGCCTACGAGGCCGACCGCCTGCCGCGGGCCAACAAGGTGGTGCTGACCAACCGCTCGAACCCGCCCGATTTCATCAATATCCGGGTGGAGGAGCTGGTGGGCGACCGGCCGTTCGACAACCTCGATGATTTCATCACCCAGGACGAGCTGAGGGCGTTGTCGGACGACTACAAGCGCATCGCCGGTTTCGCGCTGGACGACCTGCGCCGGGGCTGAGCCTTTCAGCCGAGCTTCATGTTCTCCCAGTCGACGCGTCGCGTGAGCGGCCGGCCCGCATCGAACCTGCGGATGTTGTCGTCGATGATGTCGAGCAGCACGGCGGAGTTGTCCGCCCCGCCGCTCGATATGTGCGGCGTGATGGCGACATTGGGCAGGGTCCACAGCGGGCTCGCGGCCGGCAGCGGCTCGACCTTGGTGGCGTCGAGCGCGGCGCCCGTCAGATGGCCGTCACGAAGCGCGCGGTAGAGCGCATCCTCGTCCACCAGGTCGCCGCGCGCGATATTGACCAGAATGGCGCCCTTCTTCATCGCGGCGAGCGTCTCGTCGTTGATCATGTCCACCGTATCGGCCGTGACGATGGTGGAGACCAGAACCACGTCGGCCCGGGCGAGCGCCTCTTTCAGGCGGGCGCGCGGGTAGACCTCTTCGAACAGGTCGTCGGGCTTGTAGGCACGGCTGACGCCGATGATCTTCATGCCGAAAGGCTTGAGCCGCTTCGCCGTTTCCTGGCCGATGGCGCCGACGCCGACGATGCAGACCGTCTTCCTGAAGAACGACATCATCCGGTCCTTGATGTCGCGTTCCCAGCCGCGCCGGGCGAAGGCTGCGTCGTAGTCGCGCAGCCGGTGGGCGAGCATCAGCGCCATGGCGATGGCGTGTTCGGCGATCATCGGCGCCGACAGGCCGGCGCTGTTGGTGACCACAACGCCCTCGGGAAAGCCGCCGGCGCGCAGGATGCTGTCGACCCCCGACGTCGTCATCTGGATCCAGCGCAGCTTCGGCGCCTTCGTCTTCAGCATGGCGGCGAAGGCCTCGTCGTAGGCGGAGGTCCAGGTGACCAGCATTTCGGCGTCGGCGATTTCGGCCTCGGCCTCGGCCGCGCCGTCGACCCGCACGAAACGGTGCGCCGGATGCCGGCGCGCGAGCTCCGCCATGTCGAAGCGGTCCGGCCTGATATAGAGAACCGCCTTCATCCGCTTACTGGCTTTTCTTCTTTTTCTTTTGCGCGGCCGCGCAGGACGCGGCGCCCGAGTATTCCTCGCAGCGTCCGCCGCCGCGATTGACCATGGCGTCCTTGAGCCGGGCGATCGCTTCGGGCGGGGCGTCGAGCACGCCGGCGACTACCTGTTCCATTTCCTGGCCCGAGGCGTAGAGGATGTCGGAATCGGCCTTCTTCGCTTCGGCGACGAAGACCTTGTCCTTGACGGTGGCCTCGAAGGCCTTGCGCAGCGCCGCGACCCGGTCTGCCGGCACGCCGGGCGGCAGGAAGAACGAGCGGCCGAGATCCATCTGCGCCGCCAGAACCTCGATCGCCTTGCGGTCGAGCGCGGTCCTGGCAAGCTCGCCCACCGCCGGAATGTCGGCGAGGTCCTTTTCGCGCTTCAGGCCCCACTGGAAGAGCGGCACGAACAGTTTCTTGTCGAGGTATTCCTTCTTCCAGTTGGTCAGCGTCACCAGCGAGATGCTGCCCAGCCCCTTGATCTCGCCGCGCTCCATGGCGAGCATCTGCTCGCTCAGGCTCTTGTAGCCGGCGATGACCTTGATCTTCATGCCGAAAAGGTTGCGCGCCACGGTCGGGAACATGGCCGTGTTGGACGTCGCCTGCCCGCCGCCGAGCAGCAGTTCCTTCTGGTAGAGATCGTTGACCGACGTGATGCCGCTTGTGTGCCAGGCGCCCGTCACCGTGTTGCCCGCCGAAAGCCGGCCCACGCCGATCAGCTTGCGCGCGTCATAGCGCACGCCGGTCTGGCCCAGCGCCTGCTGCAGGGGCAAAGCGATGTGCAGGGTGAACATCAGCGTGCCGTCGCGCGCGCCCTGGGTATAGGCGAAGTTGGCGGCCGCCATGCCGCCCGCGCCCGGCATGTTGCGCGCGACGAAGGCGGGCTTGCCCGGAATGTACTGGCCCATGTGGTTGGCCAGCATGCGCGCGAACAGGTCGTAGGCGGGCCCGGGTGCGGCGCTGATCAGCATGGTGATGCGCTTGCCCTGGTAGAAATCGGCGACGGCATTGTTCTTTGCCGCGTCCGCGGCGTCGGCCCTGGCCGTTCCCGCCAGCGCGGGCGCCGCGGCGAGCGCCAACGCCGCGAGCGCCGTCCTGATCTTGCGTGTGGTCATTGCGGTCTCCTCCCCGATGGGCCGTGTGCGGCCTTCACTTCATGTCCCTGTCGATGACCTTCTGTGCTTCGGCGGCCACCGCCGTACCCTTGAAGAAGTCGCGATTGAGGGCGGCCTGCAGCTTCACCATGTTGGTGAAGGTGAAATCGCGGAAATCGTCTTCGGTGATCAGCCCGTCTTCGACCAGCTCGTAGGATTCGGCGAGCGTTTCCGTCATGTCCGGCACATCCCAGTGCGAGACGTCGGAGGAGAACAGCGCCTGCAGCCTGGCGCCGCCGTGGTTGCATTTCGTGTTGAAGGCGTGCGCGATGGTGCGGTCGTCAGCTTCGCAGCCGAAGAAGAAGCGCGGCACGAACAGGTCGTAAAGGTCCTTTTCCGTCTCTATCCCGGCCGCCGCCCAGTCGTCGATGCAGTCGACATCGGGCATCAGGCCGGGCCTGGCACCCGGCACGTTGTCTTTGACCCTGAAGCGGTCGACATAGGGCGCGTATTCCTCGCCGCCGTACTTGGCGACGAGGTCGGCGAGCAGCGGCCGGTCGATCTGGCGCGGATCCAGCCATTCCATCAGCGCCTTGATATTGCGCTTTTCCCAGTGCTCGTAGATGTCGTTGTAGAGCGACACCGCCCAGTTGACGCCGCCCTCCAGCAGACAGAAGCGCAGCTCCGGGAAGCGGCGCGTCACGCCGCCCATGAACAGCGCCTTGCAGAAGGCCTCGCCCGCGGCGGCGAAGGCGCCGATATGGTTGAAGTTGTAGTTGCTGACGCTCTTGCGGCTGCCCCAGCGCTGGCCCGAAGCGTGGCTGGTCGGCGATACCTTCAGCTCCACGCACTTCTTCCAGAACGGGTCGTAGTCGTAGGCGCTGTCGACGCAGAGCGAATCCATCCACTGGGAATACTGCGCCACCTCCGGCGCCTTTTCCTCGATGACCGGCACGGCGCGGCTGACGATGCCGTCGACCATGATCGCCTTGTAGCCGAGTTCTTTCACGCAGAACTCAAGCTCGCTGATCGCTTCATCGGGCGTGCGCATCGGAATGATGGCGGCGGGCGTCATGCGGTCGGCGTGACGCTTGAAACGGTCCCGGTTCATGATGTTGACGGCCCGGCAGCCGATGCGCCTGATCTCGTCGTCGCGTTCGCCGATCAGGTGGAATTGCGAGGTATAGACCACGGCGAAGTCGATGCCGATGTCGTCGAAGCGCGCGCGGAACAGGTCGGGCAGCATCGCGGTGGCGAGGTCGACCGTGTTCTTCGCCGGCATCGTCCAGAAGGGCGGCCGGCCGATCAGCTTGTGCCTGCGCTCCTCGGGGCTGGCGCTGTGCCAGGCGCGGCGCAGGCGCTTCTTGAGGTAGCGCTCGGTCAGGTCCGGCCCGGCCAGCTCGCGGAAATACTCGATGACTTCCGGGTGGTATTCCTGTGTGTGGCCGTCGCCGTCGATGACCGGATGGCCGATCTTCTGGCGTACCTTGAGCGAGCGTGACTGGGTCTTGTCCCACGGCATGATGTCCTCCCTGATGATCGGGCGCGGCGCTCACCCTGGCCGGCGGCGCAATTTCCTGTCTCGCCCGTTTTGCGAATCAGTAGCGCGTTTGCGGCCGAGGGGCAAACCATCCGATTCATCGCCGTTTCTAGCCGCCCGCGAATTGGCTAGACTTCCCCGAAAAAGCGGGCCCGGCAGGCGGCCCGTGGCCACTCAGGGAGGCATGAATGGGCAGAATTCGCTATCTCGCCGTCATCAGCAGGGATCCGGCCGCGCTCGCCGATTTCTACATCGACGAAATCGGCATGAAGGAAATGGGGCGCTCGCCCCAGGGCGACGTGTCGTTGACCGACGGCTATTTCAACCTGACGCTGTTCCGCCAGCGCGCCGATCTGATCGAGCTGCGCAAGGATGCGGGTCTCCATCACATCGGCATGGAAGTCGACAGCATCGACGAGACCCTGAAAAAATACCGCGAGCTGATTCCGGGCGGCGTCGCGGTGAAGGAACCGGGCGGCGTGCATTACGGCGAAGTGCGCGTCTTCGATCCCGAATGCAATCCGATCAGCCTGTCGGAGCGCGCCTTCGGCGTGAAGACGCAGGAACGCAGCCTGCCGCGCATCGGTCATATCGCCATTCACACGCTGCAACCGCAGCGTTGCGCCGATTTCATGACGGCGCTGTTCGGCCTGCGCGAGCTCGGCACCACGTCGCAGCGTCGCCGCCAGGGCCGCTTCAACTGTTTCATGGGCGACGGTCATACCAATCTCGCCCTGCATCCCTACTACCGCACCCGCGACGGGGAAGGGTTCGCCGAATACAACCGCATCGGTCATGACGGCGGCGAGGAAAGCCACGAAGAACGCCGCTTCGGTATCCACCACTTCGGTTTCCTGATGCGCGATGCGGCGCAGAAGGCGGCGCAGCTCAGCCACGGCAAGACGCTGGTCGCCAACCGGCCGGAGGTGCGCCCTTACGCCGAATTCCGCGTGCTCGATCTTGAAGGCAACGGCTTCGACCTGACCCAGACCAAGGGCTGGGAGGTCGACGTCGACAAGTGGGAACGGGTCGGCTGAGGCCGGCGGAAGCGCGCATTTCCGCCCCCGGCGCCGCCGTCGATCATGTCCGGAAATTGTTTATTTCCCGGGACTTGTAGAGGTGCTTCGCGGCGAATCCGCTTACCCCGTCGGGCAAAACGCATTAGTATTTCCGATCACAAGCCGGGCCAACCGGCGGCACCAGCCCGTTTCCGGGCTGTGCAGGAGACCTGTGCGCCAGGAAACTTGGGAGCCAGGAAACTTGGGAGCCAGGCCGCACCGCGGCGCGCGCCGAAAGGCGCCTGAAACGAATTTCCGCCGGTGACGGTCTTCCGAAGGAGGGAAGTGCACATGCTTTCACGCGAAGACAACGAACTCATCACCCGGGTCGGCCCCGGCACGCCGGGCGGCGAAATGCTGCGCCGCTACTGGCAGCCCGTCGCCCCGTCGTCGGAACTGACGGCGGAGAAGCCGATTCTCAAGGTCCGCATGCTGGGCGAAGATCTCGTCGCCTATCGCGGCGCCGACGGCAGCTACGGTCTCGTCGCCGAAAAATGCCCGCACCGCTTCGCTTCGCTCGCTTACGGGCGGATCGAAGGCAATTGCATCCGCTGCCCTTATCACGGCTGGAAATTCGACCCCGCCGGCCGCTGCGTCGAGATGCCGGCCGAGCCCAAGGGCACGACCCTGCCCGATGCGGTGAAGCACGCGGGCTATCCGGTGCGCAAGTTCGGCGGCATGCTGTTCGCCTACATGGGAAAGGGCGAGGCGCCGGCGCTGCCCAAGTGGGACGTGCTCGCCTGGGAAAAAGGCCGGCGCTGGATCCGCAAGTTCACCGTGCTCAACTGCAACTGGGTGCAGGCGATGGAGAATTCCGTCGATCCGTCGCACCTCTACTGGCTGCACGGGGCTTCGGCGCATCTCGCCGATGTGGTCGACCACTATTCGGAGGAGCATGACTTCATCCCCTTCGAATACGGCATCTACAAGCGGCGCACGACGACGACCAGCAAGACCGGCAAGGCCGGCCAGGTCGACCAGCATCCGCTGCTGTTCCCCAACATCCTGCGCCATGTCGCCCATGCCAAGAACGGCGGGCGCCTGCGCCACAATCTGCAGATGCGCGTGCCGATGGACGACACGCACACGCAGATCATCATCGCCAATTTCGAGCCGCGCGAGGACATGGTCACGCCGAACGACGCCGACGTGCCGATGGAATACTACGATTTCCGCGACGGCGAAGGCGGCTACAGGATGTCCGACGTGCCGGCGCAGGACTGCATGGCCTGGGAAACCCAGGGCGCCATCATGAACCGGCCGCTCGAACAGCTCGGCTCGGCCGACAAGGGAATCGTGCTCTATCGGCGCATGCTCAAGGAGCAGATCGAAATCGTGCGCAAGGGTGGCGCACCGTTGGGTGTCGCGCCGGCGTCGCAGGAAAAGCCGGTCATCGCTCTCGGCGTGATCAACGAACGCATCGGCCTCGAACGCCCGGCAGAGGAGCGCGGCGCGGCCTGATGCCTCACCCGCGGCGCCCGCGGGCGGAGGGGGCGCAACGAAACGATCCTCGGGGAGGGACAAGATGCTTCATTCCACAGGTTTCCTGCGCGGCGGCATCATCGCCGGCGCGGCTCTCTTTGTTTCGGCCGTTACGGGCCCCGCGGCCTTTGCCGCCGATTACTACGCAGGCAAGGTCGTGACCGTCGTCGTCGCTTCGAAGGCGGGCGGCGGCACGGACACGACGGCGCGCGTCGTCGCCCGCTTCTGGGGCGAACACATTCCCGGCAAGCCCCAGGTCGTGGTCCGCAACAAGGGCGTGCAGGTGAGCGCCGCCAACGAATTGCAGCATTCGACCCGGCCCGACGGCCTGACGGTCGCGGTGTTCGCCGGCGCGGGTTCGATCGGCCCGGTGGCGCGCAAGGCCAAGGGCGTGCGCTACAACCCGCTCGACTGGGGCATCGTCGGCTCGGTCGACCGCGGCCCCAGCATCATGATCCTGCGCAAGTCGGCCCATGAACGCCTCTACGACAAGTCGAAGCCGCCGGTGACCATCGGCTCGGTCTCGACCGACCGCGAACAGGACGCTATCGCCGTGCTGGGCGGCGAAGCGCTCGGCTGGAACGTCAAGTTCGTGCTGGGCTATCCCAGTTCGAACCAGATTTATCTCGCCTACGAGCGCGGCGAGGTCGACATGTTCGGCTCCGGCACCGCCGACATCATCGAGCGCTTCCTCAAGGACGGCAACACCATGGCGCTGGTCGCCGAGGTGGCGCGGCCCGACTTCAAGAACGTGCAGACCTTCGAGCAGATGCTGGGGGCGAAGAAGCCGACCGGCGTGCTGTGGCGGGCCTACCGTTCCTGGGGGGCCGGCACCGTCGACAAGTATTTCGCCATGCCGCCCAAGACCAGGGCCGAGCATCTCGCGATCATGCGCGAGTCCTTCATGGCGACGATGAAGAGCCCGGCCTTCGTCAAGGCCGCGGGCGACCAGCTGGGCGAAGGGGCGACTCCGGTCGGCGGCCAGGATACCTTTGAGCGCATCGAGGCGGGCCTTCAGGTTCCCGAAGATGTGATCGCGGAAATCCGCAGGTTGCGCGCGAAATACAGCTTGCCGCAGATCGACGCGAAGAAGAACTAGCCGAAAAAAGCGACAGGTCCCACCGATTGGAAATTTGCAATGCTTGAAGCCGCGATCGACGGACTGACCGCCCTGATGCAGCCGGCGGCGCTCGGCTGGCTGATCCTCGGCGTATCGCTGGGCCTGTGGGGCGGGGCGTTGCCCGGCGTCGGCGGCCCGGCGCAGCTGGCCGTGCTGCTGCCCTTCGCCATGCTGATGGCGCCGGTCAACGCCATTGCCTTCCTCATCGGCGTCGCTTCCGTCGGCAATACCGGCAACACCTTCACGTCCGTCCTCGTCGCGGTACCCGGCGGGTCGGGCTCGCAGGCGACGATTCTGGACGGCTACCCGATGGCGCGCCGGGGCGAAGCCAAGCGGGCGTTGAGCGCCTCGTTCATGGCGTCCCTGCTCGGCGGCCTGATCGGCGCCTTTTTCCTGTTTGCCTCCGTTCCCGTCCTCAAGCCGCTGATCCGCAGCTTCGGCTCGCCCGAGCTTTTCATGTTCACCGTCTGGGGCATCAGCATGGTGGGCATCCTGAGCGCCGGCGCGCCGATCAAGGGCCTGACCGCGGGTATTTTCGGCGTGCTGGTCTCCACCATCGGGCAGGACGAGAAATCGGGCGTCATCCGCTTCGACGTGGGCGAGCCGTATCTGTGGAACGGCGTCAGCATCGTCCTTATCTCGCTCAGCGTCTTCGCCATCCCGGAAGTGATCGCCATGGCGACGCGCCGGGGCAAGGTGGCGGAACTGACGCCGCTCGGCGAAACGGGCATGTGGCAGGGCGTCAAGGACTGTTTCATCCACTGGAAGCTGGTGGTCCGCTGCTCGCTGGTCGGCGTGTGGGTCGGAATCCTGCCCGGGCTCGGCTCTTCGGTCGCCGACTGGTTCGCCTATGCCCATGCCAGGCAGACGGAGAAGAACCCGGAATCCTTCGGCACCGGCGACGTGCGCGGCGTCATCGCGCCGGAAAGCTCGAACAACGCCAAGGAGGGCGGCGATCTCATCCCGACGCTGTTCTTCGGCATACCCGGCGGCTCGTCGGCGGCGCTGCTGCTGATCGGTTTCGTCGCCGTGGGCCTCAAGCCCGGCCCCGACATCATCAACAGCCAGCTCAATTTCGTGTTCGTCATCATCTGGGCGCTGGTGTTTTCCCAGGTCCTGGCGTCGATTCTGTGCTGGATGTTCATCAAGCCGGCGGCGCAGATCTGCGTCCTGTCCTTCCACATTCTCGTGCCGCTGATCGTGGCGCTCAGCCTGCTCAGCGCGTTCGCCGCAAACTTCGCCATCCAGGATATCTTCACGCTGCTGGCGCTTTCGGTGCTCGGCTTCATCATGAAGAAATACGGCTGGCCGCGCGCGCCCTTCGTGCTGGGCGTGATTCTCGGGACTAAGATGGAATTGTATCTGTGGCTGTCGATTGCCCGCTACGACATGGGCTGGCTGCTGCACCCGGGCGTCGTCCTGCTCGGCCTGCTCATCTTCGCCACCTTCGCCTATCCCGTCTGGCGCGACATGCGTGCCCGGAGGGCCGCGGCATGAACGGGGCCATGACAAGGGCAATGTCCGGACGCAATCTGTTCACCCTGTTCATCGCGGCGGTCTTTATCGGCGCCCTGGTGATCGCATGGGATTGGCCGCTGCGCGCCTCGATCATCGTGCTGGTATTGGGCGTCTGCGGCGCGGGCCTCGCGCTCGCCCAGTTCGTCGTCGACCTGCGCAAGGGGAAGGCGGAGGCCGACCAGCCCCGGCCGGCTTACGAAACGCCGGACTTCGAAGCGGAGGATCCGCGGCTCGGCACGCGCAATACCTGGGAAACCTGGGCCTGGCTGGTCGGCCTGGTCGCCCTGATCCCGGTTCTCGGCATGCCCGTGGCGCTGACCGCCTTCGTCTTTTTATACTGCAAGACGCACGGCGGCGGCTGGCTGATTTCGCTGTTTCTCGCTTCCCTGGTCGCCGTGTTCATCTGGGGCGTCTATGTCCAGATCATGCACGTCTACTGGCCAAACTCGCTGCTGGGCGATCTGCTGTCGGGCTGGATGGAAATCTGAACGCCAACTTTACGTTTTTTCAAGCCAACTTTACGTTTCTTCAAGGGGGAGTCATGGGCAAGAGGCAGGCCATCACCGGCAAGGACATTCCGTCGCATCCGCAGCCGTTTCCGACCGCGGTGCGTGTCGGCAACATGATCTTTTCATCGGCCGTCAGCGGCGAAAACCCCGCGACCGAAAGCCGTTCGGAAGATGCGGCCGAACAGATCGCCCAAGCCTTCGTCAACATGCGCACGATCGTCGAGCGCGGCGGGGGCAGCGTCGGCGACATCGCCAAGGTCGTCGTCTATCTCAAGGACCGCAAGGACCGCGAACTGGTCAACCGCGAATGGGTCAAGATATTCCCTGACGAAAACGACCGGCCGGTGCGCCACACCATCGCTACCGACCTGCCCGGCAAGAACATGCTGATCCAGCTGGAATTCATCGCCGTCCTGTAAGCCGCCGCCGTCGTTGCCCGATGCGCGGGCGCCTGCGGGTCCGCGAACGATTTCGCGTGACACCGCGCGCCCGTGGCGCGCATATGGTTCTTCCGTCCGATAACATCCGTTTGCCGCCGCACCCCCCGCGTGACCGATTCGCTTTCCTCCTTGCCGCCGCCCGACCGGCGCAGCCTGATCGCCTCCTACGGCATCGGCATGTTCAGCATGGGCCAGGCCGAGATGCTGACCATGGTCATCCCCCTGTGGGCCGTCCTGCAGGGTGTGCCGGCGGCGGGCATCGGCATCCTGGTCGGCGCCAAGTCGCTTCTGACGTTCTTCCTCGCCATACACGGCGGCGCCGTCATGGACCGCATCGGCACGCGCCGGGTCATGCTGTTCTTCGCCGTGGTGACGGCCGGCCTTGCGGCGCTCTATCCCGCCATGCCGTGGTTCCCGGTCATGGTGGGCCTGCAGATGCTGATCGGCTTCGCCGGGAACATGGCATGGATCGGCGCGCAGACGATCATCGCGCGCGTGGCGCGCGGCGATCCCGGGGAGATCGGCCGGTTCAGCTTCTTCGCCCGCATCGGCAACGTGGTGGCGCCGCTGGTCATGGGCCTGTTGTGGGACTTCGCCGGGCCGACGGTCTGCTTTCTCAGCGTCGGCCTGTGGAGCGCCTTCCTGTTTTTCTCCGTCTGGCAGATTCCGGGCGCCGCCGTCGGCGATGAAGGCAAGCGCGACTTCAGCTGGCGCGACCTGCTGCCGCGGCTCAAGGACTATACCGGCTCGCTCGGCCTCGTCCTGATTCCCGCCGTCGCCTTCACGCTGGCGATTTCCTTTCTGCGCCATGCCACCAACGGGGTGGAAAATTCCTTTTTCATCGTCTATCTGCGCGACCTCGGCTTCGCCGGGACGATGATCGGAACGCTGTTTTCCATCGCGGAAATTCTCAACGGTTTCGGCTCGCTCGCCTCGGGTTGGGTCGCCCGGCGCATCGCCATCCCCTGGCTGATGGTGGGGTTTACCGGCGTTTCGATCGCGCTTCTCGGCGCCACGCCGTTCATGGGCGGCATCTTCGTCTTCATTGCCGCCGCCCATGCGTTGCGCCGGACTTTCGAAGGCATCGTGCAGCCGCTCATGTTCTCGCTTCAGGCGCGCGCGGTGTCGCGCGACCTGCAGGGGTCGATCGTGGGCCTGCGCGTCACCAACAACCGGCTGTCGTCGATCATCACGCCCATCCTGATGGGCTTCATCGTCGAGCATTTCGGCATCCGGAGCGGTTTCCTCATAATGAGCGGCCTGCTGCTGCTCATCTGCCTGGGGCTCGCCGTTCTGCTGGCGCGCGCCAGGACGATCCGCCTCTACGGCGAATGATGCAGGGGGCGGAAGACGCCCCGCAGTCTCGGGCGGCTACTCGGACGGTTGCTTCTTCGATTTGTTTTTCGGGCGCTCCGTCAGCGCCTTGGCCTTGGCGATCACCTCCGGCGAGGCCGTGAATATGGCGCCGGCAAGTTCGGCGAGCCTGGCGCCGCTCATCGGATCGACTTCAAGAGTCGATTTCTCCGCCTCTGCCCGGAACGCCGCGTCCTTCACCATCGCGTCGAAGGCGCCGCGCAACGTCGCCACGCGCCCGGCCGGCAGTGCGGGCGGGGCGACCAGCGCCCGGCCGATGTCGGCGCCGCTCACCAGCAGGCGAAAGACGGCGCGCGCCTCCTCCGTTCCGGCCAGTTCGACGATGGTCGGCACATTGGCGATGTCGGGGTGGCGTTCGGTCGTGTACTGGACGAGGAGATCGAGTTTTTTCTCCTTCAGCAGCGCCGCCGACTGGCCCTTGATCTGGGCCCACGGGCGCACCTGGCCATGCACTTCGCCCCGTTCCATGGCGAGGCTGATGTCGGCGCTGCCCTTGTAGCCCGCCACCACGCGGAACCTGGTACCGAGCAGCTGGTTCATGGCGCGCGGCATGACGACGGACGACGACGTCGGCCCGGTGCCGCCGGCGATCAGTTCGCGTTGCAGGGCGGTCTCCAGGCTGCGCGCGCCGGCCGTGTGCCAGGTGTAAAACACCTCGTTGTTTGAGGCGAAGCGGCCGATCCAGGCGAAGCGGCGCACGTCATACTTGATGCCGCCCGTGTCGAGCGCCTGGCCGAGCGCCGCGTTCTGGTTGATCACGCCCATCGCCGTGCCGTCGCGCGCGGCGACGTTGTAGACGTGGTTGGCGCCGTTGAGCCCGCCCGCCCCCGGCATGTTGCGGGCGATCACCGTGGGCTTGCCGGGAATGAAGTTGCCGATGTGGCGCGCGGCGAGCTTGCCGTAGAGGTCGTAACTGCCGCCGGGGCCGTAGCTGATGATGATTTCCGCCGTCTTGCCGCGATAGAAATCGGCGGCGTCCTGCGCCGCCGCGGGCATCGCCGCGCCGGCGGCAACGAGCATCGCCGCGCCGGCGGCAAGCGAAGCCGGAATCAGGAACCTGTTCTTCATCGTTTCCTCCCTTCGGTCATTTGCTCTTGATTATCTGATTGCAGGCCAGCGCAGACACTCCGCAAGCCCCCGGCCCATGACCCAGTCGAGATCGTCGGGGCCGAGGAACGGCAGGTCGCGGGTGAACAGGTTGACGCATTGCGCGTAGGTGCACAGCTTCCAGATACGCGTGATGTCGGTGCCCCAGAACGACCGCCTGGGTCCGAAGGCCGCGATCAGGCGGGCGAGCGCGTCGTGCAGGTTGCGGTAGGGGTAGGGCTCGGTCGAATAGAACGGTACGGAGGAGACCTTGACGTGCATGTTGGGCAGATCGGCCAGCCGCATCATGCTTTCGATGGCGCGCACCGCCGCATCGTCCTTTTCGCGTAACAGGCCCATGTGGTCGAAGATGATGCGAAGTTTCGGGTGCGCGCGCGCGATCTCGCAGACGGCCGCCGCCTGTCCCGGGGCGAACAGCATGATCGGGATGTCGTTGGCCTCGGCCGCCGGCCACAGCCAGTCCGTCGTGCCGTCGGTGAGCCACGGCCAGGTTTCCTTCTTCTGGAAGGCGAGGCGCAGGCCCAGCATGCCGAAGGGCTCCTTCCAGCGCGCCAGCTTCGCCGCGCCCGTCGGGTCGTCGTGGGGGATGCGGCCCATGACGACGAAGCGACCGCGATGGCGGGCCGCCGCCTCGAGGGCGAATTCCGGCCTGCCCCCCGCCCAGCCGGGCGGCACCAGCACGGCGCCGCCGACCCCGGCACCTTTCATCAGGGCGAGCAGGTCTTCGTAGCCGAAGGGGGCGGTCAGGTGCGGGTCTTCGGGCCCGCGCGACGCATCGACCACGCCGCCCCGCCAGACGTGAACCTGGGAATCGATGATCAACGATGTCTCCCTTCGGCCGGTACCGGCGTGCCGCCTCTGCGGGTGGCTTCAGGGGGCGATCTTAGGGCGGCCGCGGGCCCGGTGAAAAGGAATCCGGCGGCCCCCCGCGATCATGTAAGATGGCGCCAAAGATCAGGCTGAGCGGCCCAG
>CAXRES010000019.1:0-2510 GCA_964229575.1 Alphaproteobacteria bacterium
CACCGTGTTCGAAGGCGGCATGGGCATCGACGCGTCCGTGCCCTACGGCTACGAGCAGGACTTCCACCGTCCCGTGTACCCAGTGCACAAGGTGAAGCCGGAAAACTGGTTCACCAAGGAGCAGATCGCCAACATGCGCTCGCGCATGCAGGGCTGGGTGCTGTCGCTGGCCCGTACCGGCCGCTAAGGCACGACGCGAAGAGGAAAGGCAGGGAAGATGCTCAAGAGTTACCGGGTGCTCGACTGCACGGGCGAACTCGGCTGGCTCGCGGGCCGTCTCCTTGCCGACCTCGGATGCGACGTGGTCAAGATCGAACCACCGGGGGCGGACCTGTCCGCCCCCGCGTGGCGCGGCAACAACGCCGGCAAGCGTCTCGTCACCCTTGATCTCGCCAAAAAGGCGGGCAAGGACGCGTTCCTCAGGATGGCGGCCAGGGCCGACTTCCTCCTCGAAACCGCGCAGCCGGGAAGCGATCTCGCGGCGCTGTTCGACATCGAAAAACTTTCCTCTCTCAATCCGAAACTCATTCACGTCTCGGTGACGCCCTTCGGGCGCACGGGTCCGCGCGCCCAATGGCAGGCGAGCGACCTGGAACTTATGGCCGCGAGCGGCGCCATGTCGCTCGCCGGCGAACCGGGCGGGATGCCGCTGCGCGTCACCGCGCCGCAGTCCCACCCGTGGGCCGCGAGCCAGGCCGCCTGCGGCGCCATGGTCGCGCTGATCGCGCGCAATTCTACGGGCCGCGGCCAGCACGTCGACGTGTCGGCGCAGTCGGCCACCATCGCCTCCATCGCGCACGCGCCGGCGTTCTTCGACATCCTCGGCCAGAACGCCAAGCGCGCCGGCGCCTTCATGACCGGCCGATCGGTTCACGGCGCGATCTATCGCGTGTTCTGGCCGTGCAAGGACGGCTATCTCAATTTCATCATCTACGGCGGCGTCGCCGGACGGCGGACCAACGAAGGGCTGTGCGCCTGGATGCGCGACGCGGGCGCCGACCTCGGCGTTCTCGCTTCCATCGACTGGGCCACCTTCGATTCGACGCAGACGACGCAGGCCCAGGTCGACGACATGGAAAGGCCCATCGGCAACTTCTTCAAGACCGTGACCAAGGCCGAATTCCTCCAGCAGGCCTTCGAGCGCGAAATGCTCGGCTATCCCGTCAACAACGTCGCCGACATCGCCGCCGACCCGCAGCTTTCGGCGCGCGATGCCTGGGTCGATCTGCCCGGCCTGGGCGGCAAGACCGAGCGCCAACTGTCGGGCTTCGCGTTCGTCGACGGCAAGCGCCTGCCCGCCCCCCGTCCCGCCCCCATCAAGGCGGGCGAGCACAGCCGCAAGGTGCTGACGGAATACGGCTTCAAGCCGAAGGAAATCGCCGCGCTCGCGCGCGCCAAGGCCGTGGTGGTGTCATGACCGGGCAGCCGATGGCCCTCAAGGGACTGAAGGTGATCGAGGTCGGCGGCTACGCCGCGGGCCCGTGGATCGGCAAGCTGCTCGGCAACTACGGCGCCACGGTCATCCATATCGAGGCCTACGACCGCCCCGACGGTTTCCGACTGCAATATCCGCCCTACCCGCAGGGCAAGAAGGGAATCAACCGCTCGGGCTGCTTCTCCTACTTCAACGATTCGAAGTACGACGTCACCATCGACGTGAAGAAGCCGGGCGGCATCGAACTGGCGCGCAAGCTCGCCGGCTGGGCCGACGTGCTGATCGAGAACATGCGCCCGGGCGTCATCGACCGCATCGGGTTGGGCTACGAAGACCTGAAGAAGAGCAACCCCGACCTGATCTTCATGTCGACCTGCAACATGGGCCAGACCGGCCCGCGCGCGGCGACCGGCGGCTTCGGCTCGCAGCTTTCGGCGCTGGCCGGTTTCTGCGGGCTCACCGGCGAAGCCGAAGGCACGCCGCAGCTTCTCTACGGTCCCTACATCGATTTCGTCGCAGCGCTTGTCGGTACGCCGCTGATCCTCGCCGCGCTCGACCGGCGCGACAAGTCCGGACAGGGCTGCTTCATCGACGTGTCGCAATACGAATGCGGCGCCTTCTTCCTGGCGGGGTCGCTGTTCGACTATCACGCCAGCGGCAAGGTGCTGGAGCGCGAGGAAAACCGCGACCCCGTCGCGGCCCCCCATAACGCCTATCCGTGCAAGGGCGACGACCAGTGGGTTGCGCTGTCGTGCTGGTCGGATGCCGAGTTCCGCGCGCTTTCCAGGGTCGCGGGGCAGAAATGGGCGTCCGACAAGCGCTTCAGGACGGCCGCCGCGCGGCGCAAGAATCTCGCCGCGCTCGATGCGGCAATCGCGCGCTGGACGAAGAAGCAGACGGTGGAAAGCGTTGTCGACGCGCTTCAGGCGGCCGGCCTGCGCGCCTACAACGTCAACACCTGCGCCGACCTGTTCAGCGACCCGCAGCTCACGCACCGCAAGACCTGGCGCGTGCGCAAGCACCCGGAAATCGACTACCAGGCCCATTACTTCCCCGGCTTCGACCTGTCCGAACA
>CAXRES010000020.1:0-3661 GCA_964229575.1 Alphaproteobacteria bacterium
CCGCGGCGCAGGCGGGCGGCGAACAGTCCGTCGTCAACGAGCAGCTGCGCCATGCCGCGGTTCTCGGCGACAGCGAGTCGGTCCATGTGCTGCTCGCGCGCAACGCCGATGCCGACGATGCCGACCGGGAAGGCCGTACGCCGCTGATCGAGGCGGCGTGGCGCGGCTATCCCGGCATCATCAATGCTCTCGTTTCCGCCGGGGCCCGCATGGATGCCCGCGATTCCAGCGGCAAGGATGCGCTGTCCTGGGCCGCGATCAACGGGCATGTGACCGTGATCCGCGCGCTGGCCGCCGCCGGTGCGCCGCTCAATGCCAGGGACCGGGACGGCCTGACCGCCCTGATGCGCGCGGCGTGGAACGGCCACGACAGGGCGGTCGCCGCCCTGATCGCCGCCGGCGCCGACGCCGGCCTCAGGGACCGCGCGGGCCGCAGCGCCTTCGACTACGCGCGCGAGCAGCGCGACGGGCGCGTACTCGCCGCGCTCGGCAATTCACGCGGCCAATAGACGCTTCATCTTCTTTGACCGACTGCGGGGATGGCTTATCTTGTCGACGCGTCCGAGGGCACCGGCCCGGGCGCGCGATGGATGGGTGGCCGAGTGGTTTAAGGCGGCGGTCTTGAAAACCGTTGGGCGGCAACCCCGCCCCGGGGGTTCGAATCCCTCCCCATCCGCCAATTTCCCCCGCCCGACGACTTTCCTTCCTGCCCGCCGGAAGGCATGATGCGGATCAACCGATCGGCGCGGCTCGACGCTGCGACCATCAGGATAACGGGGAGCGTTCATGCCGACGATCTATGCCGATGCCCATGTCATAGAAACGATGGACACCTGGCGGTTCCTGGAGGAAAGCGAACGCGCCTTCATGCCCCAGATCGTCACCCGCACGGCCGGGGCCGACGAACGCAACGTCGTCGGCATCGTCAAGCGCAATTACTGGGTCGTCGATCAGCGGCTGCACGACAAGGAAGAAAACCTCGCATTCGACGTCGACCAGGAGTCGAGGGAGATGCGCAGCGTCGCGTCGCGGATCGCCCACATGGATCGGCTCGATGTCGATATCCAGGTGCTTTTCCCGACGCTCATGCTGCGCCCGATCGCCGATCGCGCGCCGCTCGAATATGCGCTGTGCCGAAGCTACAACCGCTGGCTCGCGGAAATCTGGAAACAGGGAGGAGGCCGTCTCAGGTGGGTCGCGGCGCCGCCCATCCTGTCTCTGGAAAACGCGCGCAAGGAGATGGAGTACGCCAAGGAAAACGGCGCCTGCGGAATCTTCATGCGCGCGCTCGAGAACGAACGGCCGATTTCCGATCCCTACTTCGATCCGCTCTACGACATCGCGGGCGAACTCGATCTGGCGATTTCGGTGCACCTCGGCAACGGCAGTTTCATCGTTCACGATTTCTTCGGTCACGATACGACGTTCTCCAAATTCAAGCTGCCGACGATTTCCGCCTTCCACACGCTTGTCATGCACGGCACGCCGTCGCGTTTTCCCAAGGTGCGCTGGGGCATCATCGAGGCGAGCGCCAACTGGCTGCCCTACGTCCTTCAGGACCTGCGCCAGCGCTTCCTGCGGCGCGGCAAGTCGCTGCCGAAGGATATCCTCGGGGCCAACAACATCTTCGTGACCTGCGAGGTCACCGACGATCTTCCCTACGTGATCAGGGCGGCGGGGGAAGACAACCTGATCATCGGAACGGACTACGGACATTCCGATTCCTCTACCCAGATCGAGGCCCTGCGCCTGTTGCGCGGCAGCCAGGAAGTCGGTCCGGCGGTCGTCGACAAGATACTGTCGGGCAATCCCGCCCGTTTTTACGGAATCCGGAACAGCAGGCAATCAACCGCATAAGGGAGGCCAAAAATGAACAGACACATCCTTGGCGCGTTCGGTGTCGTGGCGATCCTCGCCCACGGTTCCGTGGCGCTCGCCGATTCGGAGGCCGATTTCTTCAAGGGCAAGAGAATCACGATGCAGATTCCGGCCGGCCCCGGCGGCGGCTATGACGTCTACGGGCGCACCATTGCGCAGCATCTTTCCCGGCATATTCCGGGTAATCCCGGCTTCGTCCTCACCTATGTGCCCGGCGCGGGAGGATTGAAGGCGGCGGCGGAAATGGCAAAGCGCGCGCCGCGCGACGGCACGGCGATGGGCATTCCGCTGGCCTCCGTCGTCGTGGCCCAGATGATCGAGCCGAAGAACGTCGATTTCAACGTCGGGGACTTTTCCTGGCTCGGCACCATCGCGGAACTGAATACCGTCATCAGCGTCTGGCACACGCAGAAGGCCCGGACCCTCGATGACGCCAAAAAGCAGACTGTCGTGCTGGGGGCGACCCAAAGGGGCTCATTCCTCTTTCAGCAGCCGACGCTGGTCAACGCGCTGCTCGGCACCAGGTTCAAGCTCGTCATGGGCTACAAGAGTTCGGCCGATCTCGACCTCGCCATCGAACGGGGCGAGGTCGGCGGGCGCGCGCAGTTCTGGGCGACGTGGCAGTCCAACAATGGCCAATGTCTAGCCGATCGAAAGCTCGTGCACGTCCTTCAGGTCGGCCAGACCAGGATCAAGGAACTGCCCGACGTTCCGTCGATGTCCGACCTGATCAAGACCGAGCGCGAGCGCAAAATGGTGGAATTCCTCTACATCAATACCGCGATGGGGAGGACCCTCTACGCTCCGCCCGGGCTGCCGGCCGCGCGCCTCGCCACGCTCAGGAAGGCGATCGGCGATTTGACCAGGGACAAGGAATTCCTGGCCGATATGGAAAAGCGCAAGCTCCCGGTCAATCCCGGCAGCGGCGAAAACCTCGAGGCCTTCGTCAGGAGCGTGCTCGCCACCCCGCCGGACGTCGTCGACGAATTGCGCAAGCTGCTCGGCCTCAAAGGCTGAGACAGTCCGCAATATCGGCCTCGCCGCGGCCCGGGGGCCCAAAGGGCCTTCCGGCCGTGGCGCGGGACCCGCGCTTTGCGCGCTTGACGCAGGGCGGGGGCAAAAATAGTCTCGGGCCCTCTTCGCGCAAGTGCCGCCGCGATCCCCGTAAAAACCGACCGGAATTGAAGAGCGAACATGGCCAGCAACACGATCCGCAAGATCGACATCTTCAACCACATCTTCCCGAAGACGTTCTTCGACCGCATGCTCGCGGACATCAAGGACCCCGGCAAGGTCAAGCGCTGGCTCAACATCCCCTTCCTCGTCGATCTCGACGTGCGCTTCCGCAAGATGGACGAGTTCGGCAACTACGCGCAGATTCTCTCGCTCTCGGCGCCGCCGATCGAGGCGCTCGCGCCGCCCGACAAGGCGCCGGAACTGGCCCGCCTCGGCAACGACGGCATGGCGGAATACGTTGAAAAGTACCGCGACCGGTTTCCCGGATTCATCGCCTCGCTGCCGCTCGACGATCCCGGCGAAAGCCTCAAGGAACTGCACCGCTGCATGAAGGACCTGAAGGCGGTCGGGGTGCAGCTCTTCTCCAACATCAACGGCAAGGCCATCGACGGACCGGAATACTTCCCGCTGTTCGAGGCGATGGCCGCCTACGACCGGCCGGTGTTCCTGCACCCGATCCGCACCGCCGCCATGCCCGACTTCATGGGCGAGAAGAAGTCGCTCTACGAAATCTACTGGACCTTCGGCTGGCCGTACGAAACCAGCG
>CAXRES010000021.1:0-3315 GCA_964229575.1 Alphaproteobacteria bacterium
CGTCTGGATATCCGCCGTATCGGTTCGGTCAAGAGGGGCGACGAGATCATCGGCAACGAGACTCGCATCAAGGTGGTCAAGAACAAGATGGCGCCTCCGTTCAAGCAGGTGGTTACCGAGATTCTTTACGGCGAGGGTATCTCGCGTGAGGGCGAGATCATCGAACTCGGCGTCGACGCCAAGTTCGTCGAGAAATCCGGTGCCTGGTACAGCGCGCTCGGCGAGCGCAGCGGTCAAGGCAAGGAAAACGCACGCCAGTACCTGAAGGACAACCCGAAGATGGCCGCCGAGCTGGAGGCCAAGATCAAGGAAAAGCTGAAGCCGGTGGTCGTCCCGCGCAAGCCGGTTGAAGACGCCGAAGCCTGACTATGCGAAAAAAGTCCCCGGATGTCCCGGCGTACCGGCAGGCCCTCGGTCTGTTGGTACGGCGAGAGCATTCCCGGCGCGAACTGAAGCGTAAACTGGTGCAGCGTGGGCAGGATGCCGGAGAGGTCGACTCCGCTCTGGAAATCTTGTCCCGTCAGGATTTTCAGAATGACGAGCGTTTCGCCCACGCCCTCGTAAGGGGCGGAAGCGGGCAGGCGGTCGTAGGCCGCGCGCACGGCCGAAAGCGCGGCGGCGAAGCCCGCCTCGTCCGGCACGCCGCCGGTGGCGGCGAGCGCCCGGCGGGTCAGCACGATCACCCCGTCGCCGATCATGGCACGCACTTCGGCGACCGCGAGGGTGCGCCGCCCCAGCGGCCCGAGCGCGGTGTTGAGCGCGAAGGCAAGCTCGGCGGCGCTGTCGACCAGCGTGCCGTCGAGATCGAAAACGATGGCCGAAAATCGTCCCGGCCCTCGTTCCTTCGTGGGTGGCGTCATGCTGTAATCTTCCGCAACAATTGTTGAATTGGACGCACTGGCCCGCCTGTGGCAAGGTGTCGCCGCCTGATTAAAAGGGTTACGCCGTTGAGTTTGAAGCAGAATCGCGCGGGCCTGCGGCCCACCGTCATTGTACTCGCCGCGGGCGAAGGCACGCGCATGAAATCGACGCGGCCCAAGGTGCTGCACGCCGTCGCCGGCCGCGCCATGATCGGCCATGTGCTGGCCGAAGCGCGCAAGGTCGCGGGCCGCACCATCGTGGTGACGGCACCCGGCCACGACGCGGTGCGGAAAGCCGCCCACCCCGCCGAAACCTGCATCCAGAAGGTGGCGCGCGGCACCGGCGACGCGGTGCGGGTGGCGCTCGCGGCACTCGGGCGTGTCGATGGCCCGGTGCTGGTCGCCTACGGCGACATGCCCTGCGTCACGGCCGATGTCTTTCGCGGCGTTCTGCGCGCCCTGCCGAAGGCGGGCGAGGGGCTCGCCGTACTCGGCTTCCATGTGGACGGCGACAACGCCTACGGCCGCCTCGTCACCGACGCGGCGGGGAATCTGGAACGAATCGTCGAAGCGCGCGACGCGAACGCGGCGGAACGCGACATCACGCTGTGCAATTCCGGCCTGATGGCGGCGACCAGCGGCACGCTGCTCGCGCGCCTGCTGGCCGGGCTCACCACCGACAACGCCAAGGGCGAATACTACCTGACCGACGCCGTCGGCCTGGCGCGCGCCGAAGGCCTTCCTTGCGCCGTCGCGGTGGGGCCGGGCGATCAGCTTCTCGGCGTCAATTCGCGCGCCGATCTCGCGGTGGCCGAGGCGGTGATGCAGACGCGCCTGCGCGCCCGCGCGCTGGACGCGGGCGTGACGCTGGTCGATCCGACGACCGTGTGGTTCTCCTTCGATACGCGCATCGGCGCCGATACGGTGATCGGCCCCGGCGTCTTCTTCGGCCCCGGCGTCGGCGTCGCGGGCGGCGTCGAGATCAGGTCGTATTGCCACATCGAAGGGGCGAAAGTGGGCAAGGGCGCCGTCATCGGTCCCTTCGCCCGCCTGCGGCCGGGCGCCGTGATCGGCGAAGGCGCCCATATCGGCAACTTCGTCGAGATCAAGGCGGCGAAGGTGGCGAAGGGCGCCAAGATCAATCACCTGTCTTACGTCGGCGATGCCGTGGTGGGGGCGGATGCCAACATCGGCGCGGGCACCATCACCTGCAATTACGACGGCTTCGACAAGCACATCACGAAGATCGGCGCGCGCACCTTCATCGGCTCCGACGTGGCGCTGGTGGCGCCCGTCAGCGTCGGCGACGGCGCGGTGATCGGCGCGGGTTCGGTGATTACGCGCAACGTGCCCAGGGACGCGCTGGCGATCGCGCGGGGCAGCCAGCAGACCGTCAAGGGCGGCGGCAAGAAATATCTCGCGCGCAAGAAGGCGGCGAAGGCGGCCAAAAAGACGGGCGCCGGAAAGCCCCGCGCCACGACGGCGAAACGGAAGGCCTGACTTCCGTGTGCGGCATCATCGGAATCATCGGCTCCCGACCGGCGACGCCCGTTCTCCTCGAAGGGCTGCGCCGTCTTGCCTATCGCGGCTACGATTCGGCCGGCATCGCCACGCTGGTCGGCGGGCGCATCGAGCGGCGCCGGGCGGAAGGCAAGATCGTCAACCTCGAAGCCGCGCTCGCCGCGGATCCGCTTGCCGGCACCACCGGCATCGGGCACACGCGCTGGGCGACCCACGGCATCCCGAACGAGGCCAACGCGCACCCCCATTCCGACGGCCGCGTCGCCGTCGTTCACAACGGCATCGTCGAGAACTTCCGGGCGTTGCGCGCCTCGCTGGAAGCGGGCGGCGTCGTCTTCGAAAGCGACACCGACACCGAAGTCATCGTCCATCTGGTGGGCCGCTATCTCGATGGCGGCCTTGCGCCGGCCGAAGCCGCGCGTCGGGCGGTGGCCGAGCTGGAGGGGGCCTTCGCGCTCGCGGTGCTGTTCGCGGGCCATGACGAACTGATGTTCGGCGCGCGCCGGGGCAGTCCGCTCGCCGTCGGCTTCGGCGAAGGCGAGGTGATGCTGGGCTCCGACGCCATCGCGCTCGGCCCGCTCGCCTCGCGCCTCATGTATCTGGAAGACGGCGACACGGTCGAACTGACCCGCGACGGCGCCGCCGTGCGCGACGCCGCCGGCAACGCGGTCGAACGCCCGGTCAGGACGGTCAAGGCGCTGGGCGAAGCCGTGGGCAAGGGCAACTTCGCCCATTACATGCTGAAGGAAATCTACGAGCAGCCGACGGTGATCGGCGATACGCTGGCCGGCTTCTTCAACCCGCAGACGCGCAGCGTCACGCTGCCCGACCTGCCGGTGGATTTCGCCCGCGTGCCGCGCCTGCAACTGCTCGCCTGCGGCACCAGTTTCCACGCGGCGCTGGTGGCGCGCTACTGGTTCGAACGCATCGCGCG
>CAXRES010000022.1:0-10046 GCA_964229575.1 Alphaproteobacteria bacterium
GAATCCGCGTGGCCGCGGATTTTCGACACCTCATGGTCGGGCAGCGAGCGCGGCGGCGTCTGCAGCTTCACGTGCTTGCCGCGGATGCGCGGCGGGTCGGGCGTGAATTCGACCTCAAGCTCGCGCTCGTGGCTCACCGCCCGCATGGCGGCGGCGGTGACGCGGCGGAATTCCTCGACCGGGTTGTCCTTGCTCATGATTCGGGACTCATGATTCAGGGCTCATGACTCGGGGCTCATGCGGCGGGCCGGAACGCCGATCAGGCGTCCTTGCCCTCCGGCTTGCCGTGGCGCACCGAATCGCTCAGTTCGACGCCGAAGCACCGCTGGTAGTATTCGGCGACGGTGGATCGTTCCATCTCGTCGCACTTGTTGAGGAAGCTGACGCGGAAGGCGTAGGCGACGTCGCCGAAGATGCGCGCGTTCTCGGCCCAGGTGATGACCGTGCGCGGCGACATGACGGTGGAAATGTCGCCCGCCATGAACCCCGCCCGCGTCAGATCGGCGAGCGAGATCATGTTGGCGACGATCTCGCGGCCCTTCTTGTTGTCGTAGGTCGGCGACTTGGCCAGGACGATCTTCATTTCCTCGTCGTGCGGCAGGTAGTTGAGGGTGGCGATCACGTGCCAGCGATCGAGCTGGCCCTGGTTGAGCTGCTGCGTGCCGTGGTAGAGGCCCGTGGTGTCGCCGAGGCCCACCGTGTTCGCCGTGGCGAACAGGCGGAAGTAGGGATGGGGGCGGATGACCTTGTTCTGGTCGACAAGCGTCAGGCGGCCGTCGACTTCCAGGACGCGCTGGATGACGAACATGACGTCCGGGCGGCCGGCGTCGTATTCGTCGAACACGAGCGCGGTCGGCGTCTGCAGCGCCCATGGCAGGATGCCCTCGCGGTATTCGGTCACCTGCTTGCCGTCGCGCAGCACGATGGCGTCCTTGCCGAGCAGGTCGATGCGGCTGATGTGGCTGTCGAGGTTGACGCGCACGCAGGGCCAGTTGAGCCGGGCGGCCACCTGCTCGATATGGGTCGACTTGCCGGTGCCGTGGTAGCCCTGGATCATGACCCGGCGGTTGTAGGCAAACCCGGCCAGGATCGCGAGCGTCGTGTCGTGATCGAAGTGGTAGGCCTCGTCGATTTCCGGCACATAGTCGCTGCGCCGGCTGAAGCCCGGCACCATCAGATCCGAATCGAGCCCGAAGGCCTGCTTCACGGAAACTTCGATATCTGGCTTGTCGAGGGGATGAACCGGGGTGTGAGAGTCACTGGTGATCGTTGCCATAAAAACCTGTTCCGTCTTCCTGGGTCACTTAGGCGCCGAGGCGGCTCTTGAGGGTCGCATAGGCTTGATTGATCAATTTTAGCCGCTCTTCCGCCTGCTTGTCGCCCCCGTTGGCGTCGGGATGATGCAGCTTGACAAGCTCCTTGTAGCGGGCCTTGAGCCGGTTCACGGTCAGGGGCGGGGTCAATTCCATGAGGTCGAGCGCCCGGCGCTCCGATTCCTCGGATTCCGAGGCTTTTCTCCGTCGCGCCCGTTCCCGCGCGGCGGCCCGCACCGCTTCCTCGGCGGCCGCCTCGTCGGCGAAAAGGCCGAACGTGTCCTTGAGCCGGTCGAGGCGGGACCGGGACGACCGTCCGCCCAGGCGGCCGAGCGGCCAGGTCGGACGCCAGCCGACGACGTCGGCGCGAATCATCGCCTCGATCTCGTTGTCGGACCGGCCGGCGCAGAAATTCCATGCCTTGTTGTATTCGCGCACATGGTCGAGGCAGAACCAGTAATGTTCGTCGATATGTTCGGGCGACTTGGGCGCGCGAAATTCGCCCGTGCCGCCGCAACCGACATGATCACAGCGGCGCGCTCCTCCGGCAGCCCGTTCATGGGCCGCCTGCCGCAGGGCCGTATCGATGCCCCCGGCACGCCTTGGTCCGCGCTTGGGCATTGGGCGAATATGGGCGTTCCGGGCGGCCTCTGCAAGCGCGCAGCCCGCGCCATCAGGCGCCGGGCGGCGGCGCCTTGCGCGCGGTTTCCAGCGATATGACGGCGAGGCCCGCGACGATCAGCGCGAGCCCACCGGCGCCCGTCGGGGTGATCCGCTCGCCGAGCGCGAATGCGGCCGCGATAGTACCCGCGACCGGCACCGCGAGGGACGCCATCGCCGTCGTCACCGCGGGCAGCGCCCGGTTGACCGTGATCCACGCCCAGAACGCGAAGGCGGTGGCGAGCGGGCCGTTATAGGCGAGCGCCAGCCAAAGCGTCGGCGCCGGACGGATGGCGCCCGTATCTTCGAACAGCAACACGAGGATCGCGACGGGCACGGCGCCGACCAGCATCTGCCAGGGCGCGAGCTGAAGCGTCGATCGCACGAAGGCATGGCGGCGCACGTGCAGGATGGAAATCGCCCAGGCGAGCGCGGCAGCGAGCAGCAGGCCATTGCCGACAAGCGCCGGACCGTCCGACCAGTCGAAATCGAGCGGGTTGAACAGGACGGCCACCCCGGCGAGCCCGCAGGCGAGGCCGATCGCCTTGCCCGCGGTCAGCCTTTCGCCGAGCGCGATCACCGCGATCGGCGTCACCCAGATCAGCGTCGTGTAGCTGAGTACGGCCGATCGTCCGGCCTCGACCCGGGTCAGGCCGAGATTGACGCATACCAGGAAGGCCGCGAGCTGCAACAGGCCGACCGACAGCACGACCGGCCAGTCGCCGCGCGCGGGAAGGGCGAGACGCCGGCTCGCCGCCAGGATGGCGAAAAGGAAGAACGCGCCGAGCAGAAGCCGCGCCAGCGCGAAGCTCAGCGGCGGAATATAGGCGAGCGCGACCTTCATGATCGGCCAGTTGAGGCCCCAGACCAGGACCATCACCGCCATCAGCGCGAGCGCGGCGCGCGGGCCCGGCGCCTTGTGCGCCCGGACGGGCTCAGGCCGACGCGCCATCTTTTTGATGGCGAGCAACCTTGCCGCGATCCGATGAATCCATCCGCTCGCAGGCTGCTCTTGCGCCGGCGCCGGCGCCGGTTGCGGCGCGCTCATGTCGGGCGACCGGTGACGGGGAGGCGGCAACGGGCTAGCATGGGCGCATCATGAACGAAAAATCGGAAATGTGAATCGATGACCGCCGACACGCCCACGGGTTCGGTCGCCGCCGGGATGCGCGAGCGTCTGATGGCCGTTTTCGCGCCCGAGCGTCTCGTCGTCATCGACGAATCGCACCTGCACGCCGGCCATGCCGGATCGCATCCGGGCGGGCAAAGCCATTTCCGCGTCGAGATCGTCGCCGCCGCCTTCGCCGGCCTGTCGCGGGTCGAGCGGCACCGGCGGATCAACCAGGCTCTGGCGGAATGGCTCGCCGGTCCGGTCCATGCGCTGTCTCTCGTGGCGCGTGCCCCGGGAGAGTGATCCCGGCCGAATCGCCAACTGTCGACAATTCATGATGCGGTCAATACATTGAATTTTAATGATTTTAACTGAAATGACAGGTTTCCCTTTTTAGTTGTATAGTTTATTAATAATTAGGATCCGGTGATCGGCTGGTGAAATTCCGTAAATTATTATTTCGTCAGCACAGAATAATGCCGGTTTCATCGTGTTCGGGTTGGTCCCCTGAAAGCCTCAAGAACCAAAGAGCCTCCGATCGAGGGCCTCTGAAGTCGGGAGAAGGCGGCGGCGGGACCGATCTAAAGAAGGGGGCGCCATGCATATCTGTAAGAACGTCAATGTCGGAGCGCGACGAACGAGCATCCGGCTGGAAGAGGAAATGTGGACCGCGGTCAATGAACTTTGCGCGCGCGAAGGCATGACCGTCCACGAGCTGTGCTCGCTGATCGACAGGTTCCGCGGGGCCAACAGCCTGACCGCGGCCTTGCGGGTGTTTCTCGTCGTCTATTACCGCCTCGCGGCGACCGACGATGGACACATGAACGCCGGACACGGCGTATCGGCCGGCATGCACGGCGCCGACCGTTGGCGGCCCCTGATCGCCCAGGTTTTCCAGGGCTGAGGCTCCCGGCCCCGCCGCAAGCCGCACTGCAAGATCAGGACTCGTGTTTCCGGCCCGTGTTCCGGCCCGTGTAATGTTCGGGCCAGCGCCTGCGCACCACGTCGCCGTCCGCGGCGAGCGCGTGGCAGGTGTTGATGCGCGCCGGGCGCCTTTCCGGCGCGACGCCCTCGGCCGCCTGTCGCTTCGCCTGGGAACGGGTCGGCCCCATGGTCTGGTAGGCGACGGTGCCGATGGGGCCCAATAATTCCACCAGATGCACGCAGCCCTTCACGCCGCCCAGAAGCTCGCGCACGCGCAGGTTCCAGCCCGGCTTGATTCGTTCGCCGATCAGCACCCTGTAGGCGGGCGTGATGTCGGCGCAGGTCTGGTGCGGCCCGGCATCGAGCGCCGCATCGACCTCGCGCACCGTCATCGTTTCATCGACCGTGAGCCGCAGGCGCATGTTGTGGACATGGGTTCCCGCGGTCACGCGGCCGCGCCACATGTTGTCGAAGTCGTAGTCCTTGGCGTCGACAAGATGGCCTTCGATATCGAACAGGCCGTCGTCGCGCTGGTAGCCCTCCAGCGTGATCACGCGCTTGTGCAGGCGCTTGCGGGGAACGGGTTGGGAAAGCGGCATGGCGAATTCCTGCTGTGGCGGCCCCGCGAAGCGGTTCCGGCGTTGAGGCGGCGATGATAAGGCCGCGGCCCCTGGAGGCACAACCGGGCGCGCGCAGGGGCGCGCGAACGGGCAGGGACGGGCGAACGGGCAGGGACGGGCGAGGTTTCAGGCGCCGGCGGCGAGGTCGGGGGGAATGAGGCGGATCGCCGTCAGGCGGTTGCCCTTGCGGCCGAGCACCTCGAAGCGGAAATCGTAGAAGGTGAAGACCTGCCCGGTCTCGGGAATCTGCCGCGATTCGTGCAGCACCAGGCCGGCGATGGTCGCCGCGTCCTCGTCCGGCAGGTCCCAGTCGAAGCGCCGGTTCAGGTCGCGGATCGTCACGTCGCCATCGACGATCACCGAACCGTCGCGCTGCGGGCGGATGCCGCGCCGCGGCACGTCGGTTTCGTCGGAAATGTCGCCGACGATTTCTTCGAGGATGTCTTCGAGCGTGACGATGCCGAGCAGGTCGCCGTATTCGTCGACGACCAGGGCGAAATGTTCGCCGCGACGGCGGAACGACTGGAGCTGCGTCAGCAGGTCGGTGGTCTCGGGAATGAACCACGGTTCCGCGGCGAGACCGACCACGTCGAGGTTCGTGGTGTCCCCCCGGCGCTCCTCCACCGCCTTGAGCAGCGCCTTGGCGTGCAGCACGCCGATGATGTTTTCCGGCTTGTCGCGCCACAGCGGGATGCGCGTGTAGGGGCTCGCCACCGCCTCGCGCACGATTTCGGCGGGCGGCAGCGAGGCGTCGACCGTGACCACGTTCGAGCGATGGCGCATGACTTCGCCGACTTCGACGTCGCCGAGGTCGAGGATGGAGTGGAGCATGATCCGCTCGCGCCGGTTTTCCTGTCCGCCGCCGCCCTTGTGCAGTTCGATGGCGCCCCGCAGTTCTTCCCTGGCATGGGCGGCGCCATAACCGCCGCTGTGACTGACACCGAACAGGCGCAGGATGAGCCGGACGATCATCGACGTGGCGTGGGCGAAGGGTGTGAAAAGATACAGCACCAGGTGGACCGCCGGCGCTATCGCCGGAGCCATGCGGTTGGCGTTGCCCATCGCATAGGACTTCGGCAGCACCTCGGCAAAAATCACCACCAGAACGGTCATGGCCACCGTGGCATAGGCGAGGCCCGCGTCTCCGAACAGCGTGGTCAGGACATGCGTCGCCAGGACCGAACTCAGGATATTGACCACGTTGTTGCCGATCAGCAGCGACCCGAGCAGCCGTTCGTTGTCGCGCCGCAGGCGGTTGACCAGGCCGGCGCGTTCGTCGCCGGAAATCTCGCGCTGGTGCATGAGCGGGCGCGACGCCGCGGTGAGCGCCGTTTCGGCGCCGGAAAAGAACGCGGAAAAGGCCAGCAGCAGAACGATGATGGCAAGCAGCCCGACGGTCATCGCGTCCATCTCAGGCGTTCCCGATCGTGTGCGATTTCATCGCGCGAGCCGTTCCCCCAGCAGGGCGCGCACGTCCGCCGTCGGCACGTCGCGCGAAATCACGCCCTTGCCGATCTCGGCGGCGAGGATGAAGGTCAGCTTGCCCGCATGCACCTTCTTGTCGTGCTGCATGTGGGCGATCAGCCGGTCGGCGTCGAAGCCGTAAGGCGCGGGCGAGGCGGGCAGGCCGACCGCCTCAAGATGGCCGATCAGCCGCGCGGCCCGTCCGTCCGGGCAAAGTCCCAGGCGTTCGGACAGTTGCAGGGCGAGAACCATGCCGAGCGCCACCGATTCGCCGTGCAGCAGCTTGTCGGAAAAGCCGGTTTCCGCCTCCATCGCATGGCCGAAGGTGTGGCCGAGATTGAGCAGCGCGCGCTCGCCCTGCTCGCGTTCGTCGGCCGATACGATGTCGGCCTTGGCCTTGCAGCTCACGGCGACCGCTTCGGCGCGCGCCGCGTGGTCGCCGTCGATCAGCGCGGGACCATGCTTTTCCAGCCAGGCGAAGAAGCCCGCGTCGCGGATGACGCCGTACTTCACCACTTCGGCGTATCCCGCGAGCAGTTCGCGCCTGGGCAGGGTGTCGAGAACGCCGATGTCGGCCAGCACCATGCGCGGCTGGTAGAAGGCGCCGACCAGATTCTTGCCCTGGCGCGTGTTGATGCCGGTCTTGCCGCCGACCGAACTGTCGACCTGGGCCAGCAGCGTCGTCGGCATCTGCACGAAGTCGATGCCGCGCAATGCGATGGCCGCGGCGAAGCCGGTGATGTCGCCGATCACGCCGCCACCCAGCGCCACCAGCAGCGTGGCGCGCTCGATGCCGCCGCCGAGCAGGTCGTCGAGCAAGGCTTCGAGCTGGGCGAACTCCGGGGTGTGTTCGCCCGGTTCCAGCACGATGGCGCGGTGGCCGATCGCAGCGGCGTCGAGCGAGCGTTCGAGGGTCCCGAGATGCAGGCCCGCGACATTGGCGTCGGTGACGATGACGACGCGCCGGCGCGCGCCATGTTCGCCGAGCAGCGGCGCCAGGTGATCGCCCGCCGCGGCGAGAAGGTCCATGCCGATGCGGATATCGTAGGAACGATCGCCCAGTTCGACTGCAATGGTGTCGTGTCTGCTCATGTTCTTCATTCCGTCTGGGCCGTGTTCGGGCCGCACGTTTCCAGTCTGCCCCGGCTTACTTTTTCCGCGCCTTGTGCGCCTTGCGCGGCCGCACGCGGCGGCCGCGACCGTTGCGCGCCTTGACGCGCGAGCGCGGCAAGGCCCTTGCCGCGAGGGGGCCGGCGCCGGTGTGCGCCTCGAGCGCGGCGATGATGCGTTCGGTCACTGCCTCTGCCGGATCGGCGCCGGTTTCGACGACGAGGTCGGCTTCGGCATAGACAGGGTAGCGCTGGTCGATCAGCCTGGCGAGAATTTCGCGCGGGTTGCCCTGCTTGAGCAGAGGTCGGCCGTTGCGCCGCGCGGTGCGTTCGACCAGCGTGTCGAGATCGGCCTTGAGCCAGATCGAAATTCCCCGTTCGCGGATGGCGACGCGCGTGGCTTCGTCCATGAAGGCGCCGCCGCCGGTCGCGATGACCGCCGGCGGGCCGGCGAGAAGCCGCGCGATCACCCGCCTTTCGCCCGAACGGAAGATGGCCTCGCCTTCGTGGGCGAAGATTTCTTCGATGCTGGCGCCCGCGGCCCGCTCGATTTCCGTATCGGCATCGAGAAACGGCAGCGCCAGTCGCTCGGCGAGCAGGCGGCCGACCGAGCTTTTGCCGGCGCCCATCAGTCCGACCAGGACGACCGAGCGCCCGAGCCTGGCGGCAGCCTCGGAGCGCGGCTCGGCCGTCGGGTTTTCGTCCTGGGCACCCTTGTGGGATTTGGTCTGGGATTTGGCGGCGGGCGCGGGCATGGCCTCCGTTCCGGGTTCGTTTTCCCCGGCTTGCCGGTGGCGCGGGCGGGCAGGCGGGGCGGGATCGTTGCCACAAAGTAGCCACAGTGGAATTTTACTGTAAACATAATAAGATGCTGGTTACGCGACGGCGCCGCCGGCCCGTCCGCTCCCCCGCCGGCATCGCGGGCTCTCTGCGCCGGCCGACCGGAAACGACTGACTCGAAAACCAACAGGAAAGCGGACGTTCCGCAGCCATTCCCGCCATGAACCTGATCTCCCGTATCATCGTCCTCGTCCTGATTATCACCGTCGTTGGCGGCGCCATCTTCCTGGCCAGCTGGGACATTCCCGCGCCGTCGGCGCCGGTCGAGAAAGCGATTCCGAATGAACGGGTCTTTCGTTAGTCATCGCAGCCGGACGGCTGCAGCCGTTTCCGGCGCGATCTTCGTGACGGTGGCGGCGGCTCTGGCGCCGGCGCCGGCCTGGACCCAGGACCGGCCGGTCTCCTTGGCCCCGCCCGCGCCTCTGATCGCCCCCGCCGGTACGCCCGCGCCGGCCCAGCCTCAGGCCGCGCCGGCCGGCGGCATCAAGGTCGACAAGCTCGGCGAGATTGATGCCAATTCGGTCGGCCTGCTCGATGCCGGCCAGGGCGGCTTCGGCATCAACATGTGGAAGGGCACGCCGCGCAGCCTCGTGGAATCGCTCTTGCCCCGGATTCCCGCGGCGCCGCGTTCGGCCACCGCGCGCGATCTCGCCCGGCGTCTTCTGCTCAGCGCCGCCGAAACCCCGGCGGGCGCCGCGGGCAAGGACGCCGCGGGCAAGGACAGGACAAGCCTCGTCGCGCTTCGCGTCGGCCGCCTGCTGGCCCAGGGCGATGTGGTTTCCGCCCAGGCGCTGCTGCGTGTCGTGCCGCATCGCAACGACGATTCCGATATCGCGCTGGCCCGCGCCGAAGTCGCCTTCCTGATGAACGACAACGCCGGGGCGTGTTCGGAGGTGCGCGAACAGCTCGGCCGGAGCGATCAGCCCCTCTGGCGCAAGGCCCAGGTTTTCTGCCAGCTGCTCGGCGGCGATACGGCGGGCGCCACTATCGGCGCCGGCTTGCTGCAAGAGCAAGGCGTCGAGGACGCCTCCTTCTATGGCCTGGCGCGCATGTTGGCCGGCGACAAGGGCGTGGCGGTAAACGGGCTGGAGAGGCCGGACGCCCTGCATGTCGCCATGATGCGGGCGGCGCGCGTGCAGGTTCCCCCCGCCGCGGTGAGCGAGGGCGCGCCCGCGGTGCTGCGCGCCGTGGCGCTCAGCCCCAACGCCGATCTCGACACCCGGCTCGAAGCGGCCGAGCAGGCGGAAATGCGCGGCGCCTTCGACGCGGACGCGCTGCGCCAGCTCTATCTTTCGGTCAATTTCACGCCCGACGAACTGTCCGGCGCGCTCAGCGCCGCCGAGAAGCTCTCCGGTCCGCGCGCCCGCGCTCTTCTGTACCGCGCGGCGCGCGGCCAGAACGTAGCCACCGCCCAGGCGGAAATCATCGCGCGCGCTTTCGCGCTGGCACGCCAGCAGGGCCGCCTGCCGACCGCGATCCGCGTCATGCTGCCGCTGCTGGTCGCGATCGAACCGACCGACAGTCTCGCCTGGTTCGCCGCCGATGCGGGCAGCGCCATTTACTTTGCCGGCGGCGAAAGCACCGCGGCGAAATGGACGGCGCTGGCGCTCGCCAGGCCCGAAGCCGCGGCCAGGACCAAAGACGATGCGCCGAAGCTGCCGGCCGGCGAAGCCTTGTGGCCGTTCGCCCAGCTTTCCACCATCGCGGCGCCGCGCGCCGCCGGGACGCCTGACGGCGCCTCCTCCGGTTCCGCCGGCGCACCGGCTGCGGGGCAGCCCGCGGCCGCGCCCGTCCTCGACGGTGCCGCTTTCGAGCGTTGGTGGCTGGCGGCCCAGGTCCTGGGCGAGGAAACGCGGGCCCGGCGCGCGACGCGCATTCTGTCGCTTGTCGAAGCGCTGGGCGCCGGGGTTCCCGAAAGCGCTTGGGAGAAGCTGGTGACGGCGACGGCCACGGCGCCGGGGGCGCTGCCGGCGCCCGGCCTGATGGCCGGCCTCAGGCGCGCGGC
>CAXRES010000023.1:0-5116 GCA_964229575.1 Alphaproteobacteria bacterium
TCGGTCATCGCCCTTCCGGGGTTTCTCACGCTCTACCGCGAGGACCGCGACGATCCCGGCGCCGAGGGGGACGAGGAAAACCGCGTTCTGCCGCCGGTCAAGGAAGGCGATCGCCTCGCTCTCGCCGAGGTCAAGCCCGAGCAGCACTTCACCCAGCCGCCGCCGCGCTATACCGAAGCCTCGCTGGTCAAGAAGCTCGAAGAACTCGGCATCGGCCGGCCTTCGACCTACGCCTCGATCCTGTCGGTGCTGCAGGAGCGCAGCTATGTGCGCCTCGAAAGCCGGCGCTTCATCCCCGAGGATCGCGGCCGCGTGGTGACCGCCTTCCTCACCAACTATTTCCAGCACTACGTCGAATACGAATTCACGGCACAGCTCGAAAACCTGCTCGACGACATTTCGAACGGGCGGGCCAACTGGAAGCAGTTTCTCGGCGACTTCTGGCGCGACTTCGCCGGCGCCGTCGACGGCACCAAGGAGCTGACGATCACCAACGTGATCGACGCGCTCGACGCCGATCTGGGCGAGCATTTCTTCCCGCCGCGCGCCGACGGCAGCGAGCCGCGCCAGTGTCCGGGCTGCGGCAACGGAAGGCTCGGCCTCAAGCTCGGCAAATTCGGCGCCTTCATCGGCTGCTCGAACTATCCCGAATGCCGCTTCACCAAGCGCCTGTCGGTCGACGGATCGGACGACGCGGGCGAAGCCGCGCTTGCCATGGGCCCGATCGAACTCGGCAAGGATCCCGGCACGGAAATGACCGTCACGGTCCGCAAGGGCCCCTATGGTCCCTATATCCAGCTCGGCGAGGCGGTATCGAAGAAGGAAAAGCCAAAGCGGGTGTCGCTGCCCAAGGGCGTGTCGCCGGCCGACGTGACCCTCGACATGGCGCTCGGACTGCTGTCGCTGCCGCGCGAAGTGGGCAGGCATCCCGACACGGGCAACCCGGTCACAGCCGGCATCGGCCGCTTCGGCCCCTATGTCGAGCATGACAAGAAGTACGCATCCATCCCGGCGGATGAAAACGTGCTCACAATCGGGCTCAACCGCGCCGTCGATCTGCTGGCCAATGCCAAGAGCAAGGGCCGCGGCCGCGCCGGAGCCGGCAAGGAGATCGGCAAGCATCCCGACGACGGCAAGCCGGTGACGCTGCATTCGGGCCGCTACGGGCCCTACGTCAAGCACGGCAAGATCAACGCCACCATCCCGGGCGACATCGAGGCCGAGGCCGTCACGCTCGATCAGGCGGTGACGCTGATCGCCGCGCGCGCCGAACGCTCGGGCAAAAAGGCGCCCGCGAAAAAGGCCGCGGCCAAGAAAGCGCCCGCCAGGAAGGCGGCGAAGAAGAAGTCCTCCTCACGCAAGTCAGCGGGCAAGAAGGCGGAGCCCGCCGACGCCGCCTCCTGAGGGCCGGACATTGGCCGCGAGCCACCGGGACGACGGACACGGCAAACCTTCGCGCGACGACATCCTTGCCTATATCCGCGAGAGGGGCGGCCGGGTCTCGGTTTCCGACATCGCCCGGCATTTCGCCATCAAGGGCAAGGACCGCTCCGCATTGCGGGCCCTGCTGCGCGAGGCGGCCGCCGAGGGCAGGATCGCCGAAGGCGGACGGCGCAAGTACGCGGCGCCCGGAACCCTGCCCGCCGTCACCGTGATCGAGATCACGGGCACCGACGCCGACGGCGAGCTGCTCGGCCGCCCGGTACAGTGGCCCGCCGACAAACCCTGCCCGACGATCTACGTGGCGCCGCTGCGCGGCCAGCCGCATGCGCTGGCGGTGGGAGAGCGCGTGCTGGCCCGCCTCGCGCCCGACGAAGACGGCGGCTACGACGCCACCGTCATGCGCCGGCTGGGCACGGCGCCCGCCGAAATCGTCGGCATCTTCGCGCGCGAGCGCGGCCGCGGCATCATCCGGCCGACCGACCGGCGCGCCAAATACGACTACGGCGTCGAGGCGCGCCACGACAAGGGCGCCGAGCCGGGCGACCTGGTACGCGCCCGCGTGCTGCCCGAACGGCGCGGCGATCTGCGCATGGTGGTGGTTACCGAACGGGTCGGCCACATCGACAGCCCGGGCGCCATCGGCCTGATCGCCATTCATTCCAACGACATTCCCATCGCCTTTCCCGATGCCGCGCTGGACGAGGCCGCCGCCGTGCGCCCGCCCGGCATCGAGGGGCGCGAAGACCTGCGCGAAGTCGCGCTCGTCACCATCGACGACGAGGACGCGCGCGACTTCGACGACGCCGTCTTCGCCGCCCCCGACGAAGCGCCCGGCAACAAGGGCGGCTTCCGCCTGATCGTCGCCATCGCCGACGTCGCCTGGTACGTGCGCGAGGGGGCCGCGCTCGACGTTGCGGCGCGCAAGCGCGGCAATTCGGTCTACCTGCCCGACCGCGTCGTTCCGATGCTGCCCGAACGCCTGTCGAACGACCTCTGTTCGCTGCGCCCGCACGAGGACCGGGCGGTTCTGGCCTGCCACATGCGCATCGACCGCGACGGCAACATGCTGGACTGGCGGTTTTCCCGCGCCCTGATGCGTTCGGCCGCAAGGCTCACCTATCGCATCGTGCAGCGCATGCGCGAAGGCGATGCATCGGCCCTGCCCGCCGGCCTCGCAAGCGGCGTCATCGATAACCTTTACGCCGCCTTCGAATGCCTGAACGCGGCACGCCGGCGACGCGGAACGCTGGAACTGGAACTGCCCGAACTCAAGGTCAGGATCGAAAACGGCAAGGTGGCATCGATCGGCGAGCGTGAGCGCCTCGATTCCCACCGACTGATCGAGGAATTCATGATCGCCGCCAACGTCGCCGCGGCCGAGGCGCTCGAAGCCAGGCGCGCCCCCTGCATGTACCGCATCCATCCGCCGCCCGACGGCGCGAAACTGGAGGCGTTGCGCGGCTTTCTCGAAAGTTTCGGTCTCAGCCTGCCGCGCGGCCAGGTGACGCGGGCGGCGCAGTTCGCCGAAATCCTCGCGCGGGCCGGCGACACCGGCTCGGCCGACGTCATCCACGAATCGATCCTGCGGGCCCAGTCGCAGGCCGCCTACAGCCCCGGCAACCTCGGGCACTTCGGACTGGCGCTGCGCCGCTACGCGCATTTCACCTCGCCGATCCGCCGCTACGCCGATCTCATGGTCCACCGCTCGCTGATCGGCGCCTGGCAGTTGGGTCCCGGCGGCACCGGGCGCGACGCGGGAGAGATGTTCGAGGAAACCGGCGATCATATTTCCGCGACCGAGCGCAAGGCGCAGGCGGCCGAGCGCGAGGCGCTCGACCGCTACCTCGCGCTTTACCTGTCCGAACGCATGGGCGCGCGCATGGCCGGGCGCATCACCGGGGTCACGCGCTTCGGCCTGTTCGTGCGCCTCAAGGGGCTCGGCGCCGATGGGCTGGTGCCGATGGGCCTGCTCGGCCGCGAGCGCTTCCGCCACGACGAGGCCCATCACTGCCTGGAGGGGCAATCGTCGGGCACCGTCTACGGCATGGGCGACGACGTGGAAGTCGAGATCCGCGAGGCCGATCCCGTAACCGGCGGCCTGGTGCTGGCCATCACCCGCCACCGGCCGCTGGAGCGCACCGGGCGCGGACGGGACCGCGGCGGCAGGGGCCGCCCGCATCAGGCCCCCCGCCGGGGACCGGGCCGACACGGCGGGGCGCGGCGGCGCGGTTGAATCGCCGCGAAAAGGCCGGATTCGTGATAGAAATTTATTAAATTCCCATGCCTATAGTGGCTTGTTGAACCCGGTATCGCCCGAAAGCGCCCCATGCCGTTCGATCCGCCCGCCGCGGCTCCCCGCCGCTCCCCCTGGTTTCCCGCCCTGCTGCGGGGCCTTGCCGGCAATTGCCCGGCCTGCGGCGTGGGCCGGCTGTTTTCCGGCTACGCCAGGCTTCGACCTGTCTGCCCGCATTGCGACACGGCGCTGGCGCCGCACCGCGCCGACGACGCGCCCGCCTATTTCACCATCTTCATCGTCGGCCATATCGTGGTGCCGTTGATGCTGGTGGTCGAACGGGCGTTTTCGCCGCCCGACTGGGTACACATGGCGATGTGGATGCCGCTCACCCTCGCGCTCGCGCTGCTCATCCTGCCGCGCGCCAAGGGCGCGCTGGTCGGCCTGCAATGGGCGCTCGACGTGCGCCGGGACGACTGACATGGGCAATGATTCCAGCAAGCGGTCGAATTTCCGTCGGTTGCCGGGCCGCGCGCTGGCGAGCTTCGCGTTGGTCCTTCTGCTTGCCGGTTGCGCCGGCATCGGATCACGGTCCACGCCGGAATACCGGACCGATGCCGCGCAGAAGGTCTTTGCGCGGGCCTACGAAAACATCTTCGACAAATACATCGAAGCGCTGGCCACGCCGAACTTCGCCATGGACGGCATCGCCGGACTCTCTTCGATCGACGAATCGCTCGGCGTGCGACGCCGCGGGCCCCATGTCCTGCTGACCGTGTCGGGAACCGAAGTCGCGCGCTTTCCCGCCCCCGAGGCCGACAACATCGAGGCCTGGGCGCGGCTGACGACCAACGTGATCGACGCCGGGCGCGAGCGCTCGGTCCTGCTGAAGGCGGCGATGGCCGAAGACATCTACACCGCCGTACTCAACGCCGCGGTGTCCCACCTGGACCGGCATTCGCGTTATGCCGGTCTGCGCTCGGCGCGTGACTCGCGCGCCCAGCGCGAAGGGTTCGGCGGCGTCGGCATACGCCTCAATTTCGACCGGGGCCTACCCGAGATCATCACGGTCATGCCCGATACCCCGGCCGAACACAGCGACCTCAAGGCCGGCGACATCATCATCGAGGTCGACGGCGCCGCCGTCGCCGGCCTCGATCGGGACGCCATCGTCTGGCGCCTGCGCGGCGAAGTCGGAAGCGAGGCCAGCCTGCTGGTGCGCCGCAAGGACGCGGCGGAACCGGTCCGCGTCAGCGTGCGCCGCGCGCTGATCGTTTCGCAGACCGTCCACCTGCGCAAACAGGAAAACCTCGCGGTCATCACGCTGACCGGCTTCAACCAGCGTACCGCGCGCAATCTCAACCGCACGCTGGAAACCGTTTCCCGTATGCGGCCGCGGCCGGCGGGCATCGTGCTCGACCTGCGCGGCAACCCGGGCGG
>CAXRES010000024.1:0-15039 GCA_964229575.1 Alphaproteobacteria bacterium
GGTGAAGACGACCTTGACCGTTTCGAGGCGCTTATCAGCCTGACCGACGCCGACCTGATGGACTGGATTTCCGGCCGCGCCGCACCGCCGGCCCACCTTGAAGGGCGCATTCTTGACCTGATGATCGACTTTAAAAACAAGCTGTTAATGAATTGATTTAATTCATGTTCAAGAACGAAAAACTCATTGCGGGCGCGCCGGGCGCCTTCGATGGCTTCTGGCTCGCGGAGGCATTCGGCCAGGGCCGGCTTTCTTCCGTCGTGCATGTCGCCGTCGATGACCGGGCGATGGCGCGGATGGATGAGACGCTCGCCCTGCTGGCGCCGGGCGTGGAGCGCATTGCGTTTCCGGCGTGGGATTGCCTGCCTTACGACCGGGTCGGGCCGAACGGCGCTATAGCGGCCCGACGCATCGACACGCTTTACCGGCTGGCGACGCGGCGGGAAGGCGACGGCATCGCCGTGCTGACCACCGTCAATGCGCTCCTCCAGAAATTGCCGCCGCCCGAAGCCTACCGCAGGGCGGGCCTGCGGATCGCGGCGGGCGTCGCGCTCGAGGTCGACGCCTTTCTCGCCTATGCGGCGGCCAACGGTTTCACGCGCGCCGAAACGGTGATGGAGCCCGGCGAGTTCGCGCTGCGCGGCGGGTTGATCGACCTGTTCCCGCCCGGGCTCGATGCGCCGGTGCGCCTCGATCTTTTCGGCGATGAAGTGGAACGAATCCGCCGTTTCGATCCGCTTACCCAGATTTCCGAAGGCGAACTGTCAGAAGTCGTCCTCACCCCGGTAAGCGAAGTCCTGCTGACGGAGGACTCGATCGCCCGTTTCCGCAGCGGTTATCGCAGCCTGTTCGGCGCGGCGAAGGAAAGCGACGAGCTTTACGCTGCCGTTTCCGCAGCCCGCCGCCAGCCCGGCATGGAACATTGGCTGCCGTTGTTCTACGACCGCCTTTCCAGTCTTGCCGACTACCTGCCGGGGGCGGTGTTCTGCTTCGGCGACAGCGCGAGCGAGGCCATCGCCCTGCGCCTCGAACAGATCGCCGACTACTACGCCGCGCGCCGTGATCTCAAGATCGCCGGCGCGGCGGAAAACGGCGCTGTCTACAACCCGTTGCCGCCCGACCAGCTTTATCTCGACGTGACGGCGCTGGAAAAATCCCTGGATGGCCGCGAAATCGTGCGCTTTTCCGCCTTCGACGAGGCGGGTGGAAAAGGCGATGCCGGCGTGCGCCTGATGCGGAACTTTGCCGCCGAGGCGCGCGGCACCGGAACCAATGCCTTCGACGCGGCCAAGGAATTCGCCTGGGCGCGGCAGGGCGAAGGGGCGCGCGTGGTCATCGCCTGCGCCTCGGCCGGATCGGTGGCCAGGCTTGCGCGCCTGCTCAAGGAGCATGGTTTCGGCAAGACGGCGACGCCGGCCACCTGGGCCGAAACAACCGCCCTGCCGGGCGACACCGTGGCGCTGGTGCCGCTCGATCTCGATCAGGGGTTCACCGCGCCCGGCCTGTGCGTGATTTCCGAACCGGACATCCTGGGCCAGCGCCTGGCGCGCAGGCCGAGGCGGTCGCGCCCTGCGGATGCCTTCGTCACCGAGCTTTCGCAACTGACCGAAGGAACCCTGGTCGTCCATGTCGAGCACGGCATCGGCCGTTACGACGGCCTGGTGACGCTTGAAGTGGCGGTAGCCGGCACGCGCAAGGTGCCGCATGACTGCCTGCGCCTGATCTACGAAGGCGGCGACAAGCTGTTCGTGCCGGTCGAAAACATGGACGTTCTCACTCGCTACGGCGAGGACCAGGGCAACGTGACCCTCGACCGGCTTGGCGGCGCGGCATGGCAGGCGAAGAAGGCGCGTCTCAAGAAGCGGCTGCGCGAGATGGCCGACGAGCTGCTCAAGGTCGCCGCCGCCCGGGCGCTGGTGCGCGCCCAGCCGCTCGCGGCGCCCGAAGGCGCGCTTGAGGAATTCGCCGCGCGCTTCCCCTATACGGAGACCGAAGACCAGCAGTCGGCGATCAACGACACGCTCGCCGATCTTGGCGGCGAAAAGCCGATGGATCGCCTGATCTGCGGCGACGTCGGCTTCGGCAAGACCGAAGTGGCGCTGCGCGCGGCCTTTGTCGCGGCGCTGGCCGGGCACCAGGTCGCCGTTGTCGTGCCGACGACGCTGCTCGCCCGCCAGCACTTCGAGACCTTCCGCGCGCGCTTCGAAGGGCTGCCGGTGCGCGTCGGCCAGCTTTCGCGCCTCGTGTCGGCGAAGGATGCCGACGAAACCAGGGCGGCATTGGCCAAAGGCGAGGTGGACATCGTCGTCGGCACCCACGCGCTGCTCGCCGAATCGCTGCGTTTCCGCCGGCTGGGCCTTCTGATCGTCGACGAGGAACAGCACTTCGGCGTCGTGCACAAGGAACGCCTGAAGAAGCTGCGCGCCGACGTCCACGTCCTGACGCTGACGGCAACGCCGATCCCGCGCACGCTCCAGCTGGCGCTGACCGGCGTCAAGGAAATGAGCAACATCGCCACGCCGCCGGTCGACCGGCTGGCGGTGCGTACCTTCGTCCTGCCGTTCGATCCCGTGGTCATGCGCGAGGCGATCCGCCGCGAACTGCACCGCGGCGGCCAGTGTTTCTACGTCTGCCCGCGCATCTCCGATATCGGCGCCATCGAGGCGCAGCTTGCGGAAATCGCCCCCGAAGCCCGGCGCGTCGCCGTCCACGGCCAGATGGCTCCCGCCAGGCTCGAAGCGGCAATGGCCCGGTTCCTCGATCGCGAATACGACATCCTGATTTCGACCAACATCATCGAATCGGGCCTCGATATGCCCAACGTGAACACCATCATCGTGCATCGGGCCGACATGTTCGGCCTGGCGCAGCTTTATCAGTTGCGGGGCCGGGTCGGGCGGTCCAAGACGCGCGCCTATGCCTACCTGACGCTGCCTCCGCGACGCCAGGTGACGCCGGCGGCGGAAAAACGGCTCCAGGTGATGCAGACGCTCGATACCCTGGGCGCCGGGTTCTCGCTGGCGAGCCACGATCTCGACATCCGCGGCGCGGGCAACCTGCTGGGCGAGGAACAGTCGGGCCATATCCGCGAAGTCGGCGCCGAGCTTTACCAGCAGATGCTGGAAGAAACCGTGGCCGAGATGAAGGGCGCGGGCATTGCGGCGGAAAGCGAATGGACGCCGCAGATTACCGTCGACGTGCCGGTGCTGATTCCGGAAGCCTATGTCGCCGATCTCGGCGTGCGCCTCGGGCTCTACCGGCGCATCGCGAGCCTCGTCGAACGCGACGAGGCCGACGCCTTCGCCGCCGAACTGATCGACCGTTTCGGGCCGCTGCCGGCCGAGGTCGAGAACCTGATCCGCATCGTCGCGCTCAAGCATGATTGCCGCTCGGCCGGCGTGGCGCGGGTGGAAGCCGGGCCGAAGGGCTGCACCATCGCCTTCAAGGACGACCGGTTCGCCAATCCCGAAGGGCTGATTTCGCTGATTGCCGGATCGCCCGGCGTGATGAAGGTGCGCCCCGACCAGACCCTTGTGATCGCGCGTAACTGGCCGAACCAGGAGGATCGGCTGAGGGGGATGGCGAAGGAAATCGCCCGGCTCGCCGAAATCGCGGGCGCACGGCGGGTCTGAAACTCAACCGGGCCTGACGTTTAACCCGGACGGCGGTCGAGGGTACGTTCGGCGCAGGCCAGTTCGATGGCGCGCCCGATCACTTCGGGCGACTGCGCGCCCGATAGCTGATATCGCCCGCCGATGATGAAATGCGGAACGCCGCCGATCCCGGCGGCCCGCGCCAGGCCATCCTCGGCGATGACGGCTTCGCGTTCCTCGTCGCCTGCGAGGAAACGTGCCGCCCCATCGCTCTCGCAGCCCGCGGCTTCGGCGATCGCCGCCAGTTCCGCGGGATCGCCGACATCCCTGCCTTCGATGAAATAGGCGTCGAACAGCGCATCCATCACCGCGTCGGCGCGCATTTCGCGGGCCGCGAAGCGCAGCAGGCGATGGGCGGCCAGTGTGCTGGGCGTGCGGCGGATGGCGGAGAATGCGAAGGCGATTCCTTCCGCCTCGCCTTCGCGGCGGATCGCGTCGTAGATCTTGCGGGCGCGGTCGAGGCCGCCGAATTTCATCGCCAGGTATTCGCCCCTGTCCATGCCGCCGGCAGGCATCGCCGGGTTGAGCTGGAAGGCCCGCCAGCGAATCGCCACGGCGACAGGGTGCGCCGCCAGCGCCCGGGACAGGCGGCGCTTGCCGATCATGCACCACGGACAGATGGGATCGGCGAACGCGTCGATCGTCAGGGCGGCGAATTCAGGTCCTTCAGGCATGGAGGTTTCCGGACGGGATCGACTGAGAAGGCTTTAACACATTCGAAACCTTACGTGTAATAGCCTAGGCGCAACAGCGTAATCGACGCCGGATATGGGGCCCGGCGGCACGGGAGTCTGCCATGGTGGCCCTCAGAACGGAAGCCGAGCGCTTCGTCGCCTTCTGCGATCTGACGATCATGATCGTCGACGACAATCAGTACATGCGCCAGTTGCTCAACCATATGCTGCGCGCATTCGATGTCGGACTCATTCTTCATGCCGGCAACGCCAGGGACGCCTTCGAGGAGATCCGCCAGACGCGCGTCGACTGCCTGATCGTCGACTGGCTGATGCCGGGCGGCCTAAGCGGCATCGAATTCGTCAAGATGGTGCGCACCAGTCCGAAAAGTCCGCGTCCCGACATTCCCCTGATCCTGTGTACGGGCCATACGGAGAAGGAGCGCGTCATCGAGGCGCGCGATGCCGGCGTGTCCGAAGTCCTGACCAAGCCCGTTTCGCCGCGCGCCCTCATGCACAAGTTGCGGCTGGCGATTTATCGGCCGCGCCCGTTCATCATCAGTCCGAACTACACCGGCCCCGACCGGCGGCGGCGCAAGAACGTGAAATACACCGGGATCGAACGGCGCAATTTGATCGGCTTGCGCCAGGACGACATCGACGCGTTGCTCAGGGGCTAGCCGCCGCGCGCGAGCGGCGATCGCAAGGAGGCGAAATCGTGACTCTATCCATCGAACAGGCTATCGCCGAGGCGGAAAGACAGATCCGGGAAATTGCTTCGGCCTATCCGGGACACATGCTGGCGATTCTCGACCGCGCGGAATCTCGCGTCGCCGCCGCCGACTGGGAGGAACTCGTGGTCGTCGCCCATGACATCAAGGGACAGTCGGCGACGGTGGGCTGGCCCATCCTCGGCGATATCGCCCGGTCGCTCGAGTCCTGCCTGAAAAGCGAAGCGTCCGAACTGTTTGCCGACGCGGCCGGTCTTCACCTCAGGGCCATGCGCGTCTGCCTCGCGGACGGCATCACGGAGTCGGGCGGGAAGGGCAGCGAACTGCTCGGCAACCTCGGTGCGTTGCGCGAACACATGCGGGCTATGACGAAAGATGGATAGAGCGCCCGAAAGGACGCAATTTAGGAAAAATTTGCGGCCGAAAACGATGTGATCGACAAACCGGTAAACCGCTTGTTAACGGCTTCCATCGTTTTGATATAGGGGCAAATTCACCGTGGCGCGTGACGCGCCGCTCAATCAGAACCGCGGGAGAAAGCCCGCGGTGCAGTGTACGGAGTACCGCTTCCATGGCCATCGCCGGTCTCGCCATGATGTTGTCGCGCCACAAGGCATTCCTTGATGGCAATCCCGATGGCGTGCGCGCCGATCTTTCGGGCCAGGATCTGTCGGGCCTCAATCTGGAACGCATCAACCTGTGCAGCGTGCTGGCGGCGGCCTGCAACTTCAGCCGCTCGCTGCTGGCCGGGGCGGATATCAGCAATGCCGACCTTTTCCGGGCGAATTTCGAATTCAGCAACCTGACGCGCGCCAATCTGTCGCGTTCCGACCTCAAGGGCGCGCGTTTCCGTGGCGCCAAGCTGAGCGAAGCCAATCTCGCGGAGTCCGATCTGCGGGCGGGTCGATACTTGCAAAGCGACAAGGACGGGGAGGATGCGCGGAGCGATCTGAGCAACGCGCGCCTCGATCGCGCGAATCTCGGCGGCGCAAACCTGAGCCAGGCGAAAATGAACGCCGCGTCGGCGACCGGCGCGAGTATGAAGAAGACGGTGATGATCGAAACCGATCTGTCCGATTCCAACCTTACGGACGCCGACCTCACGGATGCCGATCTTTCGGGCGCCAATCTCAGGGGCGCCAACCTGTCCGGGGCGAATCTCACCGGCGCCGCCCTGGAAGGGGCGAACCTGTCGGGCGCCAGGCTGACGGGCGCGCGTCTGGAGCGGACTAAGCTCAGCGGCGCCAATCTCGACGAGACGGTCGAGACGAAAGAGACGAGCGACCTTTCCGAAGATATTCGCGCCGTTCTGCGCGATCACGAAGTCTGGATCGAGTCGAACGGACAGCGCGGGCGCCGCGGCGATTTTCGCGGCCGCGACCTCAGCGACGTGAACCTCGAACGGTTGAATTTCAACGGCGCCAACCTGTCCGGCGTCAACCTGTCGGGGGCGATCCTGTCGTACTGCCAGTTCCTGCTGGCGGATCTTTCCGGCGCCAATCTCAGCCACGCGAACCTCTACATGGCGGACCTGATGGGCGCCAACCTGCGCGAGGCCAATCTCTACCGCGCTTCGCTGCGCTTCGCCAACCTCGGGCCGGCGACGATCTGGCGGCCGGGTGCGGGCGGCAGCGGCCGCATGTGGTCGGTCAATCTGGAGCGCGCCAATCTGTCCTTCGCCGACATCTCCGAAGCCAACCTGAAGGAAGCGAATCTTCAAGGCGCCAATCTGACCGGGGCCGACATCACCGCCGCCGACATCGAGGAAGCGAGTTTCCTCAATTCGACGATCAAGGACACCGTGCTCAGTTCGGGGATCGCCCAGTCCGAAGACGACGTGCTCAAGGTCGGCGGCGGCGCCAGGAAGCGGTCCTAGCGGCGTTTCCCGGTTCTTCCTGCCCCCGCCTCGCTGCCATTGCCGTAGCGGCCCGGCGCGTGATACCCATTGACCCGGTATCTTCCGGTCAGGGCCGGCCAGGGTAGGAATCATGCCGCTTCACCGCCTGTTCATTTTCGCCGGAGTCGCCTCGGTTCTTCTCGCGCTTGCCGCCTGCGGGTCATCGGGCGAAAAGAAGTCCGCGGCCGATTCGCGCCGCGAGATCGCGGCAAGGGCGGAAGCCGGCAATGCCGAAGAGCAATATCTTCTCGGCATGGAAATCTGTTGCGGCGGCGGCGACGTGCGGGGCCGGAACGACCTGGCGCTGGCGACCCAGTGGTTCTGCCGCGCCGCGCGCCAGGGGGAGCCGCGGGCGCAGTATCGCCTCGGCCTGATCTACGGCGGGCCGCTCGTCGCCGAAACCATCGGCGGCCGGCTCCTCGGACGCATCGGCGGCGGCAACGGCCTGCAACCGAAGCCTGCGCTGGCGGCCATGTGGCTGGACCTGGCGATGGCGGCCGGACACGAAGACGCAAGCGCGCGCAGGATCGCGCTCGGCAAACGGATGACGCCTGCGGATCATCTGGCGGCGGAGAAGTTGCGCGCACGCTGGCGCGAAGAGCCCTGCGATCTGCAATCCGTCTACGGTTCCGGTCCGCGGAGCTGATGGGCGATGGGCGCATCTCTCCTTGCAGATTTCTTTCCGCCGGGGTTGCGCCGGCTGTGCGTCGCCGGCGCCGTCGGCGCGGCGATCGCTTGCGGCGCATCGGTGCAGGCATCGGCTCAGGATGCTCTGCCCGCCGAGGTTCAGTTCGACGTGCTGCGGCTCGAGATCGGCGAGGCGGCGAAGCGGAATCTGCACAAGGACGTCCTCGGTCTCGCCGAACGCATGCGCAAGACCGGCCAGCCGGTGCCGCCCGAGATATCCCTGCTCGAAGGCAAGGCGTTTTACGGGTTGGGCGCGCTGGCCATGGCGCGGCGTTCGATCGCGGCCTATCTCAATGATGTCGGGCGGACCGGCAAGGATTACGACGAAGCGCTGCGCCTGTACGTCAAGGTGAAGTCCGAGATCGACGACAAGGCGCGCGCGCAACGCGAAGTGTCTTCATTGCGCGCGGATTACGAAGTCGCACACGCGGCTTGGCGGGCCGACAGGGAACGGACCGCTCTATGGAAGAAGCGCGCCGTCGTGTTCGGCGGGCCGGGCGACGACAGCGCCAGCGCAATCGCCCGCGGCCCGGACGGCGGCATCGTCATCGCCGGCGCGCTCCACGTCCGCAAGACCCAGGACGATCGCGCGGTCGATGCCGTTCTGCCCTGGATCACCGCCTTCAACAGGGACGGCAAGCGGATATGGCACCGGCCGCTGGGCGCCGCGACGGATGCCGGCAGCCTGCGCAGCATCGCGCAGAGTCCGGGCAAGGGATTCGTCTTCGGCGGCGTTCAGAAGGGCTTTCAGATCGCCGCGCTGACCGATGGGCAGGGCAACCTGGCGTCCAACGGCGACGGAGACCCCTGGGTCATGGCCTTCGCCCCTTCGGCGGGGGAGGGCGGGATCGCCCGGCTGTTGCACAACGGCGAGATCGTCGCGGTCGGCGCCGAAAACATCGGCAAGGACGCAGACAGCGGTAAGCCCAGCGGCAGGCTGCCCGTCGCCGTGCGGCTTTCGCCCAAGGGCAAGGTACTCGGGAAATACGTATTGGCACGCGGCGCCGCCACGCGCTGGTACGATGTGAAGGATGTGCTGGCGCTCGAGTCCGGCGATTTGCTGATCGCCGGCGAGACTCGCGCCAACGACGGCGATTCGTCGAGCGCCGAAGGCTATCTCATCCGCATGAAACCGGACGGCCGGGAGGTCTGGACGCAGCGGTTCCCGGCGAGCCGGGAAGGCGGGGCGGCGCTGACGGCGGTTGCCGCCGGGGACGGGGCGATCTTCGCCGTCGGTCGTGACGGGGCGGAGTTGGCCTACGCGCGATATTCGCCCGATGGCAAGCTGGTCTGGCGGCGCAGCCGCGGCGCGCTTGCCACGCCTGCGGCCTTCAGCCGTTTCTGCGCGACCGACGCCCTCGACAGGCTGCGCGCGTCCTACCGTGCCGCCGCCAGTAAAAAGGCCGGCTCCGGGGAGGATCCGCTTGCCGATTACGCCGCGGTTCGTGCCTTCGCCTGCCACGGCGGCAAGGGCTTCGCCGCGGCGACGACGATCGTGGCGCGGGTGAACGGCTTCGTGATCTTCGGCATTGCCGGGCGCGATGGCGCGCCGCTTACGCGGATCACCGCAACGGCGATCGGCAATGACGGGTCGGTGGCCTGGGAGACCGTGCATGGCGACGGTCCGCTCAATGTCGCGGCCGGCGCGCTCCCGACCGGCGATGGCGGTTTCGTCGTCGCCGGAATCACCAATAACTGGGGCCGGGACATGCTGCTGTTCAGGATCGACGGCAACGGTGCGCTGGCGCCTTTCGCCGCCCTCGGCCCCGCCGCGGCGCCGGCCGGGAAGGCCGTGCAGAAGGCCGCGCCCGGCACGCCGCAGGGTGACGGGAAGACGGCCCCGCCGGCGGGAAGCGGCGATACGAAAGACGCGCCGGAGAGGGCCGGGCAGCAGGACGAAACCGACGCCGCGCCCGACAGGACGACCGGTCAGGACGGAGAACCGGCGCCCCGACAGTCGGAGAGCCTCCCCGCGCCGCCGCCGTCCACGTCCGAGGCGCCTCAAAGCCGCGGTTCCGGCGAAGCGAGCTACGATCTGCTTGATCTGCTTGGCGGACTGTTCGGCGGCGACAATCAGGAAAAGCCGGAATCGAAGCGCGATTAGGCGAATCCTTAACCAAACGCCTATTACATTAGTCTGACGAATTCGCCGAAAAAATACGGGAATTCAGGACCCTAAGCCCCCTCCTTAATCTTCTCTTAATAAACATTGCCATAGCCTGAAGGCGCGAAGCCCGCACCTTGAGCGGAGCGATTCGCGCGAAGCCGATTTACAGCGGACTGCGGCATGGCAAGGCCAGCGGGCCCGCGTCCCGGCGTACCCGACCGGGACGAGGCCGATCACGATCTGGACCTGTTCACTCTGACCTTCAAGAGCGCGAAGGTCGAGCAGCGCTATCTGCGCGACAACATGACCAGGGTCATGCCGCTGATGCGCATTTCGCTGTTCTCGGCGGCGGTGATCTACGGGCTCTTCGCCATCCTCGATCGCTACCTGATGCCCGACGCCTTCGGGATTCACTGGACCATCCGCTTCGGCGTCGTCTGTCCGCTGCTGCTGTTCACCATGGCCGCGACCTATTCCCCGTATTTCCTGCGCGTTTCCCAGGTGCTGCTGACCGTATGCATGGGAGGTTGCGGGCTCGGCATCGTGTTGATGATCGCGCTCGCGCCGCCGCCGATCAACGACACCTCCTACGCGGGCCTGATCATGGTGGTGTTCTACGGCGCGGTGCTCGTGCGCCTGCGTTTCGTCAATGCCGCGGCGACCACGCTTGTCGTCCTCGCCGCCTACGAATTCGTGGTCCTGCTGGTCAATCCTTTGCCGACCAAGGCCCTGGTCAGCAACAATTTCTTCCTGCTGCTCGTGTCCATCATGGGCTTGTTCGGCACTTACCTGCAGGACCTGTTCATCCGTCGCAACTGGGCGACGACGCAGATGCTGATGCGGGGCAGGGAACTCCTCGCCGAATCCGAGGCGGCCAACACCGCCAAGAGCGAATTCCTGGCCATCGTCAGCCATGAATTGCGCACTCCGCTCAACGCCATCATCGGCTTCTCGGAATTCCTCAAGATGGAGATGTTCGGCCCGCTCGGATCGGAACGCTACAAATCCTACGCCAAGGACATCTTCGACAGCGGCAAGCATCTTCTCGAGATCATCAACGACATTCTCGACCTTTCGCGCGCCGAGGCGAACAAGCTCAAGCTGATCGAGGAAGAGGTCGTTCTGCGCGCCGTCATCGAATCCAACCTGCGGATGTTCGCCAAGAGCGCCGCGGCCGTCGGCGTGCGCCTGTCGCTGGAAGACGGGCCGATGCCGGTCCTGTTCGCCGACGAACGCCTGCTGACCCAGGCGATCACCAACCTTCTCTCCAATGCCATCAAGTTCTCCGACAGGGGCGGATCGGTGAGCGTTGCGGTTCGCCTGGCGGAAGGCGGACAGTGCGACCTCGTCGTTTCCGATACGGGCATCGGCATCGCCCCGGAAAACATCGCAAAGGTCATGGAGCCGTTCGTCCAGGTCGAAAGCTCCCACAGCCGGCACCACGACGGGCTCGGCCTGGGGCTGCCGCTGGTCAAGCGCATCGCCGAACTGCACGCCGGCGAACTGGTGATCGAGAGCGCGCTCGGCGTGGGGACGACCGTCACCGTTCGCTTGCCGCGCGATCGGGTCCTGCGATGGGAAGGAATGGGCGAACAGCCTTTGGCCGCCGCCGGGTGAGCGCGATAGCCGCTCGACGCGCCGTCAGGCCGGGCGGGTGAAATACAGCATGTGGATGCGGCCCGTCGAATCGGCGCGCAGGTCCCAGCTGGCGCCGGCGACCGCGGCCGCCAGTTCCGCCATATCGCGTTCGGTGCGGAAGACCATGCTCCAGTCGCAGAGGAATTCGCTCGACCAGCGCCCGCCCATCGGCACCTCCGCGGCATTGCCCACCAGCAGCCGGCCGCCCGGCGCCAGGTTGGCGTAAAGAGCCGAGAGCAGCTGCGTCGCCCGGCGTTGGCCGAGGTAATCGACGAGGCCCAGGGTATAGATCATGTCCTGCGGCGGCAGGGAAACGATGCCGCCGCTGCCCTTCATCAGTTCGATGAAGGAAACTTCGAGACAACGCACGGCCGATCCGTCGTTGAGCCGCGTGACCTCCGGGAAGATGCGCCCGTAGGCGAAATCGAGGGCGCGATGATCCTGGTCGACCAGCGTCACGTCGACCGCGCGAGGCAGCCGGCGCAACATCAGGTAATTGACCATTTCCTGCGCAGGCCCGCAGCCGAGGCTCGTGATGCGGGCGGGCCGCCCGCTCGCGGCACCGGCCGCGACGACTTCGGCGATGGACTTCTGCGCCATCGTCATGCGGGTCGCGACGCATTCGAGCACGTCGAGGCCGAGACGGTGCAGCAGCTTTTCGTAGATCGTCGCGCCGCGCGGCTGCCATTCGTAGACGTAATTCATCATCAGGTAGTCGCCGGGATAACCGAGCGGCTTGCGATAGCAGCGATTCCAGATCGGCCCGGCGACGAGTTCCGGCGTCACGACCTGTTCGGTGAAACGCTTGACCGCCTGCAGCACGTCCGGCGCGCCCATCATGGACAGCGTCTGCTCGTTCGCCTCGCGCCACAGCCTGCGCCATTCGGGCAGGATGCGCTCCTCCGCCATGGCGTAAACGGCTTCGATGCGCTCCGGATCGGCGGTTTCGCCGTCGCGGCTGGACAGGTTTTCGAAGCGCGACAGGGTGCTGCGATAGGACCGCACGAGATGCACGACGTCGGCGCACAGGCGGCGGTAATCGGCGGGCACGAGATCGAGCGCGTGGGAGACGCCGCCGTTCAGCTCCTTCGCCATCAGCGCTTCGTTGTGGCGATGGACGACGCCGCGGATGTCGAGGACCGAACTCTTGAATTTGATGCCGAACAGCGTATCCATGCCGCGCGATTCGACGCGGCTCAGCCGGCCGATGGCAGAAAAGAGGGGGCCGTTCTGGCCCTCGATGACGACGTTGACATCATTGCTGCCCCTGAAGGCGCCCTCGCCGTCGCGCGAACTGACGGCAAGGCCGCTCATCGACAGGTTCTCGAGCGTGCAGCGAACACCGTCGATGCTGACGCTCGGGGTAAGGCGCGTAAAGACATCGCGCGCCCTGAACCGCTCGGCACGATAAAACACACGCCGGCCACTGGCGCCGGCCAGATCCTCGTAGGTTTTCATCCCTGACGCCCCCTCGTTTGCCCCAAGCCCGCGGCGTTAAGGAATTTTTAACCACAAAATTTACTGTGGATTCAATAGGATTGTGCGCCGCACCAGCAAATTCCGGCGCCTCGCGGGAGAGAACTCGCAGAAAGGCATAGGCAACCTGTCCCGGCAGAACTGCCTATCGACGTAGATATCCATGAACGAAAAAGCGCCGGCCGGGGCAGTCCCGACCGGCGCTCTGTCACGGCCTCATCGGCCGGAAAGCCCGTGCTATTCCTCGATATCGATCCAGGTCCCGTCGGGATCCGACATCTGGTAGCCGCCGGTTGCGGCCCGGGCGAACAGCTTGCGGCGGGTTTCCGCTTCCGGACTGCCGCCGAGCTTGAAGGGGGCGAGGAACTGGTTCCAGTCTTCGGCCTTCTGGGCGTCGGCCTTCACCTTCTCGATGCTTTCGACCTTGAACCCGATGTGATCGGGCCCCGGACGCTTGATCGCCATGCCCTCGAACATCTCGATCGTCCAGGGCATCAGCGTCAGGGTGACGCGACCGTCGGTCAGATGCCTCGCCGGCAGCTCGGACGACTTGTTCGTCGGCTTCAGTTCGAAAACGTCCATGTAGAACTCGGCGCAACGATCCACGTTGATCGTGCGGATGGCGAACTTGTTGAGATAGCGCTCCTGGTTCCAGCCCTGCGCCGCGGTTTCGGCGTACATGTTCGAACGCGTGTCGTCCTTCTTCTGCGCCAGATCGAAAATGTTGCCGTCCGGATCGTGACCTGAATAGGCGGCGAAGGGGCGGGTGGAAGGCCGCTTGACGATGTTCGCCGTCGGCCATTTCTTCTTCATGCGCGCGAGTACCGGCTCGACCTCGTCTACCCCGAAACCGAAATGGTCGAGACCGCCATAGCAGCCGTCGCGCTTGGGGTTGATGTTGAGCCCGGCGTAGCCGTCCGAGCAGACGACGCCGTGGAAGGGCCGGTGGACCGAGGTCCTGAGGCCGAAGACGGCTTCATAGAAACGGCCGACGAACGGATAATTTGCGCTCGACATGGCCATGTGGTTGATCTGGGCGAACATGGGATTCTCCTGATTACGGCGTGACGGTCTCCACCGTCGGCGAGGTTACTCCTCGCTCGTCTTTTTCTTCTTGTCGCCTTTGCTCTTCACCTCGCCGGCGACGGTGTTCTTCAGGTCCAACGCCGCCTTGACCCGGTTCACCAGGTCGTCGGAGGCATTGACGATGCCGCCGGCGATGCGCTGCAATTCGGCGCCCGAAGTCGGTGAAATATCGAGCCCGCTCTTCTTGGCTTCATCGAGCAGCTGCTTGTCCTTCATCGTCGCGTCGAAGGAGGTGCGCAGTGCCGCCACGCGATCGGCGGGCACGCCGGGCGTGGTCAGGAAGGGACGGCCCAGCTCGACCTCGTCGGAGAAAAGTTGCAGGACCTCGCGGCTCGCCTGGTCCTTGGCGAATTCGGTGAGCAGCGGCACGTTGGCGAAGTCGGGGTCCTTCCTGGTGCCGATCTGCAGCAGGATGTCCAGTTTCTTGTCCTTCACCCACTGGGCATCGCGGGCCATCAGGCTGTTGAAGTTGTTGCCGGCGCGCCCCTGGACCTCGCCGCGCTCCATCGCCAGATTGACCTGGGTCGCGCTGCGATAGCCCATGATGACGCGGAACCTGGTGCCGAGCAGGTTGTTGAGGATGACGGGATAGAGCACGGTATAGGAGCCGGCGCCGGTGGCGCCCATGATCACTTCTTTTTTGGTGGCGTCAGCCAGGGTCTTGATGCCGTGGCTATGCCAGATGTAGAGCGTCGAATTGCTGATGTTGGACGAGCCGATCCAGTGGAACTTCGACGAGTCGTAATCGACACCCTTGCCGCCAAGCCGCTGGTTGAGCACGAAGGAGGGAATCATCGTGCCCACCGCGGTTCCGTCCTTGGCCGCCTGATTGTAGAGGTAGCTGGTGGCGCGCAGGCTGCCGGCGCCCGGCATATTGCGCGGCACGAAGGTCGGGTTGCCGGGGATATGGCGCGTCCAGTGGCGCGCGACCACGCGGGCGTTGAGGTCGAGACCGCCGCCGACACCTGTGGAGATGACGAGGTTGAGCGTCTTGCCCTTGTAGAAGTCGGATCTGGCGTCGGCCCGGGCCGCCGCGGGAACCGCGCCGAGGGCGAGCGCCGCGAGGGCAGGCGTAATGGCGAACTTGAAC